>DATJUG010000116.1:0-49771 GCA_035502635.1 Bryobacteraceae bacterium
TGAGACACAGAACAGAGCGCGGCGCAATGCC
Source organism: Bryobacteraceae bacterium (assembly GCA_035502635.1). Lineage (GTDB taxonomy): Bacteria > Acidobacteriota > Terriglobia > Bryobacterales > Bryobacteraceae > Bog-105. The sequence goes on from DATJUG010000116.1 coordinate 32, forward strand.
GCATCGAATGCCGACGCAAGGACTTGGCCTTGCGGCTTTAGCTCCCCGTCTGGGGTTTCGGGGAAGCTGTTTGGATCGGCACACGACAGGACGACTGTGCGCTTGCTGGCACTGACCTCACACTTGCCGTTGCGGATTCGGATCTTCAGGCTCGGAGCCGATTCTGTTTTGACGAGTTGGCAAAGCTCCTTCGCCGGGACGAGCGCATCAACATCGCTGTCGATGGGCTCTCCGACAAAGGGGATGAAGATTTGCAGACGGTTGTCCAAGTCGGTCGCGGTCAACTCCAGATGGCCTTTTGCAGCGCGCCATCGCAAGTTTTCCAGCACCGGCATAGTTGCTCGCTTCGGCACGACAAGGCAGAGCCTTTCGAGCGCCGATTTGAGCGGATTGGTGTTGATTACACTCATAGCAAAGACTCCTTTTGTGGATTCCGACACCCGCGCGATTGCTCGCGTGGACGCCGTTGTGGTTGATCAGGGTTTGTGGGACTGAGAAAGGGTTTGTGGGAGTAAAAGCGAAGGCGTGAATTACGCGATTTTAGGCCGCCGTTGCCGTATCGGGCGGCAGTGGACTGCCGGCGGCGAAACTTGATGGCTCGAAGGCGCGGTGCAGTGCGTACTGTGTCAGGACTTCCAGCTCGTAGAGCTGCAGGGTTGAGAGTGCGAAACGTTCCATCGCGCCGTTGTGCTCGAACTCGGCGAGGACTTGCCCGTCATTTCTTCTCCGCAAGCTAAGCTGATTGACCTCTCCTCCAAACTTGAGAGGAATCGTCTTTTCCTGATTGATGGCGCGGCGCGTGAAGACGGCGAGCGTCGCCAGATCATTGGCTTTGCTGATGACGAACTCTGAGCGCCAAAGCGGAACCTGCACCTCGAACCGCAGACCGTGGCAACAGGCACTTAGGGTCACGCTCACCGAAAGCTCGTCACGAAGCAGCAGATCGATCTGTTCGCAGGCAAATAGCGCGCGTCTAGCCAACGAGTGCATGGCCTGGACTTCGCCGGGATGGAGGTCGAAGCGCGCCACGCGCTTTGCCTCGTCGCGGACCGCAAAGAAGACCCGCAGCCGGCCTTGGTCCACCTGCTCGTAGACCAGAAACTGGGAAAAGCGCCCGTAGATTTTGTTCTTCGACGCGGCGCCATTCGAGCGAAACAGATCCTCTTCGCCGCAGATGGTCTCGTCGAAAGGGCTGTGCTGCTCGGCAGACTCGGGTGTCTTCCCGTCGTGCAACTGGAACTGCTCGATCCGCCGCTCGACGGCCCGCAAGATGGCAAGCAAATGGAGCTGCTGCTCGACCGAGTCAATGCGGGTTTCGAGCGCAACCGATTCGCGGCGCGGCGTCTGAGCCGTTACGGATAACGTCAGCCCACAACCGCCCGCTTCGCCTTGGACCCGACCGTATTGATTTGCGATAAGAGTGTTCATGTCTTGTTCTCCAGGAGCCTCACCTCCTCTGCCACAGCAGGGGTTTCACGTGCAGGCTCCGTAGTGATTTCAAAGTGGGTAGGACGCAGTGTGGGCAGAATCTCTTTGGGTACGACCTTATCTGTGGGAAGAATCAGGGCGCTGAGCGAAACGGTGCCTTGCTTGCCTTGTAGCTTGATCGTTCGAACGCTGCGTCCAGCTTCGTCCGCGTCCGCCAAGCGCGCATGATGGAGCAGGTTGTAGAGGTTTATATTCGGCGGCAACACGATCCGCTTGGTCGAGAGATGGTCTCGGGCCAAGCTCACTGCCACCGGCACGACGACTGCGGCTTTTTCGCCTTCGACATAGACCTGTGCGCCAGGAACGTTCACTCCCATGGCGCCGTTTGTTATCAACTCCTGGAGCGCTTGAAGAAACAGGCTGACCTTGCTATCGGGCTGGGCAGCTATGGCGGGCTGGGCCTTCTCGACGCTGGCTTGATCGGCGCGGCTGACTGCCTGCGAAAGCGGACTTGCGGACTCGCCGCTGTGCCCGTCCGAAAGACAAGTCGCGAGATGCACAAAGCGCGGCAGGCCCAGAAAGGCGATGTCCGCGCGGGAAAGGATGTGGTGCATGAGGAAGCTAGAAAGCTTCGCATGAGCACCGTGCTCCCGCTCAGGCCGCCAGCTTGCGACGGGAGTCTTCGTGCGCCTACCGAACTGCGCATAGGGTTCATCCAGCGGGCACCATGTCTCCCCTTTGCCGCGCACCTCTAACTCAAACAGCTTTCCCAAGTCATGGCACAGAGCGGCAATAAACGTGGCGTACTGCCAGCGCGGGCGGTTGTGGGAACTACGGAAGCTATCCACACTTCCGTCTGGCCGCTGCTCCATCTTGATACCCCCTTCGAACTCCTCCAAAGCCTTGAGCGCAACTTCGAGCGAATGCCGGTATAGCCCACCGGGCTCGGCGTGATGGTGCGCGGCGCTGGCTGGCAGATCGCCCACTGTTACGGCAAACCTTTCGAGCAGCCTTTCAGCCAGCGCCCGCGCCTCCATGTTTAGTGAGAGCCAGTAGAGAATCTGTTCCGACATGGCTTCAACTGACTGCATGACTGCCTAACCCGTCCTCACTGGGGACAGGTAACCCGTCCCCGATCCCGTCCCCGTTTACCCGTCCCCAAGGACGGGTGGTAACGGAATGGTTAAAGGAATCTCTACCGTGACTCCTTGGGCCGGAAATCTCGGCGGAGATCCACCGTTTTTCTCCTTGCCCGCCCGGCAGCGGTAACCACCTACGCCGCAGCCGAGGCTTCCGCCTCGGCTGGCTTCGGCGGCTGCGCCGCCATGACTGCTCGCAAGGCGGGTACCCCGCCGCTTTTGTTCAAGACGCTGACCACCGTCACCGCGATCTCCGACATGAGCGTTACCCCGTGGGGCTTGTCGTCCCAGACCTCGATGGCGTAATTCGTACCGCCGCTGTTCTCCGGGTCCAGCACCAGCAGGTTGGTGACGTAGGTCTCCTTCCCGCTGGAATTGACTTTCCGAGTCGAGCACCTCAAAACCGTTCCGGTAAGTTTCATGGCCTAACATGGCCTCCTCGAATCAAGATTGGAGTGGATGACAGGCTCGTGGGTCAGGGTGCGGATGTTAGGGGTGGATGTGGATACCTTGTACAGACTCGCAGGTTCAGCCGCGCCCTTCGAGTGCCCGATCACCCTAGAGTGCCGCGCGGCCCTTTCATAGAGCCGCTGGCGAGCTTCCGAGGCGACCGCCACGATCAGCGTTAACCGTTCGCCCGCTCTCGCGCGGCATGGTGCAAACCGGGTTATGAAGTGCAGCAATTGCAGAAAGGCGGTCCAGTGCTGACGGTCAACCAGGGCAACGGACACCCCGCCATCGTGAGCATCCAGGATGAACTCCTCCCAAACGTGCGGCTGCCCGCCCCGTTGAGGCAGCAATTGCCGGGAGCATCCGACCTTGGCTAGCGCCGCGATCTTTTCGTCATGCTGAAAGAAGAAATCGGCGGGCCATCTCTGTGCTTCCAAATAGAAACTAACTGTTGCCAGCCGCCAACGCACGTCGTGGATGGTGTGGGGCTTCCGGGCGCGCGAATCTGCTCCAGCAAGTCGCAGCGCCGACTTCGTGATCTGAAAGACGACCGGGTACTCCGCAACCCGTCGCAGAAATCCAAGTCGCTCCAGGCCCGTCAGCAGTGCCAGCGCCTGTGACGGAGAATTGGCTAACCCCATTTCTTGCGCTTGTTCGACCGTGCAGTAGCCACCGAGTCGCGCGATCCTAGTCAAAAATCTGTCCGTGCCGTCATCGACAAACGCCACGCGCTCCGAAAATCGAATAGCCATCCTTGTCCACACTCCGATGTCGCGGTAGTGGTGGATCAGACTCACCGACGCAGATTGTGTGAGACAAGACATGGCTAGAACTGTGTTGGTGCGTGGACGACCAAGTTGCGTGCGCTCGCGGCCGCGAGCGTACCGAGTGTCAAAACGAGCGGAGTGGGCGGCACGGCTACGGGCGCAGTGATCCAGAGCAGGACCAGAACCGGAGTGAATGCCAAACCCGCCAGTGCCAGACTGAAGCGCATCGGCGAATGCATTTTTACCAAGGCTTTCTGATTGGACCGTGCCCATCGGCCTTCGAGAAACCCTGCGATCGTGACGATCAGGAATGCCGGTGTTACGTACCACAGCATGAGGGACCGGAGGATCATTAGTTCAAGCGCTTGCCACATCCTTGCTGAAAATTTTTGGCGGAGTGGCTGTGGCAGCCGAGCGAAAATGCCCGCCGTATAGGCCGGAGTCACGCATTGCAGTTGGCCTAGTTCCGAGTCAGGCAGCACATCGGTGGCGGTTATCCAACTCTTCTTGATCAGCGTTCCGCTCTGAGCATTGGAGACGAGCCTGGCTACCGACGCCAACAGCAACAGCAGCGCACCAATCCAAACGAGTTTCATGCCGCTGTCTCCAGTGGAAAGCGGTGCTTTGGTTCAGGCATTAGTGGAAAGCGGGTTTTGTAGGTCTGTCCGCTCGCGTACAGGAAAGCGTGTCCACGCGGCAGCTTGGTCAACCAGTCTTCACGTACGAGGTTCTCGACGACTTCGGTCGATTGCTCAGCAAAGGTCGCGTCGAACGCCAATCGATTCCGAACAGGTTTTCCTGGAAGCACTGGGCGATAAGAGGCCGACTCGCGCCTCGTCAGCAGCGGCCCTTGTCCCGCGATATCAGCGAAAGTCTTGGCCGTTGCGTGGTCTGTCGCTCGGAACCAAAGTTTGGTGTTTGTGTTATCGAGAATTTGCTGCGCACCGGCTGGTCCAACCCCGCTCACGAGGTCCGCTACGCTCTGGAAGGCGAGCACTGCCATGAGGCCTTGCCCGCCGGCCTGCGCCAGCAAATCAACGAATCCCGGAAACGCGAGCCTGCCGACTTCGTCAACGATGAGACGAATGGGTGTCTTTTGAGGTTCGTAGGCGTAAGCGCGCCCGATGAAATTCAGGAGGTCTTGCAAAGCCAGCATGCCAATTGCATACGCGGTTTCCTTGACGATCATCGAGCCCATGAACATGTACACGATTCGCTTGAGCCGGATAGCTCGGTCCCAATCGAGTTCCGGCGTCGTAACCGACATCAGGTTTCTGAAGTCGGGCGTGTCGAGCTTCGACAACATGGGCTTGAGCGAAGAGACCATTTTGTCGTAGTGGTCAGGCGGATGCTTGATGAGGCCCTGAAGGTATTCGCATTCCGGCGTGTGCTCGGGAACTTTGGGCAGCAGATCTTCGAGACTTCGATTCACCTTTGCATATCGCGCGATCTTCGATAGCAGCGGGCGCTCTCCTGCCAGCAACATCGCTTGGGCAATGACGTTGATCACTTCCCAAGCAAACGCCTTGAACGGCTCCGATTGGCCCCCGCCGGGCAGGAGACCGGAAAGCCGATCAGGCATTTCCATCCCGAGCACGAAATTGTGCAGCGGGTTGTACGTGCACGAGATGTGGGGATAGGCCAGTGAGAAGAACTGAAAATCTTTCTGACGGCCAGCTCGGACGGCGGCATCGTAAGCGCGGTGGAGACCGCTCAAATCACCCTTGGGATCAATGAATATGACCGCTTCCGTGCCGCGCTCGATCGCCTGTATCAGATCAAGCTGCAAGTAATACGTCTTGCCGGTGCGCGTTGCTCCCGATACCAGCATGTGACCTTCGAGGTCGCTGACGGGGAGGAAAACAGGAGCTTCCTCACGCGAGCCAACAGCGTGAATCGCGGCAACTCCGCCAGAATCGCCTGGCTTCCGCTTGCGCACGGCAAGCCTCTTGCGATCGCGTTCTACGGCCAGCACCTCGTTGGCGTGTTGCGAATCCCAGGCGAAGCCGTGGCCGAAATATTGCATTTGACTTTGCTGCGGAATATGAGACAGCACTAGAGCGCCAATCTCGCTAGGTAGTTCTCGTCCCAGTTGCTGCGCTCCGCGCATCAGGGCAACTCCCACGAATGCGAGGCCGAGCCAAAGCCCTTCCCTGTGCGTCAAGAACAGCCGATCAGGCGCAGCCAGTGACAAACCGGCAAGCAATGCCCACGCGACGACCAAGTAAGGAAATCGCTGCAAATGAATTGAAATCGATGAAGACATTGAGTCCTAACCAGCCCGCTGCAGTAGCAGGGCTACATTCCCGGCGGCGCGGTCTATGTCCTCGCGCGTTTTCAAAAGCACGGGCAGGGTGTCCGACACGACGTCAGCACTCAATTCGCTGGCTCCGAGGACACGCAGCGCATCGATCCAGTCGAGGGATTCACGAATTGCGGGCGGTTTTGTCATGCCCAACCGTCGAACTGCAGCGGTGAAGCGCGCCACCTGTAAGCTCAAGCGAGATTCGCTCTCGCGCGAGCGAATGATGATTTCGGCTTCTAGTTCGGGCGTTGGATAGTCCATCCAGAGCAGGAAGCAGCGACCGCGCAGCGCTTCCGTCAATTTCCTTTGAGCATTGGAAGTCAGGACTATCACCGGGCGGTGATTTGTCGCGACAGTGCCCAACTGAGGAATCGATACTTGGAAATCAGAGAGGATCTCTAGGAGGAAGGCTTCGAACGCGGGACCGGTCTTATCCACTTCGTCGATCAGCAAGACCGCCGTGGTTTCAGATTGGATTGCCCTCAGAATCGGCCCTGGAACGAGGAAATCTGTGCTGTAGAGCCGTCCTTTCAGCTCAGACCATTCCTGCTGAAGACCAGGCGTCGAACTATGGTGAATGAATTCAAGCGCTATCCGCTGAAGAGGCTCATTCCACTGGTAAAGAGCCTTGGCTTCGTCGATCCCCTCGTAACACTGCAAACGAATCAACGGCATCCCGAGAGCTTCCGATAGAACCTTGGCGACCTGAGTTTTCCCTGCTCCGGGAGGCCCTTCAAGAAGCAGCGGTTTCCCTAACCGAAGCGCGAGATATATGACTTTGGCCACTTCCGGTTTTGCGACATAGCCGTACTCCATCAGGAGCTTGTGCAGCTCGCTGGGCGAGGAGACGCGCGGTTCGATTGTGCTACTGATGTTCACGGGTTCTTTCCGGCGCCAGTCTTCGTCTCAGCGAGTTGTGCCTCTAGGGCCTGGATGTAAGCTGTTTGCGCTTCGATCAAGGCGTGGTCGGACGGTTGCTGCTGTTCCGCAGTTGGAACGGCTTGGGGACGCTGCAACGCCGCGGTTGCAGTCCGAATCGGCATGCCCGAAATGGTCAGAGGCTGTAAGAGAAAAATTGTTATCGCCTGATGTGCATCGACCGCGACAATCGGAACACCAAACGGCTGCTGCCAGCGATTGGAAAGCTGGCTGCCTTGAGATGCCACTTCTGAGGCCATTTGGTTACGGAGATAGTCAGACTGAGAAAATGGCTGGTCCAACGAACCTTGGCCGGCGAATTCGGTTGCGACTACTGCCGCGCCAGTTCCGATGCGCGCAGCGCCAGCAAGTACGGGATTGCGCTTTCCTTTGACCTTCCCAACCAACCCCGCACTGCCATCCTTCATCAGCGCCAAGCCCGAAATCTGCATTTCGCGATCGTTCGGCAGTACCACTGAGGTGAACCGCACATTCACTCGGTTTTTCACCGCCCCAGCGGTCTGTCCGATGACCCGAGCGCCTTCGGGAATTACTGTCGTGTTGCCCAGTTGAATGGGTCGATCCACCACAGCCACAACCGGAGATTCCAGTCCGCTGCTGATGGCATTCGTCGTATGCGCGATAATTTCTGTGCCCACTGGAAGGAGAAGCCCTTTCGGAGCCGATGTCGGCGCAGCGATGTTCTGCTCGAGAACGGTACTGGCTGACGGATCGTCTACAAAAACGGTCGCCGGTGTGCCGAGCTCGTTCGATCCACTCTGCACGCCGGGTTGCGCGGGCGAGTCCCCAAATGAAAAGCGATGGGAAGAGGTAGTTTGAATCGCTCCTTTTTTCGTGGTGGTACTCGCTGTTCGAGCATCCGCACTTGCATCTTGACCGGCAAGCTCGCCCTCGGTAATCGGCGGTTCGGCCGGGGAAGTGGCAATGCTGTTCTGATGATTACCCCCGACGAGTCCGGTCGGCTGACGAAAATGACTAGGTACCACGCTTTCGGGTTTAGAGAGCAGGAAAAGCACACCCGTCGCGAGCAGCAGCAACAGGCCAGCGGACATCATGACCGGAGCTGCCTTGAGATGCGACATTCCCCGCTTCGATTGGGAAGTGTTTGATGCCTGGAAGAGCCCTTGGAGCCTTCTTGCGAATCTCCCGAATCCACTGAGTGGCTCCGTGCTGCGAATCTCTTCGAGGGCTTCCGCTGCGGGATCCAGCGCTTGCCCATCTAGTACCGCACCATTCTTCTCGGGCTCGACGACTGCGGTTTTGTAATCTTTCTCCATCGCCGTTCTATCCTTATTCAAGACGGTACCTTGCGGGCTTATCGGCCATCGCGCGGTTTGAAATCGAGAGCACGACCTGCTGATCGGAGTCGTGAACCGGAGGGTTGAACTCGACCAGACACGAGGCGCGAGCGCCTGGAGCAAGCTGCTTGGGAGAGACAATCGATCGGATCACTTCCACCGGGTCTACTTTTGCCGGCGCCTTCTTGCGATCTTTCTGATTGTCGTTGGCAGTGACTAGGTTGATTTGAGGATCTTCCAAATCAATGATGCCCGAGGATGTGTTCTCCACATCGAAAGAAACCAGCGCCAGCAAGCCCAGGCGTTTAACGCTGTAAAACCGCAGGTCAAGGCCGCCGGCGGTCACGCCCGGCTGCGACTTCGGAGTTTTCTCAACCTCGCCAATCATTTTCTCCGTAAGCTCTGAGCGTTCCTGGTCGCGGAGTTCGTTCTCCAACTCCTGTTTTGATATTGGCGGCGGATCAGCTTTCTCGGGGTCAACTTTGTGTGGCGCAATCGGAAGTACGTAGTCGATGGAATACGCGGTGTCCGCGAGCTTTCCAGCCTTAAGGGTGATGTCAACCACACGACCCGAGGCCATGTACACGAGCATGTTGGTTTCAACAGGCGGCTTGCCCTTCGTTGTTGGCGCTTGGATTTGTTTGATGATCGCGTAGTGCGGGTCCGTCTTGTCGGCCTCGGCCAGAAAATAATTGCTGTCGCCTAGTGCAATTCGTCGAATCGAATCCGCCTTTGGGAACTCCACGAAAATCGCAAAATGAGGCTCGGTCGAAATCGAATACGGATAGCCCAGCGGAACGACTCCCTTGTCAGCGCTTGACGGTTGTGTGATGGCGGCTATCGTGTGTGACTGTGCGAGACAGGCACAGCAGCCAGCGCCAACGAGCAGGACCAGCACAGCGAATCGAGCAAGATTTCTCATTGCAAAACCTCTTCTTTGTAATCGGCGATTTCCAGGCCCGTCCATCCGTTGGCTGCGGCGCGAGGGACAGGGGCCAGCTGGATCGTGTATTTCATCAGGAGATTTTTCTCGTTCTCTTGACCGTTAACGAGCGTGGTCATCCGCTTTCGTCCGAACACGATCACGGTATAGGGGTCTCCCGAAACCAACTCGGCCGATTTGACCGTCAAGGTGGAGGTCAGATTGTTTTCCGTCACGGTATCGACGAAGCTTTCTTGATTAAGCTGCATCAGCACATGCTGGCGAAGGCCGTAGGTCATTTGGTTCAGCGCCAAAATGGTGTCACGCTTGACCGTCAGAGGGTCGATATTCACAAATCGATTCAGGAACGTATTCACGAACGCCAGCTTTTCCGCGCTGTCCGGCTCCTGCTGAGCGGCCGTCTCGGCAACCTGAACACCCGATCCAGCGAGTGATGAAACCTGACCGTCTTGTACCCGCAGAAGGACGGGAGGTCGCAGTTGCGCAAGGATTGCCGATACGAGCGCAACCAGCGCGACGCCGCACGCAACCAGCGCCACTCGCGAGGCGCGGCGCGCTTGAAGCGCCAGGTGGGTGTAGAACTCGGTGTAGTCACCAAGCTCAGACTTGGCCTTTCGAGTTTTCTCAAGCGTCAGCGTAGTCGTCGCCATGCCTCACCCTTTCATGTTGTTTCTGGTGGCGGAAGCGCTCGGAAGTCTGTTGGCGGTGGAACAGACGTTGTTTCCCCGCTCCGACTTCTCGCGAAATATCCGATGGCTTGAGGGACGGTAACCGCCGCCCCTCCCGTCGCATACGCCATGGCCGCAGAGGCGCCAGTCTGGGCAGTCCGGTAGGTCATGTAGGCCAGCCCGGCCGTGACCAGTTCCGACACTGCGCTGCCGGCTGCGCTCAAAGCCCCCCTGGTTATGTATCCCGTCAAACGCGGAATTTGCGTCAGCAGAATAGCCAATAAGATGAGCAGGATCGCCGGTACGAGGTTTACGACCGGGCCAGCGAGGAAGACCTGTAACAATGCCCCGGTGAACAGCGCAAAGACAATGCTCCAAATGGCTGGCCACAGAAGAACCTGAAGCAAGGCTTTGACGTATGTATACGTGACTACCGTGAGCTGCCGACTCGGAAGAACTGCGATCAATAGCGGGCCGAAGATGTAGAGCAGAATGATAGCTAGGGCTTGCGCCACGACCAGGCCGAGGTACGCGAGGACTAGGATGATGGCAGCAAGGAGCGTCAGCAACGTAACGATGCTTCCCGACATGTTTGCAGCGAACGCTAGCACGGTGCCGAGGCTCGAAAACTGCGATTGAATTTGCTGGAAGAAGGCCTGGAAGCTGTTCGGGTCCCCAAAACGACGGGCCAATTCGGAACTCAATTGGTTGAATTGATCGAAGAGACTTCGATAATCGCCGAGAATGGCGAGTGTGATTCCAAAGCGGGCCATGATGCGGAAATAATCTTCTTCGGGTGAATCCTGAAAGAACGATTGCAACATGCTGAAGGTGAAGACGGCCGCAGCGAGTGGGAGAGCAATTCCGATGATGAGCGGCAGATATTGCTCGGCACGGCCCCAGAGCCCACCTAGAGCCGCCAGAAACCGGCTGATGCTTCCCAAGTCCATCACTGCCCCCTCAAATCCCCGATGCCATACGACAGTTGCATGCTACCGACCAAGTTCGAAACGGCGCTAACTTGGCCTTCCCGAATCTGCTCCTGCTCTTTCTCAATGGAGTTTTCGCGCGCAATGTTCAGCGCTTGAAGCCTCATCAGTTCTCCCGTCAGTCTTTGGTTGTAAGCCTGCGAGCGCAGCATCGCCCCGTTTGCCGCGGCGGAGAGTTTTGCTGCGCCGCCCGGACTGGCTACCGCCGCGTCCGACTCGATGTCGTCCGCATCGAGGTCCTCCTGCTGGGAAACTAATTCCGCGCGCGAGGCTTCTAGTAAACCTAGGGTCGCTGTGGCATCGGTGGCATCGATCCTCTGTTTGCGTTCGAGTGGGAAATCCGTAGTGGGGGCCGTGCCATAGGTTCCTTCGAGATCGCCCCGGAGAATCGCTGGGTCAACGAGAGCGCTATTGAAGTCACGCTGGAGTTGCTGGAATTGAGGAAATTCGCTGCCGACCGTCTGGTTCAAGACTCCTTCAAGCTGTCGGCCACGCACCAGCCTGATTCCGTTCTGAACGCCCGCGTTGACGCGACTGTATTGCTGGACATACAGCCCCAGCGTGTTCAGTGTGCCCTGCGATATGCCAATCTCTTGACCGATGCGAACAACTGCTGTCCAGTCAATCACTGGCACGGTGCCGATAAAAGCGCGCGCAGTGAGTGGCACCAGCAGAATGAACGCGGCCGCCACAAGTAAAACCGCTGATTTCTTATGACGCAGTCGCATAGATTTCCTTTCGCTTTGGCGTTGTTGCCAATCCCTTGGGATGAGCCATGCCGAGCCGGTAGATGATCTCCAGCGCGGAGAGTTCGGGATGCTCCTTCGCAAACTTCTGTCGGAACTCCGTCTCAATCGGATTGCTCGTGCTCGCCCAATAATCAAATGGCGTGGCGGTCAGTTGGATTACCGTGCTCGATTCCGGCAGATTCGCTACCAGCAAGTAGCTCTCAGCGAAATGGCCCGGTACGTTCCGAAGTTCTTTGACCACCTCGACGGCTGGCTCGGAGAGATGCAGCACATCGCGCAGTCGCGAGAGTTCCCCCAATTGGGCGCAGATGAACTTGGCCTCGGTGTTCTGCAGGATAGCGAGTCCTACGGTATGCGGTGACTCGGCGGTCCCTACGAAATCTTCGATTCCCTGGCTTGCGGCCACGATTGAGCCGTAGCGTTTCCTGGCAGTGCGGAAGGCGTTGAGAATCTGCGAGCCGAGCACCGGATCGGCAAGCATGGCCCAAACTTCGTCGAAGACCGCTATCGTGGGGCGAAGCTTGCCGTCCGCGTCCTTACGGCCGATCTGTTGGTCGATTGCTCGCGCAATGGTGAAGGCGACAGCCGCTTGCAATTCGGGCGACTCTTTCAGGCCGTCGATGTCATAGCAAATGATGTCTTCGGCCTCGGCGAGTTCGGGGCTCGTTTCACGGTCGAACAGTTGCGCGTACACACCCTCACCCGTCCAGCGGTTGAGCTTCAAAGCAATCAGGTGTGCCAATTGCTCGATGACGGCGTTCTCAGCAGGGTAGTGCTCCAGAGTCCATTGCAGATCAGAGAAGCGCGGCGTTTTGCCGATGGCCAACAAGCGGTCGTACGTCATTCGCACCGCCTTCTCCAGAAAATTCAGCGTTACAGCATCGTCGGAGCCGGTCTTGCCAGCCATGTGAGCCGCAAGTGACGCGACCCCTGCAATCTGCGCCGAGTCGTTCTCGGTACCTTCATGTTGGAGGTCCCAGGGGTTCTTCACCAGATTTGTGTGGAGGCTAATTTCTCGGTACTGCCCTCCAAGCAGCTCAACCAGAGCGCGATAGTCAGCACCTTTCGTGACAATGGCGATCCGTGGATTTAGTACCTGCAACTGAAGGAGGAGCTGCTTTATCAGGAACGATTTTCCCGAGCCAGTCTTGCCGGTGAGTAGCATGTTTCCATTGGGAAGCTCGGGACTGAACGGATCGAACCGCAGGAAAGTCCCCTCGCGCGTCCGGCTCAGAAAAGCTGGCTTGCCCTGGGTTCCAGCCCAGGGAATCTCAATCGGAACGAAATCGGCGGCTTGCCCGGATAGCAGCGTAAAATCACGGTTCGTCTTGCGTACTGCGTGGGCGCTGGGAAGAAACGCAATGAAGGTGGGCAGCAGCGCCGTTTCTTCGCGATAACCACGCGCTCCGTTCACGTGCCCGAATGCCTGCAAGACAGACTCAACTCGCTGCGCCAGGTCTTGTTCCGCTTTTTCACGTTCAGCCGAGGTTCGCGCCACCACTGAAGTCGAAACAATTACCGCCAGCTCGATCTCGACAATCCGTTGCGATGACGTGACGGCGGACGCCAACGTATCAACCGTGTCCTTCTCGAGCGCGGCCGCGTGGAAGTCTCGACGGCGGCTACCGTCTTTCCGCAGCTGGAAAGCCAAGCTCTTCTTTAGGAGTACGCGCAGCTTGCGAACCTTCGCAGCTTGATCGGGGACGCGTAGGTTAAAAACGATCTCGGATGAGAAATCAAGCGCCATCAGTGGTCGGACCAGCGATGCAAATGTGGCTTCCGGCAGTTCCGAAAGTGTTACAACGGCCTTGAAGATTCCGCCGAGATCGAGGAAGCGCGCTCCCTCGAACCAGTCCGTATTTATCAGCGACGCGCATCGCGTTTTGGTTTTCGGGACCTGCCGATCCGCTGGGTTCAGTGCGTGATAGACCAGTTCGACGAGTTCGGCTTCACTGAGCCGGCGAATCGGAGTGATGGCTTCGAGTCCAACGCGGTACGTTTCGAAGACCTGATTGAACTCGGCGACCAGACGGCTGTGCTCGTTTCGATTCCGCTCGACGAGTCCTCTCGTGCGGCCTTCATTTAGTGCGGCTCGCAAAACGGCAGGGAGCTTTCCGAACCCGTCCTGTACAAGCCCTCGCCAGAGAGCCGCGGCAAAACGCGACGTGGCAGAGCTTGTGTCCCACGTGTGTTTTGGCTTCCAGGAGAGGAGCGCGAGAAGCCTGATCGAGCGCGCGTGGCCGGCATCGATGGCTGAGCGCCAGAATGAAATACGGTTTTCTTCGAGCCAAGCAGCGGGCGAATTTACGCAATTCCTCAACGCTTTTCGGTCTTCGAGCAGCTGTGGTGCCTCATAGTTAATGACATAGCGGAATTGCAGTTCGATGTTAGGGTGTCGAATGCTTTTCATGAACGCATCGAGTGCGCTGCTCAGTGCTTCCAGGCGATCGGCATCTGCAAACTGCGTGGCGACGCCAGAGCATTCCCATCCGGCACAGAAAGAGCCGTCGCGCCGCACAATCAAGCTGTCGCGGATTTCGGAGATTGGGACTCGCGCAGCGAGCGAGGATAGTTTCACGTCATTCTCCGCCTCGGATCGCCGACGCGCTGAATCGGCGACCTCTGGCAAGAAGACTGCCATCGCGAGGGTCGCAACTGCGAGAGCGCCGATAAGTGCGGCGACAAGATGAATTGCTGAAGCTTCGATCATTGCTCGTCCTCGATTAAGTAAGGCGTGTCCGGACCGCCGCACCGCGCACTATGCGCCTTCGGGCGAAAGTAGTGCTGAATCCACGCGACGAGATATCCACGCGGCTTGCCGTGTTTTGCCCACCGAATCAGCACAACCAACACGACAGCCGAGCCGTAGGTCATCACGGCTGAGACGGGCAGAAATCGGAGAAACACGCGATGGATGTGATCGCCGATCAGCCGCATGACAATCGCCCACGCGATCACAAATCCCCAATCCTCCAGTTCGAGTCCGAAGAACTCAGGTCGAACCGAGAGTGAGCGCGCGACGGGTTTGAGACGAAGTGGCATGAATCAGCCTGCAAAAGTCCGAAGGAGTTGCAGAACTGAGGACAGCAGCAGGGCACCGCCAGCGCCGGCCCATTGCTTACCGCTGGGGCGTTCGCGGGCGATGTTGGCCACTGCCCAGATGACGAGGAACCCAGCGCCGAAAATGCCAAGGCCCTGAGCGTAGCTGAGCGCGTTTGAGAAAAACGTAGTGACTTGATCGCCGCCAATTTGAGCGAAGGCGGGCGAGGCAAGCAGCAGGGTAACAACACTTGTTCCGATTGCGCGAGCGAAGCGACGCAGTCCGATTCGGCGCTTTCGGCGAGCGTACCTCAACATTGACAGTCCTCCTTGAGAACACCAAATTGGAGTCTGCCGGAGCTAAGGAGTTGGGAGCAGAATCAGCAGCAGGGAGGGTGGCGTTCGCTGAGAATCCTGCTCCCGGTTGGTTAAATCAACGCTCTATTTACGGCTCTCGCAGTTCGTTGATCCGAGTCACGCCGCTATGGGCGGAACGTCAGATTCGAGCTGCGGGCCACGGTGGCTCTGCTCTGGCGAGATTCCCTTCTCACTATTCCTAATGCACATCTCGCCGGAGAAAGTTTGCGCATCCAAAGAAGAATTTTTTGAATTTGTATTATTGAGAGCCGCTTGGGTGCCTCGAACGGGCTGTTCTCCCCGGCCAAGGCGGCGTAAGCGGTTGATGGCTCTATACACGCGGAAGTAGAGCGCACGGGCGGACGGCCCGCCTTCTCCGCTGCCCAACTCGTTGCGATGAAAGCCGTCGCAATGGAACTTACGAACGAGTTCGCATTCGCTTGCTGACAGGACGCCCATGCGCCGCGCTTTCGATAGAAGTTGTTCTAGAATAACTGCTTCTTCGAAATTGCGGGCTTGGGTTTCTGGAACGTTCGCGGCAATCTGCTCCAGAGGAAGTGATTGCCGCAGTTCGCCAATTGCCCACCGAAAAAGGCTCTGACGAAACCGTCTCGACAGCGCAGCAGGCAAATGGCCATTGAGAGTCTGCATCTCCGGTGACCTCGCAGTCTCCAGGAAGCACAAAGCCGCCTGTTGCGCGACATCCTCGGGACACAGGACAGGAAATTTTTGGCAGACCTCCCTATAAACCTTGTGGATAGCGGGGGCGTACGCCGCGAGAAGCAATTGCTGCCCGATTTCTTCGGCAGTCCTGTCTGCGATGGAATCGACCAACGCGTGCAGGATTCCGTTCCAAGTCTTGTGGTTTACAGCCTCGACTCGCTCGTGCTCGTGCAACTGCGCGATCACGTCGGCAGGCGAATCGAAGTGGTTCAGAATGGGGTGGCTCAGGGCAAGCGCTTGGAATTGGGTTTGGGCTATTTGTGTGCTTAGTGAATTGAGCAGATTTCGCTCAACCTGACATACGACACAGCAGCAATTGTTCTCCTTTAGCATCAGTATTCGGCTCCTGACGGAGACTCGCGAGCAGCCGGAGAGATGCCTGTAAGCGATGCACGTCAATCCTTCGTGCTTCGATTCCGCCCTGGCAGCCCATTCTGAATTTCCCCGTCATACCTATGAGGCAAGTTTTCGGGAAAAACTCAGAAAAACTTTTCAGAATGTTTTTCATCCGACTCGGTTGGTTTACGTCGGTGGCTTGCTCCTCTGCTTCGCCTAAGACACCCGGCCCTGCTCTTCCGCGGGCCTGGGCTACCGTCGAGATACAGGCATTTCTTACTTGAGGGGTAATCGCTTCCGAACAAATTCCCCAATGCGTTCGGCGGCGGGAGGATCTTGGTTCGCGAGCACAGCCACCACATACCCAATTCGGGGATAGATATCCAACTCGCCGTTCATTCCCGGAGCGCCGCCGTTGTGCCCGTATGACCGCAGGGCGTCTCGGCGGTCTACGAATCCGAATGCATACTTCGTCCCTTCTCCGATGGAGACTTTGCCACTTGTGAGCATCTCCGTGTATTTCGCATTGAGCAACTTATGTGCTTGCAGTGCGTCGGCGAAGCGCAGGAGGTCGGTGACCGTCGAGTAGCCACCGCCCGCCGAGGTGCCTCGGTAAGGAAGCGTATCGGTGTTCGGCCGAAATCCGCCGCCCGGTCCTAGGTTCGTATAGCCGACCGCGCAGCTTGCCGTGGCTTCCTGTATTCCGAAGAGAACGTGTGCATCGCCCGAAAAGGGCACCCCATGCTGCGACGCGCACTCACGCCACGCCGTTTCGCGTCCGCAGGACACATCGGAATCTTCTATCGCAATGAAGTTCGAGGTCTCGTTGACACCGCTCTTGCTAGCTATGGACTGAACCGAAACCTTTGCGTCACGACCCCTCACTTCTACACGGCTGTCCAAATTGTGGCTAAATCGGACTTGCTTGCTGTGGTTCCCGCGGGGCTGGCGGACCGTTTCAGCGAATCGCTTGGCTTTCAGGTATGGAAAATGCCTGTGCGGATGCCACCGTTGCATATGCGTTTGCTCTGGCATCAGCGCACGACCGAGGACGCCGGACTGAATTGGATTCGAAAACTGATCGCGTCCGAAAAGCGCATTAGGACCGAAGCTAAATTGGCTGAGCCGGGCGCATCAAGATGAAGTTGAAGCGCGTGCCGGAGGCCACAAGACCGTGGCGAGCACTCAGGTCGAACTCTGCCTCAGGCTAGCAAGGATTTCCAGGTACCGGTCGAAGCACGGCGAACAGCAGGTCAAGTGTTCGCTGATCTCCGCGTCGCGCGCCTCAACGGGATGTTCCGCCATGCGCTGGAGGTCGGAATCCGCTGGACAGCCAATTCGTTGAGGATTGGGGAAGGCTTCAGAGAGATAAGACCTGGCGAAGCCGAGAAACTCGGGATCGTCAAAATCGTTAAGCGGGCGATGACTTTTTCTTGGCATCGGTTCGCATGGCCCGGTTCGTCCCTTTATTCTGATCGGTTCGGGTCGCGGATAGCAATGACTTCTTTCGCTTTATTTTCGCAAGTTCCGCTCTAACGCGCCGTACCGCGTCGAGGAGTCTGACTTCTGCGGTATGGGCGGAGATCCCATGCACTTTCCCGACTTCTTCCCAGGTGTCCCCTTCCAACCTTCGCCAGCACATGTCTTTCTCGACGAAATCGAATCGGGCCAAATACTCTTGCAGCAGAATCTGCATTTCCAATTGGCGCGATGGGTCTGCTGATGTCCGGTCCAACACCCGTTCTGCGGTGACGGCGTTCAGCAATGCGACTTCTTTGTGCTTGAGGCGATTCACTTGCCTCGCGTACGCGCGAAAGATATAGCCCGGCAAATTGCGTATGGGCGCCGATTCAGCCGCCGCCTCTCTCACCGCAAGCTGCTTCGAAACTGTTGCCGCAATCTCCTCCAAAGTGTTCGCGACAACGGCGGGGTCGCCGAGCGTGTCCATGCCATGGTTGAGCGCCCTTTCGAAAACTGCTTCCGCCGCTGCAAGCACTTTTGGACCGATTTGCCTGCCGCGCCGGTCTACGGAATTGAGCCGAGAAACACGTGGGGGACCATCGCCGTCGCTCGCCATTGTGGTTCGTCCTTCGTTTTTGGGTCGTCTTTGATTACGAAAAGACTGTGCGAGAACCGTACTGCGGCGTGCTCATAAACTGAGGCGGCGTCGCAGACAGTTTTCACGTCTGCGCTTTTGTTGCGGGCTGGGGCAAGATTGCGTACTGTTCGTCGATTTCGAGTTAAGATGCTGGCTATCGCTCTCGCGTTCAGCGGGAATGTACTGACGCGAGGATTTGTAACAATTCGGTAATATTCAAGTCGATCTGGGCAGGCATATTCTGCCTCAAATTTCGCGCAAGGGGAGAGCGAAAATGTGGCAAAGAGCGATCCTTCTCCTATTCTTCGCGGTTCTGTCAATGGTGGGTTGCAATTCGGTCCCGGACATCTCGGGCGTGTGGAAAGGCACCATTCAGGCGAGTGCCGCCGGAGGGAAAGGCAATTGGCAAGGGTCTACGGAGCTAACGCTGAATCAAAGCGGCAATTCGCTCACCGGCACCTTTGTCTTTACGCAACCGCAGGCTGGGCGCGTCCAGGTTCCGATTACCTCGGGAATCGTTTCGAAAAATGCCGTGACGTTTTCCGGTCAAAGCGAGTTTCCACTCGGTGGCTCTATGGAGGTCACGTTTCACGGGACAGTGAGCGGGACTTCGTTGACGGGAACGACAGACATGACTTCGCGCGGGCTGTTCGGAACCGTCACAAACACCGGCCCGCTAACATTAACCAAACAGTAGATAACATGTTCGGTTAATTTGGCAGTGAAGATTTCTAAATCCAAGTTCATCGCTGGCGTGCAATGCCTGAAACGGCTGTACCTGCTTGTCCATGCCCGCGAACTGGCAGCGCAGCCGGACAGTTCAGACCAAGCCATTATTGAGCAGGGGCGTGAAGTTGGCCTACTTGCCCGTCAACTGTTCCCCGGTGGCGTGGAAGTAGATGGTTCGGGCGGACTCGAAGCAGCGATCCGCGCGACCCGAGAGCTTGTTAAGAATCCCGATGTTCCTGCCATTTTCCAGACCGCCTTTGAGTATAACGGCGTAGTCGTCAAGACCGACATACTCCAACGCCGGAAGGAAATCCTTTGGCGTCTTGTCGATGTAAAATCCACGGCCGATTTGAAAGACCACCACGCGGAAGACGTGGCAATCCAAAGCTATGTCCTCTCGCATTCCGGGCTGAAATTGGTCTCGGTCTGGTTGGCTCACATCAACCGGTCATACGTACTGACTGGAACAGCAGTTGACCCTCGCTAATTCGACGCACGCGCTTTTGAAGTTTGAACCGAAGACTCTGCAAATATTCCGTGTGCATTAGCTCCCCATAGATTTGAGAGTTTCTCTTAGATCAGCGAACGCCCGCTGTATCCGTTGATGCGCAACAGCCAATTCACCTGAAGCATCATCGGTTTGAAGTGTATTCTTGCACCCCCGGCAAATGATCGGCGCGCCCAAGCGTGCTTCCTGAAATGTGATGGTGTTGTAAAACCCGCAAGAAGGACACGGAAACTCGATGGGGACAGACGCAAATTGCATCGCTCGCTAATCCTAAATGAATCGAAGCCCCAATTGGACCTAACTAGCGCGAGGTGCGAACGCGCCGAGATGCTCCGTTGGGGCCGACATTGGACATCTCGACCTTAATTCCCGACGTGTTGATCTCTTCGGCCAACCTTTGACGCCACTTTCCGTGCTTGTCGTAAGGCACCCAAACGGTACCGTGAACATCTGACGGCAACTCGACTTCTCCCACCTGAAGCGGACAGACTCGTTGACGGCCCAGCCGTGAACTCTAGCAACAGGTCGTTTCGTGGCGTAAGCGTCATGTTTCTCGACGAGAGTGCGCACCACCATTCCGCAGATTCCCGTTTCGATTTTTGGTAAGGCTCATCGGACCGTAAGTTTATCACTGGGAAGACCGCGCCGCGTCTCTGAGCGCGAACAGCGCGTTCGAACAATCGTACCCAAACAACGACTATGCTGCCGGAGAGCTGTCCCTCTTTGAGTACGTCAACACATTGATTAATTCATCGCCGATCCGGTTTGGCTAGAATGCGCCGCGTACCCTTACATTTAGAGGGGAAACGGTGAGAACCTTGCTCAAGGTCGCGTCTGTGGCGGTCCTCGCCTATGCCACCGCGCATTCGCACAACAACCGGCCCCGCAGGTCTCATGGCACTGAGCCCCTGCGGCAAGGACGTGAGTCATTCCGATTCCGTATTAGTCCGATTCTGGGCCTGGTTTTCCGTTCCTCCGAAGTCCAACAGATTCAGATGTTTTTTTACCCTGCAAGCAAGCTATCCAGAGATAGAATCTGGCCCAAGGAGCAAACGGTGAGGCAATGGCGTATCTTCTTACCTCACCGTGAATGCATACCACTCAGGGCGGTATCCCGACCCCCGCCAGTGAAGACCTACACCACCCAACACGCGGCCAAAGCTGTCGGGATTGACTGGGCCACCTTGTGGCGATTGATGTGTTCGAAGCGGGCGAAGTTTGAGAAGCCGAGAACGAAAACGACGACAGGTTACATCTGGACGGCCAGCGACGTGGAAAAACTGCGGCGCTATTGCAAAAAAGCTCGCGTTGGCAGGTACTCTCAAAAGGACGGGCTGATCAGCCGCGCCGTAAAGCTGAACGGCTGGCCATCTTTTGCGCGATATGGAAAAGCAATTTCTGATTATCTTGACTCACTCTCCTGAACTGACGGAGCGTGCTCGCGTCTTTGCCCGAGGCTCCCCGTTCGGCCTCGCGTCCGTTCTTCGATTTCTCGGTGGCGCAGGAGCCTTCGGCGGCTCCTCGGCATCATAGAACAGCGCGTGCATCGGAACTTCCATGGCTCTGGCCATCTTCTCGACTACAGCACTCGGACGAGCGATCGCCGAACGACAGCGTCCGGCAGGCCTGGTGCATCATTCGGATGGGTTCTTCAATACGC
Organism: Bryobacteraceae bacterium; assembly: GCA_035502635.1. GTDB lineage: Bacteria > Acidobacteriota > Terriglobia > Bryobacterales > Bryobacteraceae > Bog-105. The sequence goes on from DATJUG010000116.1 coordinate 21,157, forward strand.
TTTCGAGGAATACATACGAAGCTTGCAAAAGCGTCAGACGATCCCGCGCATGAGTCGGCCGACAAATTCGTATCACGACGCTGGTTGTGAAAATCTGGCTTGCGCCTCATTTCGACCTTTCCTGCCAAGAACTCGTCGGCAAAGGCAACGAGGATGCACCTTTCGCGTTGGTTGGCAATCGGTTTAAATCGCCCCAGTGGTCACCACTCAGCCAATTGTGTAAGATTCGGGCGATCATGCTGCACGGTGTGCTCGATTCCGAAGCGAGAACCAACAAGTGATCGTAGAGGTTGCCCAAGCCGCGAAAGACTCCCTTTCGCTTAATCCGATCAACCGCTGGGTGTGGGTGTTTCCCGTTGTCGAGTCGATTCACATCTGCGGATTTACGCTCCTCGTTGGGACCGTCGCCGTGCTCGACCTACGGCTCGCGGACCTCGCATTGACGCGCCAGTCTATCCCGCGGCTGCAGAGCAGCCTAGCGCCGTGGATCTACCTGGGCATCGCGGTGCAGTTTGTCACTGGTCCTTATCTCTTCACGGCTTCGCCGCACGACTATATCCACAATCCATCATTTCGGATGAAGATGGTGTTTCTCGCCGCGGCGCTCTTGTTTCATTTCACGGCGGTCCGCGGCGCGGCGAGGCAGTCGCGGGGGCCTACTGTTTTTTGGCGCCGACTGATTGCTTTGGTGTCGTTGGGTCTCTGGGCATGCGTGATAATCAATGGACTGGGAATCGGATTCTGGTCTGTCAACGATTGAATTGCCAATGGGCCATGCTCCGCCATCAACCCCCAGACCGTTTTTCAGAACAGCGTTGACTTTCGGGTTTGGCGATGTAGTATGCGGCCAGGGGGCGCAGGATTGCGGCATCCTGGCGAGGGCGCTTCGGCATAATTCCTGGATCATCGCTCTAAATAGCCTGATCGCGGTTGCCTCATTTTTCGAGGTTTGCCCACTAAGCGAGATTTTTTCTGCTCGTCGGCTCGATTGCGCCGGTCGATCTGGGTGTCTTGGGAGTCGCAGGACGCCGCCAAAGCGCTGCGGTGGTCGCCGAGAGCATGTCCCCGTGGATGTGGATCGCTCGGATCTTTGCGACGGTTTCGGGATGTTTCCGAGGTTCGCCGGAGACGTGATCGACTTCGGCCTTCACTTTTTCCCGCAAAGGCGCCGGTGTTAGGAAGGCGGCGTTCTTGGTCGGGACCTTTTTCTGAGGGCAAACGGCCGCACCGAAGGGTGCGACAATCCATGGAGCCGGGTAATTTGATTCCGCGACAGCACAGCCAGGCGAGAGGCTCGCGGGCATGAGCGCCGCGTTAATGGCGTTCGCCAAGTGGCTACAGGGCACGGAGTATGCGCAGTACATCAGCAGTTCCGATTGGGTCTATCCCTTTGTTCAGCTCACGCATTTCACTGGCCTCTCGCTCTGGATCGGCACCGATCTCGCGCTGGACTTTCGCCTGCTCGGTCTCGGCAGAAAGCGACAAACCGCAGCCGACCTTTCGAAGAGTCTCTTTGCCTGGAATTGGGTCGGATTCGCGATTGCGGTCTGCGGCGGGTTCAGCCTATTCGCAAGTTCGGCGACGAAATACGTGATCAATCCCGCGTTTTTGATCAAGCTCGGAATCCTAATCCCTTGCGCACTGGTCGTACACATTACCAATCAGCAAAAAGTGAAAATGTGGGGAGCCAAGGCGGAAGTTCCGGGTATCGCAAGATGTATGGGCCTCCTCGAATTGGTTCTGTGGCTCTGCGTCGTGACCGCCGCGGTCTCGATTCCGACCTTCGAAATATTCGGCAGCTGACGGCCGCGTTTCCTTTTTCGTGAGACTCGGGCGCGTGGGACTGCGGTGAGAATCTCGAACTCGCTGGTCTTGCGTTTGAGCGCGCCGTCGGCGCTTACGAGGTTCCTTGCATCCTTGAGACCACTCCGACTTGCCTCAGTGACTTTCATCGACGGAACGCAATATTTAGGTTGACAGGAGATGAACACTACATTACCTTGGGGTCCGTTTGCTGGTGGCATTTCTATTCCGAAATGCCTAAAGGGAACCCGGTGCGAGTCCGGGACTGCCCCGCAGCGGTGAGCAGGATCGAAAGCCCAGAGATCACTGGTTCTCTCCAGAACCGGGAAGATGGGCCGGTAGAAATGCCGTCAAATTGGACGGCCATGCCTGCGAGTCCGAAGACCTGCCAGTAACCATGCCAAGCCCGGCATGAGATCAAGCGAGCCTCCGAGGGAGAGGCGAGTACCGGCGCGATCATTCGGCTGTTAGTGGATGAGCGCTGCTTTATTCGCGTCGCCGCCCGAGGCCAAGGAGTTCTCTATGGCCGCGTCCGCAACCCACGACCTGGGTCAGCATCTCTCCGTGCCACCGTCGCCACTTACTCCGCCACCCGGCAGCGGTTCCAGAACCATACAGGTAATTCGGCGAAACGGCGCTTTTTCGGCATTTGATTCGACCAAAATTTCGGCAGCTATCACGAAAGCGTTCGTCGCAGTCGAAGGCACAGGAGCGGAGGAGTCACGCCGAATTCACGAGACCGTCGAGGTGTTGACGCAACACATTGTTGAGGCGCTCTCGCGCAGAGCCGACCCAGCACGAGCGATTCATATTGAGGACATTCAAGATCAGGTTGAGCTAGCGCTAATGCGCGGCGGTGAACACAAAGTTGCCCGCGCCTACGTGCTTTATCGCGAAGAGCGTGCCCGTGCGCGCCGCGCCCGGGCGAGTCAGAGTACGTCGCTGGCTATTCCGCAATTCCGCGTGCGCTTCGAAGATGGCCGCATGGAACCGCTCGACGAACCTCGGATTGAGCGGGAAGTCAAAGCTGCCTGCGAGGGACTCGACGGCGTATCGGCGGAAGCAGTCTTGGCAGAGGTGCGAAGAAATCTCTATGACGGCATCCTGCCTCGTGAGATCTCGCAAGCTGAGACGATGGCGGCGCGATCTCTTGTAGAACAAGAGCCGAACTATAGTTTCGTCAGTGCCCGCTTGTTGCTGAACCAATTACGCGAGGAAGCTTTGCGGTTTGTCACGCCCGGCGCGTCAGTTTATTCGCCGAATCAAATTGACTTTCTCTACGCGGAATACTTTCCGGCGTTTATTCGCCGGGGAATTGATCTTCAGCTTCTTGACCCGGAACTCGGAAAATTCGACATAGTCCGGCTGTCGGCTGCGCTGAAGCCCGAACGCGATCGCAATTTTCAGCTTCTCGGGTTACAGACACTTTACGATCGATACTTTCTCCATAAGGAAGGCGTCCGCTTCGAACTCCCGCAGGCATTTTTCATGCGCGTGGCAATGGGATTGGCGCTGCGCGAGCTTGATCGGGATGTCCGAGTGATCGAATTCTACGATCTAATCTCGTCGTTTGACTTCATGTGCTCCACGCCGACGCTTTTCAATTCTGGAACGCCGCGCCCGCAACTGTCTTCGTGCTTCCTGACAACGGTTTCGGACGATCTGGACGGGATTTTCAAGGCGATCAAAGACAACGCGCTCCTTTCGAAATATGCCGGTGGGCTCGGCAACGATTGGAGCGGCGTCCGCGGCCTGGGCGCACACATTCGCGGAACGAACGGCCAGTCGCAAGGAGTGGTGCCTTTCCTCAAAGTCGCGAACGACACGGCTATCGCGGTGAACCAGGGAGGCAAGCGCAAAGGCGCGGTGTGCGGCTATCTGGAAACCTGGCACATCGATATAGAGGAGTTCCTCGACCTTCGCAAAAATACCGGAGACGACCGGCGGCGAACCCACGACATGAACACGGCAAACTGGGTACCGGATCTGTTCCTGGAGCGCGTCGAAGCGAATGCCGACTGGACGCTCTTTTCTCCCGACGAAGTCCCGGACCTTCACGATCTATGTGGAATAGCTTTTGCCGAGCGATATGCGTTCTACGAGGCTAGGGCACAGCGCGGTGAAATGAAAGTCTCGCGTACCCTGCGGGCGCAACACCTCTGGCGAAAAATTCTCGCGATGCTGTTTGAGACGGGTCATCCCTGGGTGACGTTCAAGGATCCTTGCAATCTGCGGTCACCTCAACAGCACGTCGGCGTGGTTCATTCGTCGAATCTATGCACGGAGATCACACTCAATACAAATCAACGCGAGATCGCTGTCTGCAATCTAGGATCGGTGAACCTGGTAAATCATGTCGCAAAAGATGGGATCGATAAGGCGCATCTGGAAAAGACCGTCAAGGCGGCGATGCGCATGCTCGACAATGTGATCGACATCAATATGTACACTGTTCCGGAGGCGCGCAATTCGAATCTGCGGCACCGTCCGGTGGGGCTCGGCATTATGGGATATCAGGACGCCTTGCACACACTGGGAATTCCGTTCGCGTCGGATGCCGCCGTTCGCTTCGCGGACGAAAGCATGGAACTCGTCAGCTATTGCGCGATCTCCGCGTCCGTCGATCTCGCTGCCGAGCGCGGCCGCTATTCCAGCTTTGAGGGTTCTCTTTGGAGTCGCGGCATACTGCCAATCGATTCTCTCGACCTGCTGCAAAAGAACCGCAAGCACGAGTTGAAGCTGGATCGGTCCGCGAGACTCGATTGGAGCGGTTTGCGAGAACGGGTGAAAACGATCGGAATGCGGAATTCCAACACGATGGCGATCGCGCCGACGGCGACGATTTCTAATATCTGCGGAGTGACACAGTCGATCGAACCGACGTACCGAAACCTATTCGCGAAATCGAATATGTCCGGCGACTTTACAGTTGTAAACCCGTTCCTGGTGCGCGATCTGAAAGACCGCGGCCTGTGGGATCAGGTCATGGTCAGCGATCTGAAATACTTCGATGGTTCGCTCGGTATGATTGATCGCGTGCCGGGCGATTTGAAGCAGTTGTACGCAACTTCATTCGAAATCGAACCGACTTGGTTGGTTCAGGCGGCGGCACGACGTCAGAAATGGATCGACCAGGCTCAGTCGCTCAATCTGTACATCGCCGAACCGAGTGGCAAGAAGCTCGACGCGTTGTATCGAGAAGCCTGGCAGTCGGGTTTGAAAACGACTTACTATCTGCGGTCTCGGAGCGCGACGCACGTGGAGAAGTCTACGTTAAAAGGAACCGACGGCAAGCTGAATGCAGTGCCCGTGGACGCTGCCCCACCGAAAATATGCGCGATCAATGACGCCGCTTGTGAATCGTGCCAGTAGGATTTTTTTCGAATATTGGAGGAGGGCGAGATGAGTATTCGGAACAGCCCCGTCCGGACAGCACCGGCAACGGAGCGGTTGTCCGTCAGGTCGCACACCGAGGCCGACGGTTTGGGCGAAATCACGCGTGGCGCGGCCCGCGTTCGCGCGGACGACAAGGCGATGATCAACTGCCATGCCGACGTTAACCAGTTGCTGCCGCTGAAGTACCGGTGGGCATGGGAGAAGTATCTGTCCGGTTGCAACAATCACTGGATGCCGACAGAGATCTCAATGCAGTCCGACATCGCGCTATGGAAAAGCCCGGCCGGCCTGACGCCTGACGAGCGAAGAGCTATCAAGCGTAACCTCGGCTTTTTCGCGGCTTCCGAGTCGCTTATTGCCAACAACATTGTGTTGGCAATTTATCGGCATCTTACGAGCCCTGAATGCCGGCAATATCTTCTCCGCCAGGCTTTTGAAGAGGCCGTTCATACACACACATTCCAGTACATTGTGGAAAGTTTGGGCCTGGATGAAGGCGAGCTATTCAATATGTATCGCGAAGTGCCCTCCATTACCGATAAGGCGGCTTGGGCGTTACACTACACACAGCATCTTGGTGACCCTTCGTTCCACACCGGCTCACTGGACGCAGATCAAGCGTTTCTGCGTGATCTCGTTGCTTTCTACGTGGTCTTCGAGGGTATGTGGTTTTACACCGGCTTTGCCCAGATTCTATCGCTGGGACGCCGAAACAAAATGGTCGGTGTCGCGGAACAGTATCAGTACATTCTGCGCGATGAATCGATGCACTTGAATTTCGGCATCGACGTTATCAATCAGATCAAAGCGGAAAATCCCGGCCTATGGACGAGCACCTTCCGGCAAGATGTGAGGGGAATGCTTCGCTTTGCGGCCGAACTCGAAGCGGCGTTCGGTCGGGATACCATGCCGAACGGTTTTCTTGGCCTGAATGCAAATCTCTGCGAGCAATACACGCACTTCATCGCCAACCGCCGGTGCTCACAGATCGGATTGGAAGCAGTGTTCCCGGCCACGGAGAATCCGTTCCCGTGGATGTCCGAGGCGATGGACCTGAAAAAGGAGAAGAACTTCTTCGAGACCCGCGTGATCGAATACCAGAATGGCGGTTCACTCAGTTGGGACTAGCCGTTTGCTCTGCCTCCGGGGTACAGCCGTCTGTTACGTTCGGTCGAAACCGGCGTCGGCGTCAGCTTCGCACTCGCTGCCAATCACCGCGCTCGGCGGAATCTCCCCGGTTCGTTGAATGCGGGAGTTCCAGTCATAGTAATTAAAGGCGAAAGCGGCGAGTTCCGGCGGTGGCGGGAGGAAGCGATCCGCGCAGACCATCGCTTCGATGTAATCGAAGATCATCCGGATCTGTGACGGCTGCGATATCGACTGAAAGAAGACGGACTGGCCGTCGAATTCCAGACTCGCCACGTTGGCGAGGGCACACGGTCCGAGGCAGCCGCCCTTCGTCAGATGCACTACCTTCCGGAGTTTGCGTTTGATCCACTCTTCCTTGTAGGCGTCGACCGGCACTGCCGCGTATCCGCGGTCGGTGCGGCCGCAGCAACACGCGCCGTAGCAATACGAAAGGTGCCCTCGTCTCTGTAAAATGTCGACCGTCCGCCCGTCCGGTTGCGTGACCTTGATTGAAGCCATTGCCGAGAATCACCTCGCGGCACACCAACCATAAATCAGAAACTAGAGTTTACGCCTCAGCCCGGCCTTCTCGGCCCGGTCGGGAGCTCGAAGCAAGACCGACCACAGCATGTCGACGACCCGTCGTCCTGGGTCCGGCCAGCTTCCGCCGGAACGGACGTAAGGATGCCGAATTCGTCCGCCGAAAGTCGCCCACAAGCACGGTTGGCATAATAGCAGGAGCCGAATTTCTGAACAATTCTGAGTTCCGTCGGGCTTCCCGCTCACCCACCGGCAGGCGCCCGCGAGCGAAACAAGCTCCCCCAATGACGATTGTGCGGCCACCTTCGGGTATACTCCCGAGGCCATGGACACCATCCTCGATGTACGCCACCTCTCCGTGCACTTTGGTCGGCGCCATGTCTTGCGCGACCTGAGCTTCAGCGTCCAACGCGGCACCTCGCTTGCCATTCTCGGACCAAACGGCGCGGGCAAGACGGTGCTTTTCCGATCGCTGGTTGGTGCGACGCCCTTTGACGGCGCAGTGCGCTGGGCCGCAGGTACACGTATCGGCTACGTACCTCAGAAGCTGGACCTCGATCGTGACATCCCGATTACGGGGCTCGATTTCCTGACAGCACGGATCGCGCTCGCGCGGGGCGCGCGGATCGACGTTTCGCGCGTACTGGCGCTCGTCGGCATTCCCCCCGACGTGGCGGACCAGCCGATCGGCGTCCTCTCGGGTGGCCAGTTCCAACGCCTGCTGCTCGCCTTCGCGCTGGTCGGTGATCCGAACGCGCTGCTGCTCGATGAGCCGACGACGGGAGTCGATGAACCAGGGCAGGAACAGATCAACGAGCTCGTCAGCATTCTTCAGCACGAGCACGCGCTGACCGTGCTGTTCATCTCGCACGAACTAACGGTGGTGAGTCGCTACGCCACGAACGTGCTGTGCTTGAGTCGCGGTGTTGCGTGCTTCGGTCCGCCACGCACGGTTCTCACGCCAGATCTCCTGCGTGACATGTACCGCACTGACGTGCATTACCACGTTCACGATAACGCCGATGACTGTTGACGCGCTGGCGCTCGCCGTAGTCATGGCCGTGGCCTCCGGCTTAATCGGCTGCTTTGCCGTAATGCGCCGGATGTCGCTTGCGGCGGACCCGCTGTCGCACGTCGCGCTGCCGGGCATCGGCATCGCCTTGGCGTTGCGGATCGGTCCGATCTTCGGCGCCGCGGCGTTGCTGTTCTTTGGTGCGCTCCTAGTATGGGCGCTGGAGAAACGGACCCGAGCTGCCACGGAAACGATGATCGGTATCGTCTTTTCCGCGGCGCTAGCTGTCGGAAGCATGACAACCTCGGGCGAGGAACTGATCGATGCGTTGTTCGGCACTCGCAGCGCGCTCAGGACATCGGAATTCATCTTCGGCCTCGTCGGCGCAATCGCTGTGATCGTCTTCGTTGTTGCACGACGGAACAGCCTGATCGTGATGCTGGTCTCTCCGGAAGTGGCGCGCACGGCCGGGATCAACGTTGGTCGGCTGAACCTGCTGTACCTTGAAGCGTTCGCGCTAACGATTGCGCTAGGGCTGCGTTACCTGGGCGTGCTGTTGATGGGAGCACTGATTATCGTGCCCGCGGCCACCGCGAAGGGACTGGCGCGCAACCTCACGAGCATGCTCTGCATGGCGGCTGGCATCGCTGTGCTGGCCACCGTAGTCGGCACGTGGGCGGCGGCGTGGCTGCATCGGGCCAGCGGCCCGCTAATCGTGATGACGGCGACCGGCGTCTTCCTGCTTAGCCTTGCACGAAAACCCGCATAATTATAGGCTTGCTAAGCTTCTTAGAGCAGAACACGTGGCCGCTCACAGCCGTATCACTCTCGTTTGCCATGCTACCACCCAGGCGCTACGTAGAGCTACCTTCGGCGGCGACGACTCGCTTGACGAGCTCGGCAAGGCCAAGGCGGCTCGGCTGGCCGGCAGTCTTGGGCGGGTAGATCACTGCTGGAGCAGCCCGGCGTTGCGGGCGCGCGAAACCGCCGCAGCGATGGGATTGACGGCGCTGGTGGATGAGCGGCTGCGCGAATGCGACTTCGGTCGTTGGACCGGCTTGCGGTTCCAGCAGTTGCTCTTCAAAGAGCCGAGAAAGTTGGTGTCGTGGATAAAAGATCCCGGCTCGGCACCTCACGGCGGCGAATCGATCCCGCAGGTGCTCGCCCGCGTGGCTTCGTGGATCGAGGAGCGTGGCCGCGCACAAGGGCATACTGTCGCCGTCACACACGCCAGTGTGATCCGCGCGGCGATCATTCATGTAATCCATGCCCAGCTGCCGTCGTTCTGGCGCATCGATGTGGTGCCGCTCTCACAAACGGATTTGCGCACGAACGGTCGACGTTGGGTGTTGCGCTCAATGGGACCCATCATCGCGAGCCAAGAGTGCGACTCAGCAACAAATATGCAAGTGAGATTGAATGAATTCGAGTGATAAGCGTTTCCTAATCTTCGGCATTTGCGTGGTCGCAGCTCTGCTGCTCTTGGCGCTGGTGAATCTATACCAAGCCAAGAACGCAGGTCCTCACGTAACGGATCTGTCGTATTCCGAATTTTTGGACGATGTCGCACGGGGGCAGGTTGCGAGTGTCGCGATGGCCGGCAACAGCATCGGCGGCGTTTTTGCTAACCATGGTCTATTTCGGACCTATGCGCCAGACGATCCCGACCTCGTGAAAACTCTTAGAGCCAAGGACGTTGCGATAACCGCCACAGCCGCGCCCCAAGGCGAATCAATCTGGGTCGGCGCACTGATCGACTTGCTGCCGATGGCCCTGCTCGTGGGCGTCGCGCTTCTCTTCATGCGCCGGGCGCCGGGCATGGGCGGCCGTGGCATGGGTCTCGGCAAGTCCAAGGCGAAGCTGGCGGCACAATCCCCCGATCGGGTCACCTTCAAGGATGTGGCCGGCGTCGATGAGGCCGTGGGAAGCCTGCAGGAGATCGTGGATTTTCTGCGCGACTCCCACAAATTTCAGCGGCTGGGTGGCCGCATTCCGCGTGGCGTACTAATGGTTGGCCCACCCGGCACCGGCAAGACGCTGCTGGCCCGGGCTGTTGCGGGCGAAGCAAACGTTCCCTTCTATACCATCTCGGGTTCGAACTTCGTGGAGATGTTCGTTGGCGTAGGCGCATCGCGCGTACGCGACTTGTTTGAGCAGGCAAAAAAGACCGCGCCCTGCATCGTATTCGTGGACGAAATTGATGCAGTCGGTCGCCGGAGGGGTGCGGGCCTCGGCGGGGGCAATGATGAACGCGAACAGACGCTCAATCAGCTGTTGGTCGAGATGGACGGCTTCGAATCCAATGCAGGTGTCATCCTGATCGCCGCGACCAATCGGCCCGACGTACTCGATCCGGCGCTGCTTCGTCCCGGACGTTTTGATCGCGAGATCGTGCTCGCGAATCCCGATGTCGTGGGTCGCGAGCAGATCCTCAGGGTCCACGTGCGTAGAGTACCGCTTTCCGCCGAGGTGGACCTCAAAGTCCTAGCGCGCGGCACACCCGGCCTTTCCGGCGCCGACTTGATGAACCTAGTGAATGAGGCAGCGTTGCTGGCCGCACGACGGAACAAGGGTGAAGTCGGGATGCGTGAGTTCGAGGACGCAAAGGATACCATCACGATGGGCGTGGAGCGCACGCACGTGATGAGCGAAGATGAAAAGCGATTGACCGCCTACCGTGAAGGCGGCCGCGCGATTGTTGCCGTGCACGTGCCGTCGGCCGATCCCGTGCACAAAGCCACGATCGTCACTCGTGGGCGTGCGACCGGCATGGTCAACCAACTGCCGGAAGACGACCGGCCGTTTATGACGCTTGAACAGATGTCGTCGCGCTTGGCGATCCTGATGGCTGGACGATGCGCCGAAGAAATATTCTTCGGCCGCGGCAAGGTGACTTCGGGAACCGCTGGTGACATCGAAGAGGCAACCAAGCTCGCCCGCACGATGGTCACGCGGTGGGGCCTGTCTGAACGTCTTGGAACAGTGGCCTACGGAGAGAACGAGGAGGAAGTTTTTCTCGGCCATTCGATCGCTCGGCAGCACAATGTGTCGGAGGAAACCGCTCAGGTAATCGCCGCCGAAGTGCGCACACTGATCGACGCGGCTCGCAGGCAAGCAAATTGCATTCTCACCACTCATCGTAATCAGTGGGAAGTTCTAGCACAAGGCCTACTTCAATTCGAGACGCTCAATAGTGAAGATATTCGCAATCTGCTCGCGGGCAGAGCGCCTAATCAGGGCACTGAAAGCGAGGCGCGACTCGAATCCGCGCCGGCGCCCGCGACCGGGCAAATGTGAAGCCGGTGTTGTGCCTCTTTTTGGCGATAGCCAAGTAACGATCTTGGACGTCTCGTCGCCCCGCTGATTTCATGGTTCGTCCGAGCTAGCTCTTGATGGCTCTGACGGTATTCCCTCCAGCATCCAGCACACGTTGTGCTAGAATCTCGGGGGTCATGTCCGGCCACTAAGTCACCAGCATGGACGAAGCTTCCCACAGTTCCGCCGAGTCGAAAGAATACGTGGCCCCACGCGCACATCGCTTGGTTCGTGGTCTGACGTTGGTGTACGGCGTTGCGGCGCTGACTGTCGGAGTGTGGCTGTTCCTCGGGCTGCTTCCCGCAGGCGTTGCGCCGGCGATGGCCCGTGAGTGGATTATTGGAGGCTTGGGGGCGATCGTGTTTCCGACGCTCCTTGTAGCGTTCACTGGCTCGCTGGCGACACTCATTCTTACTGGCACGCGATTACGGCACACGGCGGATGTGGAGGCCGAGCGCAGCGAGGCACCGGGGGCGGCGAACGCCGGCGCGAAAACACGCTTCAGCTTGGCAGGGTTCACAGGCTTGGCAGCGGTGCTCGCTACGGCCGGAGGTCCTTCGACATGGGACCGGCGGATTGAGGGATTCTTCGGCGAGGAGGCGCGCTCGACCGCCTATTACCATCGCATAAAGGCCAATCCCGGGTTCGCCGCCCGGCAGGGACAAGCCGTCATCGTGACGACGGGTGCGGCGTTGGTATGGATCGCGGAGCGGTTGCTGTGGCCGACGCAGGCGTCCCGAACCGTGGGAGTCGCAGCCAATGTCGGCGTCGTTGCCGTGGTCGCTACGTTCGCGCTCGCCTTCGTGTCGCTTGCGGCAGAGCGCTTTGTAAAAGAGTTCCCGGGGCTCCAATTACCCGAGGCCCCGACAGTTCGGCGTCTTCTGTTGTTCAGCACGCTGATGCTCGTCGCGGCAGCCAGTCTGCAGATGTGCCGCAGTGTGGGCATCACATCGGTGCACTGGCTAGTCTCGGTCTTGGCTTGGCTGCCGGGCGTGGTCATGTTAGAACTCGCCCTGCGCGCGCTGGCTCGACTCTTCCTGCCGCCGCCGCTGCCCTCGGCCGCTACCGCCGTCACGGATAGCATGCTCGTAGCACTGATCACCGGGGGGCGCCGAGCGCCCGGCACCCTGCTTCGCACGCACCTGGGATTGGATTTTTCAAGGAGCTGGGCCCTCGCGTTCCTGAGCAAGGCGTTCCTGCCGGCGATCTTCGGCACCGGTTTGTTATGTTGGGGGCTGAGCGGCGTGAAGATGATCAATTTAGGCCAGCGTGGGATCTACGAACGGTTCGGCGCTCCGGTCGCTGTGCTCGGACCCGGTCTGCACATGGTGCTGCCGTGGCCGTTTGGACGGTTGCGTCCGGTCGAGTACGGAGAGATTCACTCCGTGGCGATCGGCGTCGATAAGGCAGAAACGGATGAATCGGTCTCGATCGGTGCCGAGGCCCCGGCTCCGCTCGCCCTGAACCGACTCTGGGAAAGCTCGCATCCGGACCAGGCGCACTATCTGGTGGCGAGCGAAGGTACCGGTCAGCAAGGGTTCCAGAGTGTCGACACCGAAATCAGCGTGCTCTACCGGGTGGGCTTGAGCGATTCAGCGGCGTTGCAGTCGGTCTACGCGGTCGCCGACCCCGAAACGCTGATCAGAGACGATGCCGACCGTCTGGTCCTTGGTTTTTTTAACTCTCGGACGCTTGAGGAGGTGATCGGGGCGCGCCGCGAGAACGTGGGCGCCGCACTGCGCGATCAGCTGGCAGCCGATGTCAATTCATATCACGTGGGGATCGAAATCGTCTCTGTGCTCATCGAGGAAATTCATCCTCCGGTCGGCGCGGCTTCCGCGTACCATGCCGTGCAGGCGGCCGAGATCAACGCGACGGCAAGCATTTTCCACCAGCAGGCGCAGGCAGAACTCACGAACGGCAAAGCGCAGCAGCAGGCGTATCAGACGACGACCGCCGCGGACGCCAAAGCTGCCGAGGTTGAGCATGCCGCCGATGCCGCGGCCTATCGCTTCAATGCAGATCGGCGCGCATTCGTCGTTGGCGGGAGGGCCTTCTTGCTCGAGCGTTTTTACGGTGATCTGGATGCGGCGCTCTCGAAGGTTCCGGTGACCATCATCGATAACCGACTCAACTCGGCGGAGGGTCCTATTCTCGATCTGCGCGGGACAGCGGCCGGAGCTTCTGGGCCCGCAGCCACCGCGCCCTTGATCCCGGAGATTGAGGGTCGGCGCTAATCGACCGCGCCTTGTTCCAGTAAGGGGGACACGTGTTTACTGTTCAGAGCTCCGGCGAACGCCAGAAAGCCAGTGAGCCGGCTTTCAGGGGAATGCTGCGCATCGGGGTGGCGGCTCTGATTCTAGCGGCGGCGATCGCCGCTGCTTGCATCGTGATGGTGCCCTCGGGGGAGGCTGAAGTTATCACGCGTTTCGGCAAGCCCATTCGCGTCATTACAGAGCCGGGTTTGGCATGGAAGCTGCCCGCACCGGTGGAGAGCGCGATCCCAATTGACTTGCGTCTTCTCACAACTTCGACTGGGTTGCAGGACGTCGGCACGCGCGACGGCTTGCGCGTTCTGGTGCAGGCTTACGTGGCCTGGCAGGTGCCAGATGACCCGCAGCGGGTTCGCCAGTTCCTCCGGTCCGTGCGGAATCAGCCGGATGAGGCCGCCCGGCAGTTGCGCAGCTTCGTCAACGCCGCCCTGCACATCACCTCGAGCAACTTCGACCTCGCCGATCTCGTGAATGTGGATCCGCAGAAAGTGCGCCTCGATGCCTTTGAGGATCAAGTACGTGCGCAGATCGCTCCCCGGATGTTGCAGGTGTACGGAATCGCTATCCGCCAAATTGGCATCCAGCGAATGACGTTGCCAGACGAAACGCTGGCAGCCACCGTCGCACGGATGCGAGCCGAGCGTGAAACTGTGGCCGCAGAACGGACGGCGGAGGGCCTTGAGAAGGCCGCTGCCATTCGCGCTGACGCCGAGAAAGAAGCGCGCGAGACGGTGGCTCAGGCAAACGAGAAGGCGGCGCGTACAGAGGCAGACGCTCAGCAGGCAGCGGCTCGCATCTACGAGCACGCGTATCAGAGTGACCCGAGGCTCTACGAAACGCTGCGCTCACTAGACACGATTGATCAGATTGTGGGGCACAGCACCAACATTATCATGCGCACCGACGCTGCCCCGTTCCGGGTACTAGTCGACGGGCCACCGGGTGTAACGAGCAGCACTGCCAGACTGGCCCCTACTCCCGCGCCAGCGTCTGGCGCAGCGAAACCTGTTGGTCGAACGAAGACGCGCGCTCTGGCAAAGTCCTCGGCTCTGCGCAAGGCTCCAGTTCCCCGGAAGGATGGGATGACTGCCGAGGCCGCGGGAAGGCAGTGATGGCGCCCGATCGTTTGCCAGCCCTCTTGGAGAACGAACCCCTTCGCGTGCCGGCGGGACCACTGGCCGTACCGCCACCCGGTCCGCTCGCACAGGCGGTTGCGGTTGGGTTCCGCTTCATGTATTTGGTCGTGGCGCTGATCGCACTTTTCTGGGCCACGAGTAGCGTGCGCGAGATCCGCCCAGACAGCCAGGTAGTCGTGCGCCGGTTCGGTCGCATCGTGCGCACGCAGCAGTCTGGTCTCCTGTTGGCATGGCCTCGTCCGATCGAGCAGGTGCAGGTCTTGCCGGGACCAGCGCGGCAACTGAGCCTGGACGTATCCGTGCTGCTCGCGCCCAGCAACAAATACCAAGCCATCGTCGGCTTCGCCAGCCAGGGGACCACAGGCGCGGAAGCGTACCTAACTGGCGACGGGAACGTTGTGCTACTCTCGGCTAGCCTGATCTACCGCATCGACGATCCGATCGAGTACGCGTTGGAAGCGGCCCATGTTGCCCCCGCGCTCGATCGGCTGTTCCGCGCCACCGCTGTGCATATCACGGCTGGGAGAAACCTCAACGACTTCCTTGTCGTGCAAACCAACGCCGATCAATCTCACAACGTCATTGCCTTGCGCAGTGAAGTCCGTGAGTCATTGCTCAGGTCGATGAACGATCGTCTTCACGCTCTGGATGCTTCTGGCGCCGGGCTGGGTGTGGAGATCGAGCAGATCGACTTGGCGCCTTCATTGCCACCCGTCGCGAAGGCGGCCTTCGATCAGGTGTTGGTGGCGACCCAGGCAGCCGACCGCGGCGTGGCCATCGCGCGCACCGACGCCGAGCGCCAGCGCCAACAAGCCGCCATCGGGGCCGAACATCTTGTGAGCGACGCACAGGCGACGGCGAAGGAGATCGTTAGCAAGGCGTCAGTCGATACGGCAAGCATCCTGGCGCTTGAGCACGATGAAAAGATATTCCGCAGTCGGAACAGCCGGAACAGTCTGCTGTTGCGGGAATACCGTGCTCGGGTCGTGGATATCATGAATCGCACCGGACATGTTACATTGGTCGATCCAAAGAGCGGCGTGCGCATTGTATTACCAGGGAAACAGCCATGAGTGCAACACGCAATATCGATCCGTCTTGCGCTCCTGACGGGGGCACGTGTTTCGCGACGGCCGATGCCGTCAGTTCGACGCTCAAAATTGACCGATCGGGGCAATTGCTGAACCAGGCCGAGCGTATCGTACTCGGCCTGAGACTCACACTGGCGCTCGCGGCGCTGTGTTTGGTTTCGGTTGCCGGCGGCATGTATTTCCTCTTGCCGGCCGACCGCGGGATTGCCGAACTGGTGGCTGGCGTGTCTGCCGCCCTGGTCGCTATCCCGGTTTTCGTAGAGGCATGGGCAAGCTTGCGGCGTCCAAGCCTCAACGGCATTTCCGATCGGTTGGTGGCGTTGGCGGTCATCGCCTGCTGGGCTACCGGCGATCTCATGACTGCCGCCTTCCTGCCTATCATCATGACGGTCGGTCATGTTCTGGAAGAGCGAAGCATGCTCGGTTCGCGCGAGGCCATTCGCGCCCTGACTCGCTTAACCGAGGCCGATGTCCGGCGGCGGCGGGCCGACGGCAGCGTGGAAATAGTGCCCGGCACAGATTTGCAGGTGGGCGAGCTTATCGAATTGCGCGCCGGAGAGCGCGTGCCGGCGGACGCGATTGTCCGTCAGGGCGCCTCTAATCTCGACCTGGCCTCCCTGACTGGCGAATCGGTGCCGGTCGAAGTTCGCGAGGGCAATGAGGCACTGGCTGGCGCGATGAATCTAGATGGTCTGCTGCTGTTGGAGATCATCCGGACCGGTGAAGCGAGCACCGTCGGAAGGATCATTGCCTTGATGCGGGAGGCCGAGAATTCCAAACCGCCTGTCACCCGGCTGCTCGACAAATACGCAGGTGAGTACATGGCGCTGGTTCTGCTGGTGGCGGGTGGCACATGGCTGCTTAGCGGAAGCGTCCCGGCGATGCTCGCTGTTCTGGTGGCCTCCTGCCCGTGTGCCTTGGTTCTGGCTGCGCCAGCGACCGCTGTGGCGGCCATCGCCGTTGCCGCCCGTCACGGCATCCTGATCAAGGGCTCCGGGTTTCTGGAACATCTCGCCGACGTTTCCTCAGTGATCTTTGACAAGACCGGCACCGTCACCACCGGCAATCTGCGTCTAGCGCGCGTCGAGCCAGCCGAGGGTGTCGACACCTCTGCGCTCAAGCGCCTCGGCGCGAGTCTCGGTGCTGCAAGCAACCATCCGCTTAGTCGCGCCGCGGCGGAGGTGGTATCGAAAGAGGAGCACTTGGCTCTCGAAGACCCTCGAGAGACTGGAGGGTTCGGCGTAACCGGCAAGTACGAGGGACAACTTGTCGCGATGGGGCGCGTGGATTTATTCGAGCGTCTGGGCATCACGGTGCCCGCGCCCCCGGCGCATGTCGGGCCGATTGCCGGCGTGAGCCAGAACGGGGAGTTCTTAGGCTGGCTACTGTTCTTAGATCAGCTACGCAGCAGCGCTCGCCCGGCGGTGCACGACCTGAAAGGGCTCGGAATCGAGCATATGGTGCTGCTGACCGGAGACCGAACCGCAGTGGCTCAAAGCGTTGCGAGCCAAATCGGCGTGGACGAAGTTTGGGCGGAGATGTTGCCTGAGCAGAAGCTGGATCGGGTCATGCGCGAGATCAAGGCCGGCCACCGACCGATGGTGGTTGGGGATGGCATTAACGACTCGCTCGCACTCCGCGCGGGAGCCGTCGGCGTGGCGATGGGGACACAAGGATCGGATATTGCGCTGGCGTCAGCCGACCTCGCCTTGATGACCAATGATTTGCGGCGACTCGGCACCTGCATTCGGCTCAGCCGCCGCTGCCGTCGGACGATCTACGTCAATGTCGTAATCGGCCTAGGATTCGCTGTTGGTCTCGTGGGTCTAGCTAGCTTCGGCGTTCTAGGCGTCGAAGCCCCGATCATCGCGGCGGTCCTGCACAACGTGAGCACGTTCCTGGGAATCGGCAACTCCGGTCGCCTGCTGCTCTTTGACGAAACCGATTCCGCAGGACCAGCAACCGTGTCGCTCGCTCCAGCAAAGACGTGAGCCGCTGGAGGCTCGCGAGGCTCTTAAGATCAATTTTTGCTCGCCAGCGCCGCCGCTCCGGCATAACCGAACATGAGGCCGACCGACCCCCACAGAATGATCTGAACGCTCAGCGATGCGAGCCGAAAGTCGTATAGCGTGACAGCAGGAAACGCGGGAGGAACCTCGTTGATACCGGGCAAGATGAGAAAGAAAAAGCTAATCACGATCAGGTATGCCCCTATCGCAATCAACGATCCGTTCCACGAACCGTATCTGCGCACCAGAAGGCGTCGCAGGAGATAGGCTCCCATCATCGATGCGATTGAGATCGCCATCATTAGAAAATACAGTGCGGTACGGTACTTGATTGTCGCGGGTTCGCCGACCGAGGGCGGATTTGCAGGATACTTGAGCGCCGGTATCACATAGACAGCCATAAGCGATAAAAACGCGATCCACGCCGCCGTTGCTCCAGGCCCCAGGTTGCCCATGCGGCCATTGGCAAACGCAAACATAATCGCGAACGCGCAACCAATGCCAGCCCCAATGACGACCAAACCCGTCAATAAGCCGATCCCGCTCTGCACAGTCCGGCTGAAAATCTCCGGGCCGGCGGGCGGTGGTTGCTCACCTGCGGCCATTGCAGCCGCTGCCCTCGCTTCATCCTGGGCCGACTCGAAATGAATGGCTGTATTGATCGATGGCTCGGCGAAGGCCTTAGCCCATCCGAACGCCAGCAATCCGGCAACTATGCCGATGATAAAGCCGCGGAGCACCAGATTTCCGACCATGACGTTTTTCCTCCGCTCCAAAAGAACTACTGACTCAGCACAAAATTCATTGCCGCTTCGGGAAGGCGGCGGTTCCGAATCGCTAGTGGCAGGGGAATCCAAGCAGGTGGCGGGCATCGTGTACAAACTCATGGATGCCCATGCCGCTGATGAGGTGGACCGCACCCTGTTCCGCCCCCACAAAGTAAAACGCCAGAACCATGGCCAAACCGCCGAGGATCGCCCAAGGCAGAACCTTCTTGATTGGAATAGCGACTTCCAGCGGAATATCCATCACGGTGGCTACTGACTTCTGATCGACGTCGCTCATGATGACCTCGCCCCCAAATTAACAAGCCTATATCTACACCGGGCGCTCCGGGCCAGACAAGTTTTTTTGTCTTAGTTTTTTTGTCTCAAGTTCTCCGTCGCCGAGATGGGCCTACCGCCAAAACCAGTTGATCCGGCCGTTAAAGTGCGACCATTATCCACTGAGGGTGGTGATGGCTGCCCTAACGCGGGGAAGTGCGGCCAGCGGACGCCACCGGAGAATGCCTCACACTGGACGCTCGCCGACAGGATCGTGCCGTCAGCGTAGCATTTACGAAACCTTCCAGCACGCCTAGGGTTACAATAGCGGGACGAAAAAAAACTCGATGTTATCGCCTTGAAGAGATGGAGCGAAAACTACGTTATAAGTCGGGGCGATTCGAAATCACGCTTGGCCTTGAAGAGGACGGGAACGGGCCCTCTGTCGTCCTCCTACCGGCACTGAGCTCGATCTCCACCCGCCATGAAATGCATCCGCTATCAGAAAGACTTGCGTCAGACTTTCGCGTTGCGAGCGTAGATTGGCCTGGGTTCGGCGACTGCCCGCGCCCAAGGTGTGATTTGTCGCCGGAAATACTGTCAAGATTTCTTGACTGGTTCCTCACCGAAGTCGCACCCCTGCCGCACGGGATCGTCGCTCCTGGACACGCCGCGACCTACGCGCTTCATCAAGCGGTCCATCGGCCCGGCACAACGGGCCGCTTGGTTCTAGTCGCTCCGACGTGGCGGGGGCCATTGCCAACTGTTCTCAACGGCGAACCCGCGTGGTTCGCACGAATTCGCGCTGCAGCTGACCGTCCAGTGGTGGGCCCGCTGCTTTACCGAATGAACGTCAGCCGGTTTGTCATTCTGAAAATGGCGCGTGGTCACGTCTACGACGACCGCGAATGGCTAAGCGGGCAGCGCCTATCCGCCAAACTTTCGATTACGAGAACTCAGGGAGCCAGGTACGGCTCCATTCGTTTCGTCACCGGCGGTTTGGACCGCGTGGAGAGCCGTGAGTCTTTCTTGGACCTCGCTCGCCGTGCAAACGTACCAATTCTCGTGCTGTATGGTGACAAGACGCCCCGGAAGTCGCGAGCCGAGATTGAGGCGCTCGCAGAGATCCCAGGCGTTCGAACCGAACGGCTACCAAGAGGGAAGCTGGCGATTCACGAAGAATTTCCGGATTCGGTCGCCGATGCAGCCATGTCTTTTCTATGTGAAAACCAACGTCAGAGCATGGCGGCGCCGAATTAGCAGTTTGGTGTTTTGCGAATGCGCGGGCTGTGCGTTCCTTCGTCTGCCAAAAGGAAGTCGGTTAGCAGTCTGATGCCTCAGAGAATCCCCCGCGCAACAGTGAAGCGATGGGCCTGCCGCACGGCTTGCGCAGCCGTTTGTCCGTCCGGATCGCTTGCAGGATCGACAGGGATGAATAACGTGTTCCCTTCGCGCCGTGCAACCATATTGCTTGCGGCGATAGCGCGCATCATCCAAATCGCCGCATGGATGCTGGGGCACGCCACGCCGATCCAATCTTGGTATTGACCATGTGATGTCCCGAGCCCCGTAACGCTGTAAATGGCCTCGGCAATTTTGAGCGAAAGCAGGCGAAATCTCTCGGCGTCACAGTCGTGGCGCGCGAGAGGAGGCTGAATCAGCGGAGATTCCATGTCCAACTTCGCGAATAGCCGGCCGATCGCGGCTTGTTGGGCTGGCGGAACATGGCCATTCCAATAGTGGCATGTCTTCGCGACGCCGGTGATGACATTCTTGATCTCCTTCTCAAGCCGATAATCAGGAGCGGCGGGAAGACTCAGTACGGCTCGTTCGCAGTGAGCAGAGATGTTCTCCATAAGAATCGCTCGAACCAGCCATCCGGCCATGGCCTCACCGGCACACTGCACGCGAATCCATCCGGGAGTGGCGGACGGTCCACACGCGAGACCGGTAACCATGGTAACCCCGCGACAAATCTCCTTCACGACGCATCCGTAACGGTCGGGCCCCGCCTGAATCTCCGCCAGAGAGGCTGGCACAAGGAGTCTGCCCTTGTGAGGAGGGCCACCCGCCATCGCCAGGTCACAGAAGGTCGCCCAGATCTCGTTCCATGCAACCTTTCCGCCGGCGCTGTACTTCAGACCCGCCGATCCCATTGGCAAGGGCTCGATGTCTTCGTAACAATCCTGGTATTTCTCGGGGAGAATGGTTTTAATCCGAGACTCCAGAACCGAGAAAGCTTCATCGTTACCGGAAAGGGTATTCATCACACGCCATCAGACCACGCCAACCCGAGAGGGCGAGCTACGAGTCACCAGCATGGCTGCTTCAATCTCCGTCATAGAATCCGAATGTGGTGGCACGTTCCCATTTTATGTGTTATTCAGTCTCCGTGAATCCCTTTTTCCGCAATCCGGAAGCTGACGAGCATTCTTCTCCCCGCGTTTTATTCAGGCTTCTGCGCTACACCGCAAGCTATTTTTGACCCCCGCCGCACTCCGGCGGCCCTTTCGGCGATCAGATCAGAGATCTCGGCGACTTCCCAAACCTGAAGGGAGACCTATGAAATGAAAAGCGCTGCCCATGGGGCCATCCAGACGTTTTTGAAGCATCACTACCGCCACTTCAACGCCGCCGTTGTCGTCGATGCCGCCGAAGCTTACGCCCAACATCTCGCAGACTCTGGAAAGATGTTTGTGACTTTGGCCGGGGCCATGAGCACCGCGGAGCTCGGGCTCTCCCTCGCGGAGATGATCCGCATGGATAAAGTGCACGGTATCTGCTGCACGGGCGCGAATCTGGAAGAAGATGTTTACAACCTGGTTGCTCATGACCACTACGAGCGGGTTCCTCACTATCGGCATCTCTCAGCGGAGCAGGAAGTAGACTTGCTGGATCGTCATCTGAACCGCGTCACCGACACGTGCATTCCGGAAGAGGAAGCCATGCGGCGCATCGAGCGTGCCGTAATGGAATACTGGTGTGACGCGGACCGCAAGAGCCAAAGACTCCTCCCACATGAATTTCTCTATCGGGTGCTGAGCGACGGCAAGCTGGAGCAGTTTTACCAGGTTGATCCGAGAAATAGCTGGATGATTGCCGCTTCGGAAAGGAAACTTCCTCTTTTTGTTCCCGGCTGGGAGGACTCCACGCTCGGCAACATGTACGCCGCTCAAATTTTGAAGGGCTCCATAAAAAACGTAACGACCATCCGAAGTGGGGTCGAATACATGACTGAGCTGGCGAAATGGTATATGGAGCTCACGGCGAAAAACTCATTGGGCTTTTTTCAGATAGGCGGGGGAATCGCGGGCGATTTTCCGATCTGCGTGGTGCCGATGCTGCATCAAGACCTCAGAGTGCAAGGAGTGCCGTTGTGGGGCTACTTCTGCCAGATCAGCGATTCGACGACCAGCTATGGTTCATATTCTGGTGCCGTGCCGAACGAGAAAATCACATGGGGAAAGCTGGGGCCCAACACGCCGCGCTTCATCATCGAATCCGACGCGACAATCGTCGCTCCCCTGATTTTCGCGTACGTACTGGGCTGGTAGATCGCCCCTTCTCGGGGGCCAACATCATGGAGCTCCCGGAGTTCGGGGCGACTTCAATTCAACTCGAAGGCGAGATCAATGACGCTTTGGGTGTACGCGACACTAGAGTCGGCATCGCGATCAGCTATCTGGCTGCGCCTTGAGAACCCGACGTGATGTCGGCGCGCCGCGAGAGTGTGCTTGGGAGAATTCGGAGTCTCATCAATCTCGCCCGGCACTAACCTGGGTTGTTTATAATCGGCGCATGGGTTCCCGATCTCTATGGCCTGCGTCTTTTGCCCTCGCAGCTGTGATCGCCGGTTCGGTTCCCTCGGTTGCGCAAACTCCGAAGCCGCGTCTCTGGCTGGCAGGCCGTTATGACGGCAACCGCATCATTGTTTTCTTCGATGCCGTTAAGTTCGGGGGCGCAGTTCCGCGTACTGCGCGCGCTCTCCCGATCCCGGCCACGTTTGGATTCCTTTTTCAGGATGAGCTCCCTGCGAACTACGTTGCCCAATTCACGAGAAAGGCTGGTGTGGAGCAGTTTCGCGTGGGCGATCGGTATGACCTGCTTCTGGGTGACGGCCGGGTCGCCACCGCAACAATAACCACGCTGGTCGGATATGTCTCCGACGATGAAGGCGACGATCCTTCGTATATCGGCGCGCTGGCAAGGGTAGACGGCGCGACCACACTACTTGGTACGCGAGGCTACTACGTCTTGGAGCGCCACGATTCAAGCGCTGAAGCGCTCCGCGAGCCAGGGAAGGCTGCGAGCCTTGTCGAAGATCCGGTGCGGTTTGACGTGCAAACACAGATTGCCGCGTTACTCTCCGAGCGAGTAGGCAACGCTGCCACGGCTGAGGAACAACGGCAGATAAAGGATATTGCACCGATGTTGGCGGTACAGGCTTTTCGGCTGGCCGACGGTGAATTGCGTTATTACGCGCGGGTCGAATGGCGGGCGGACAACCGACTCGGAGGCATACCAGTGCTGGCCATGGGGGCGTGGATCGCGCCACATCCGAACCTTCACATCGTAGCCATCGAGAGAATTACCTCTCCTTACGCCTTTCCAGACGACGTTCCCAGCCTGCTCAACGTTATCGACCTCGGGGGCGGAGAAACCGGGATCATCGCTGATATCACGGGGCCGGGCGACAATACGCTTGGACTATGGGAATATCAGGACGGAGTCGACTTGAATCATATGCACCTTTTCCAATCCCTCGTTATGGATGAATGAGCCCGGCTAGCGCGCAACGCGCGTCACAGCCGACTCTCTCTTTCATGCATTTCATCATTTGCAAATGCGCGCATTTCGTCGAATGTCTTCTTTTGAGTCTGTTAATCCTGCGGGCGCTTCGACGTAATCGCAATGAGTTCCGCGTCGCTTGAGCAGTTGCGGCGATTATGGCGGTCGCTGGCTATGCGGCGTTGGACGACTTTCATGAGTCGAAGCTTGCCGCCCGTACTGGAATGAGTACTTCGAATATCTCGGCCCTTGAAACCGGACCCAAGAACGTCGAACTGACGATGCTTATCCGCATTGCGGCCTCGTAGGACGGCATCGGGCCACGAAGTTCCGGCGCCGGCCGCCGCCCCAGCACAAAGGCGGCGAGTTGGGGGCCCAAATTCCCACTCGCGAAGGAAGGGTGGAAATGCCGACAAGGGGAGACGAAACAGATGGCAACCCGCAATGCAGTTCGGCGATAACTTGATGCTAACGGCCTGCCCAGACGGCGGTAAGACACTGCGCGTAGAACGCTCTGGTTATGGCAGGGAGAAAACGTGGACTACACTACCCGCGTTGATGGCGACGTACTGCTTGCCATCCTTGCCTTCATAGCTCATGGGATCGTTGCCGTTGCCGCCAAGGTCCGTAACCCACAACATCTTGCCGGTGTGGGAATCGTAGGCACGGAACATTCCGTCGGTGGTGGCGCCGTCGAAGACCAACCCGCCGGCGGTGGCCATCGGTCCGGCGCTGCTACCGTTGCCAGTGTTCTGCTTATCCGGCGGAAGGCCTTTGGTGATTCCGGCGACATCCGACCATGCGATTTCCCCGGTGTTGGCGTCGACGGCGATCAGCTCGCCCCATGGCGGTTTCTGACACGGCCAATTGCCGAGGACTTTGCCATCCGCGTCTTTCGCAATCGCAGAGAAGCTGGCGTAGGGACCTGGGCCTACGATGCTGGCGCGGTCGTACTCCTGTGTCGAGCCCTCGGTGCCGCGTCCATAATTCAGGCCGGGCTTTTTCTTTTCGATCCAGCCGATCAACGCGTCGTTGTGGATGTGGATGAACACGTATGCGTCCCTTGGATCCATGGCCACGCCGCCCCAATTCGAGCCGCCAGTGCCGCCGGGAAACTGAATGGTGCTATGCACCGGCGTGCCTTCCTTGTGGAAGTTCCATGCGGTAAAGGGACCATCGTTGCGGAAGCCGCCGGATTTTTCTTCCAGCTCGCGGCAGGCCGCAGCGTGTTCGGGTGTGGTGTCTTCCGCGGTCACCATGTCGGAAGGCTTGTAACTGACACGCGCGAGCGGCGGAGGCTTCAGCGGGAAAGGCTGCGTGGGCGAATACCATTCGCCCGGCACATCTCCCTTGGCCACTGGGCGTTCCTTCACTCCGAAAATCGACTTTCCGCTTTTTCTGTCGAGGATGAACATCCAGGCGGATTTGTTCATGGCAATCACCACCGGAACCTTCTTGCCATGGCGGTCGATCGTGAGGAGCGCTGGGCCGGACGGAAGATCCTGGTCCCACAATCCGTGGTGGATAGTCTGGAAATACCACTTCAGCTTTCCGGTCTTGGCGTTGACGGCGACTAGGGAATTGGCGAAGAGGTCGTTTCCGGGGCGGTCACCGCCATAGTAGTTCGGCGATGCGCCTGCCACTGGCATATAAAGCGTGTCGGTTTTCGGATCGACGGTCATGTACCAGCTCCAGACATTGGTTCCGGAGCGGCCTTTCCACCCGCCGTTCAACCAGGTGTTGTGACCTACTTCGCCGGGCCGGGGAACGGTGTGGAACACCCACAGAATCTTGCCGGTCTTGATATCGAGTGCGCGCGTGTCTCCTGGAGGTCCGATAGGAAGTTCGCCGACGCTGGCTCCGAGATACATGATGTCGCCAAACACAGTGGGCACGCCATCGTAGCCGACGTCCAGAGTGACGACGCCGTTGTCACCGAAGCTGGGCACCAGCTTGCCGGTGTCGGCGTCGAGCTCAACAACTTTTTTGTCGAAGGTAGTGAAGATGATGCGCGGCGAATCATTCGCGTCGCCGGGCCAATAGGCCACGCCGCGCGTGGATGCTTGCGCGCCCTTCCAGGAGTAGTTCCAAATCTCCTTGCCGGTATCCGCATCCACGGCGACGACCTTCGATCCGGCGGGCATGTACATCACGCCGTTCACCACGATCGGCGTCACTTCGAAGAAGCCGTGTGGCGCCAATTGGTAAGTCCAGGCTTCTTCCAGATTTGCCACGTTGTGGGTGTTGATTTGCATTAGCGGAGAGAATCCGTCCCCGGCGAGATTGTGCCGGTACATCGGCCAGTCGCCGCCGGTGTACTGGACGCGGCTGGCGGGTGCCAACGATGCACAAAGCACACCAACTGCTAAAACAGAAAAGCATCGGAATCGCATGTATCTGATGCCCCCTTCGCTTTAAGACCCGCGCCATCACCCCGCGGTTACATCTCTTGTTAACGTCTGATCGTGTAGCGCGTTCGAAAAACATTTGACGCAGGCATACTTTCTTAGCGGACGCAGTGGCCTGGGTTTATTTTAGGTGCCGATCTTGAAAACGAATGAGACCGATTTCGTTTCCTTCGGTCCCAGTGTGACGGTCTGGTCCTGCACGCCGTAATACTCCTGCCACGCTTCGATGGTGTACGATCCCGGCGGCAGGCCTTTCAGTTCGAAATCGCCGGTCTTCGTCGTGACGTCGTAATACGGATTATCAAACACGAAAAGATACGCGCGCATCCACGGATGAATGTTGCAAGTGACTGGGATCCACAACTCTGGGTGAGCGAACGTCTCGGTGAACGAGGGAGAGCCTGGGACTTCCGAGCGGTTCCAGGAGCGATTCGGTGGGAGAGCCCGCACGTTAATATTGTGGGTCGTGGGATCCTCATTGTGAACTTCGAGCGGTTGGCTTACGCGTAGCGCCAGCACGCGTGGTTCGTACATGCAGCCTTTCTGATTGAGTACCACGGGCATCGTCGGGACGTCGTATTTGTAACGGCCGAGCTCGGATTTGATGTAAACGACCACACTGGCGAGCGCGCCGTGGGTGCCTATTGCCACGATTGGAGGAATCACCAGCCTCGGATTGGCCTTTACGCACGCAGGCTGAGCGCTCATGTCGATCGGATGAAATTTGGGCGGCCGACCGACTAGCCGGGCTGTGCCCGTTATGTTTCCGGCGGTTGCCGGGTTAACTAGGGCTGTCGGCGGTGGGGGTTGTGGCGGTGCTTCGCTCGCTTTCTTGGCGCAGCCGATAACAGCAAAAGCTAACATTGCGAACGCAAGCATATGAAATGGGCGAGGTCTCAAAGGAGTTCTCCTTCTCAGTGAATCCAACGCGACTAGAGCACGTCCCTCATATTAAAAAATCAACGTACGTAGAACTTTCTCCAGAAAGTGCCCGGTGGCGAAGAAGCTGACGAACATGCCCCACCACAGAAAAGCCCCGCTGCCCGAAGGCCCCTTTCGAGACAAGAGGGGGGCGGAAAGTTCGATCCGCTATGTACACGCCTACCCGCGGACCGCTCGGCACGCAAAACAAATGAGTACACACATGGGGGGACCGGCATCCCCGCCTCGGGAATGGAAGGCGAGGATGCCGGCAGGGGGGAAATCTTCATGGCAAACCCAAACTGCCGTACGAGCGAGGGTAGGTGAGAATGCCCCACGGGGTTTGGAATCCTCCAATGGTCTTGATGACTTTGTAGGTGTTGGCGTCGACCACGTAGACGTCGTCTGAACGGCCGCAAGCCAGCAGCAATTTCGAGCCGTCGGGCGTGAACGTGAAATGCCAGCAGCGCTTGCCGATAGACGCCTCGCCTATCTCCTTGAGCGTGTCGGCGTCGAATACCTGCAGCTTTTGCGCCGCCGCAGCGGCCACGAACAGCCGCTTGCCGCTCTTGTCGAATGCCACGCCGTAGGGCTTCGCCTCCGTTTGTATCGTGCGGACCACGTTGAAATTCGGATCAAGCATCACCAGGGTGCCCGAGCCTTCCATGGTGACCGCGTAGCCGGCACCCAGCGGCGAGCGCTTTATGCCGCGCGGGCGGCGGCCAATCTTAGATAGATCAATTAGGTCGATCCGCTTCCCCGTCGCGGTGTCGTAAACTCCAACGGTATTTTGGTCCTCGTTGGCAACCAGCAGTTTTGAACCATCGGCCGAAAATTCCAGCCCCTCGGTCGATGGCCCAGCCGCGAACGAGATCACTTGCGACCAGTTTCTCGTGCTGAAGGCAACCACCTGCGCTGGCAGACCTTCCTCTTCCGCTCCACCTTCCTCTTCGCCCGGAGTCGGTGGCCCACCGGTAGATCCCGGCTCAAAGGAAGTAAACATTTCCGTGCCGCTCGGATTGATCTTCACGAACTCCGGGTTGTCACCGACGTGCATCCGCTTTACCAACTTGATCCGCATCCCGCGGGTGTCAAAGACCGTCGCATCCGCCGTGTTCTCGTTGGCCGTCATCAAATACTCGCCGTTGAACGTCAACCCCAGTCCACGCGGCGCTACGTTCGGCGGAAATACTTGTTTGACCACATCCAGGCTGTTTAGATCGATCACGGAAATCCCGCCGTCCTGCGACGTTACATAAGCGACATTCGTGGGAATCCGGATGTACCGCGTCCAGGAAAATGCGCCCGCGATAAGAACAACAATTACAATAACCAGCACCAGAATCCTGATACCGCGCGAACTCATTGCCGAACCTCCTCAAACCGCTGACATGACGCAACAGAAGACAAGCTCCGGAGAGGCAAACCGATGCCTCGGATCGCCACTCCGGAGCACGGAATCAGAAGGTCGTCGTCAAGCGGGCGTAAACGCTTCGCGCCGGACCGATCGCATTGCCGGAGAAGAGTCCGCCGAAATCGATGACATTGACCACGCTATTTAGATCCTCCCCGTCTAATTCAAATTGCATGTTCACGCGGTCGGTCCTGTAAATGTCCGCCCCAGCCGAAGCATTGAGCATGGTCGCAGGCAGGATTCGCCCGCGCGTAAAGTTGAGCCGGTTTATAACGTCCTGGCCATAGATCTGAGCCTCGTTAGAGATGCATTGCTGCTGAGTCAGGCTCGGATCACAC
>DATJUG010000117.1:0-135030 GCA_035502635.1 Bryobacteraceae bacterium
GGCTTGGAGGTGATTGTTCGGCCCCAGCCTCCGCTCACCGAACCGCCGCTCGCTAAACGTAGCCGCGGCCGACCTTGTAAATGCTCCCAACGCGGAATTGATTGCAAACACAAGCACTAAGAAATACCCGTTTTCGAAGGACCCGCTTTGAGCGGCTGAAACCAGGCGTTTTCTCTTGCTGGCGGCACCCTCTCCGATAAGGCTGCGAGTTAGCGATAGAGTTCTCAAACCCGCTAGGCCGGGGCACCGGGAACGCGCTTGCCGAAATCCAAAGAAGTTACTTATCTCGATCACACTGGCGAGCCGTAAGTAGTATCCCCGAGGAAAGCAAACTTCCTCGGATTTCGCAATAATATTTATTTGCATGGAAGAGCAGGACATCTACTCTGTCATCGGCGAGGGTGGATTTGAAAACTTGATAGCTTATTTTTACCGTCAAGTGCCGGATGACGAGATCCTCGGACCGCTGTATCGCGGGCGAGATCTAGCTGGGGCCGAGCAACGACTGCGCGAGTTTCTGATTTTTCGTTTCGGAGGCCCAGCGCGTTATGTCGAACACCGCGGCCATCCCCGCCTGCGCATGCGGCACGCACCGTTTTCAATTACTCACGCAGCCCGCGACCGTTGGCTGCGGCTAATGGCGAACGCGTTGCAGGAAACCAACATGCCTGCCGAAGCAAAACAGATTCTTTGGACTTATTTCGAATCGACGGCGACGGCGATGATCAACCGAACGTGATGAGGCCGGGAGGTGCACCGGCTCTCTACGGCCGGAACACGAGGGGGGTAAATGAAATGCTGATGTCGCGGCTCACCGGTTGCGTCATAGCCAGTACAGTGCGGAATTCGGGAAGCGCAATATTGTTGTATTGAAGCCGGCTGGGGTCCCCAACAAAGGAATCGGAACCGTCTCGCACCGCGTAATCCGTGATGCGCCCCTTGTCGTCAAGGCTCAAAGTCAAAACCACTGACGACCGCAGCTCGACCGGAACCAGATTCGGATCCACTCTGTCCGCATAGATCACCGGCACTTCATAGGCGACGGCGCGCGTGGTCGTACTGATAGTAATCGCTAGCGCCGCAAACAAGACCAAACTGGAGAGCACGCCGCCGGTTGCGGGAATGGTAAACGGGCGCATCATTTCGTTCAGCCGAAACCTCCAACGGTTCCACAGGCGCTCCAAACGTGAGTGGCGAGAAAGCTTGCGCTCGCGGGAGGCCATAATCAGCAGTTCGGTCCGCAAGGGCGACGGGGCGACAGGCACGCGCAAGTCGCGCAAGGTGGAGCGCACTGAGGCTAACTCCTCGACTTGCTGGGAACAGGCATCGCACTCGGCGAGATGCGCCGCTATCCGGGAGCGCTCACTCCCGCGCAGCCGCCCGTCCACATAGTCCGTACTCCGACGCTTTGCGCTCCAACACGTCATGAAAGTGCCATAGTTCCCAATTCAAAATAACCGGCCATTACGCCATCGCTTCCGCCAAACCCTGGTCCGGCCGCTGTGTCAGCTCGCGCCGCAGGGCCTCGCGCCCGCGAAGGATCCTCGATTTCACTGTTCCTAGCGAAACCTGCAAAATCTCCGCAATCTCCTCATAACTTAAATTCTGAATGTCACGCAGCACCACCGCCGTCCGGAAGACCGGATTGATGCTGGCCAAGGCGCGTTCGATCAGCGTGCGGGTCTCTGTGTCCAGCGCCTGGTCGAAGGGCGAACGACCCGGATCAGAGGCGAATTCCAACGGGCTCCTGCCGTCGCCACGCTCGTTCTCGATCGAAATCTCGCGGCGGCAATGGCGGCTGAACCAGCGGCGGTGATTGTGCGCCTCGTTGAGTGCGATTCTGTATATCCAGGTGCGAAGACTACTCTGTTCGCGAAATGAATTCACACCTCGAAACACCTTCAAGAACACTTCCTGAACCACGTCACAAGTGTCGCCTGGATTCTCCAGGAGCCGATACACCACGCCGTAAACCGGTTGCTCATAGCGATCGATCAATTCCCGATACGCTTCGTCTATCCCGGCCCGAAGACCTCGCAAGATACGGGCGTCTTCTTCGGAAATACCGGCCGGTCTGCCCGCCAAAATGGACAGGGTCCCCGGAGTGCCCAATAAGGGTCGCGCCATCGACTGAAATTCTACCCCTACTGGCTTTGTAAATGCCAGCTACTTAAGTAGACACCGCCGGACGATGGAAGGTTCCCTCGGTCCCGAGAACGCGGGCGTAGTATGCCTCGTACTGGGGAATAATCAGATCGGTACAGAACCGTGTTTCCGCCGTTTTGCGCGCGGCTGCCGCGATGCGCGCATGCAAGGCGCCGTCCGTCAGCAGCTCCGTGAGCCGTGCCGCCTGGGCGTCGACATCCCCTACCGGTTCCATGAAGCCGTCAATCGAGTGGGTAATGAGATCGGGTACGCCACCTGTCCGGGTGGCTACTGGAGGCACGCCGCAAGCCATGGCCTCCAAGGCCGCCAAGCCGAATGCTTCCATCTCGCTGGGCAGGTGCAAAGCATACATGCGGGGAATCAATCGCTCCATGTGATCCTGCTTGCCGAGGAAGCGAACATACGGATCAAGGCCGAGTTCGCCGGCCAAACCTTCGGCCGGACCCCGATCGGGTCCGTCACCGGCCATGACCAGCTCGGCATCGACATGCTGGCGAACCTTGGCAAACGCGTAAATACAATCCAGCACGCGTTTGACGGGGCGGAAATTCGAAATGTGGAGGATACGCTTTCGACCTTTGCGCTGGGCTTCCGGATCGGGGCGATAGAGCGAGCAGTTCACGAAGTTGTGGATCACTTCGATGGGATTTTGCACGCCGAAAAATTCAACCGTACGGCGGCGCATGTATTCGCTGATAGTCGTGACTCCATCGGAGCGCTCGATGGAAAACTTCGTAATGGGAAAGTAAGACCGGTCAGCGCCCACCAGAGTAATGTCAGTGCCGTGCAACGTAGTGATGAACGGCAAGCGGCGACTGGTGGTCATCTGCTGAGCGAGCAGTGCGGATATGGAGTGCGGAATGGCGTAATGGACATGGAGCAGATCGAGGCTGTGGCGTTCGGCGACTTCCGCCATCCGTGAGGCGAGCGCGAGCGAATAGGGCGGATACTGGAATAGTGGATAAGTGGAAACTTCGACTTCGTGGTAATAGATGCCGGGTGTGTCCGGATCGAGCCGGATTGGATTTGCGTAGCTGATGAAGTGCACCTCATGACCGCGTAACGCGAGTTCAAGGCCGAGTTCGGTGGCGACGATCCCGCTGCCCCCGTAGGTGGGATAACAAGTGATGCCAATGCGCATATTAGATGGTCAAGACAATTTTGCCGATGTGGCCGCCGCTTTCCATGCGTTCGTGTGCGAGCCTGGCATCGCGAAGCGGGAAAGTGGAATCGATGATGGGGCGGATTGGGTTTTTCGCGGGTAGCAACGGCCACACGTCCTGAAGTAACCGCTCCGCGACGTGGCCTTTCTCCGCGGGTGTGCGGGCGCGCATAGTGGAACCGATCACTCTGCCGCGCTTCAACATCAGTTTGTGAATCTCTAGCTGCCCGGTGCGGCCACCCTGCGTCGCTACGATCGCGATCCGGCCTTCCAGCGCAAGCGCTTCCAGGTTTCTGTCCAGGTATGGTCCGCCCACCATATCGAGCACTACATCGACGCCGCGCCCAGCGGTTAGACGGTTCACCTCGACGACGAAATCCGACTGCTTGTAGTTGATTGCGTGGGCCGCCCCGAAGCCGAGGCAAGCGTCGCATTTTTCCTGAGTACCAGCGGTGGCGATTGGCACTGCACTCCAGGCGCGCGCGAGCATGATTGCCATGCTACCGACGCCGCTCGTACCGCCGTGAATCAGTATCGTCTCGCCGCGCCGCAGGCCGGCGCGAGTTACCAGGTTGTCAAAAACAGTGAAGAGATTTTCAGGGAGTGTTGCGGCTTCAATCGCAGTCCAGCCTTCCGGGATTGGGAGGACCTGCACTTTCGGAACGGCACAGAATTCCGCGTATCCGCCACCGGCCAAGATGGCGCAGACGCTGTCACCAGGTTTCCATCCGGTGACATTGCGGCCGGTGGAAGCTACTATTCCAGCAACATCCAGCCCCGGAATATCGGACGCGCCGGGCGGCGGTGGATATTTGCCTTGCCGCTGCAGCACATCGGCGCGAGCGACGCCCGCTGCTTGCACCCGGATGATGATCTCGTCGGGTTTAGGCTCCGGATTCGGGCGCTCGACGGGTTGAAGAACATCGGGAGGGCCGAAGGAAGAGATTTCGACGGCAATCATCAGGTACAAATCATCCTGTGCAAATTGTCGCGCAAGGCGCGACCAGCTGTGCAAATTGTCGCTCAAACTCTGACAAGCCACTGGCGCGCTATCGTGAGAAAAGTGGATTTGGAAAAATCGATTCTGCGGAAGGTTGGCGAGGCGATCGGCCGTTTTCGTATGATTCGCGACGGAGATCGCGTGGCGGTCGGCGTGTCGGGTGGAAAAGATTCGTTGACGTTGCTCGAAGCGCTGTCGGTGTTGCAGCGGCGTGCGCCCATTGATTTCAGCGTCTGTGCCTTCACGGTGGAACAGGGGAAATTCCTTGCGCCCATCGAGCCGGTGGGCGCGTACTTGCGAGAGCGCGGTGTTGATTGGACGTATATAGAGGACGCGCCGTCGTTGAAGCTTTTAGTCGACCAGCCGGAGCATGGTTGCGATCTGTGCAGCAGGTTCCGGCGGCGCGCTGTCTACCAGATCGCGAGGCGGCTCGGAGCGAACGTGATTGCATTCGGGCATACGGCGGACGATTTCTGCGAGTCGTTTCTACGGAATGCAATGTTCACCGGCAGAATCAGCGCGCTGCCCGCTGTGACATGGTCGAGCAAGCGCGAGTTCCGGCTCATTCGGCCGCTCGTGTACGTTACGGAAAATCTGACGCGGGATTTCGCGGCGGCGCTGGGGGCACCGGTGATTCCTTGTGGCTGTTCGCAAAAAACCGGCACTGTTCGGCGCAGCCTGCGGGAGATCCTCGCGGAACTGGAAGCTGATCATCCTTCCATAAAAGAGACGCTGCTTTCGGCGATGGGCCGAATTGACACCGGGCGCTTGCTGGACACTCGATTTCTGGATCTGGAGAGCGCTGAAGCCGAAAACGGCTTTCTCGAGGCCGAGCAGGACTTGATCAGCATCGCTTAGCGGCTGGCGGCGAGCGCACTTGCACGAATTTAAGTGCGGCGGGTGAGCTACATTAGTGCTCACATGGGCGCTGAGCTAATTATCGTCAACGGTCCGTTAGCCGGGACGCGGTATGCGCTCACTAACACGGAAATTGTGATCGGGCGCGCGCCTAATTCTACCGTGGTTCTGAATGAGGCGGAGGTGGGCTGGCGGCATTGCCAGATCCGGCGCCAGGGCGACCGCTTTGTAATGACGGATCTTCGAACGTCACTGGGTACTTACGTAAACGGCATGCGCTCCGCGGAGAGATGGCTCGAAGACCGCGACCAGATCGGCGTGGGGAAGACGATTCTGATGTTCCGGTCGCACGAACGGGCAGGAGAACCCGCGGTGCGCTCGGAAGCTGAGGTAAAGCCGGTGTTGCTGGTGGCATGCTCGCTTGTCTTTCTGTTTCGCGCCATGGCGGCCAGCGCGGATGATGCGCAGACCAAGCTGCTTCGCACCCAAATCCTGCGGCTGGTTTCGGATTTGCTTCCCGTGGAGCAAGGCGTGCTGCTGCAAGGGGCGAGCATCGCCGAACTGCTGGCGCGGTATGGAGAATCGGGTTCCGAATATAAGACCGATTTAGAAGCTTTATTGCGCCGCGTGTGCGAAGAAGGCGCGCAGTCAGATCCTGAAACCCGCCTGGCTGGCGTGCCGCTCTACCTGTCCGGCGTGCTGGGCGGCGCACTTGTAGTCCGCGTCCCCGAATACGAAAACAATCGCCTGCCGGCTCACCTGGAGGCGCTTACCGCGATTGCGTCGCTAGCTTCCATAGGATTCGAAGCTAATCATGAAGTAGAAACTTTGCGGGCTGAGAATGCTTTGCTGCAAGAGCAAATTGCAACGAACACGGGAATTGTGGGAAATAGCGCAGTGATCCGGCGATTGCTCGGGTTGATCGATCGTGTGGCGCCTCGCGACACCACTGTTCTGATTACGGGCGAGAGCGGAACGGGAAAGGAACTCATCGCCCGCGCGCTCCATCAGAAGAGCGGCCGGCGGGATCATCCGTTTGTGGCCGTGAACTGCGCGGCGCTGAGCGAGAACTTGTTTGAAAGCGAGCTGTTTGGTCATGAAAAGGGCGCGTTTACGGGGGCGATTCTGCTGAAACGGGGCCGCTTTGAACTGGCGCAAGGCGGGACCATTTTCCTGGATGAGGTGAGCGAATTGGCGCTGTCAGTGCAAGCGAAGCTGTTGCGGGTATTACAACAGCGCGAGTTCGAGCGGGTAGGCGGAACGCAGGTGCATTCGCTGGATGTGCGCGTGATTGCCGCGACGAATTTGGACCTTACCGAAGCTGTCAGAGAAGGCAAATTTCGCGAGGATCTTTATCATCGGCTGAACGTGGTGATGCTTGAATCTCCGCCTTTGCGCGAACGCAAAGAAGATATAGGCCTGCTGGCGCGTTACTTTCTGCAACGTTCTTCCGAACGCTGCAAGCGGCGCGTCGAAGGGCTCTCTCCCGAAGCCGAGGACATACTGGTGCAGTACTCCTGGCCCGGAAATGTTCGTGAACTCGAAAATGCGATGGAGAGGGCCGTTGTGCTTGGAGTCTCAGAAGTGGTGTTGCCGGAGGATTTGCCGGAGACGCTGGTGGAGTCGGCGCCGCGGGACGCTGGCACCAAGTATCATCATTCAGTCGGACAGGCAAAACGGGAAGCCATTCTCGACGCGTACGTACAAGGGAACGGAGATTACAAGCAAGCGGCGCGCGTGTTAGGCCTCCATCCGAATTACTTGTTACGGCTGGTCCGCAATTTGGGGTTGCGCGAGGAGATTCATCGAGCGTTGAGCAACTCAGCCGGGCATTGATTTCGTGCCCAGGTGGAGAGCGGCGATTCCGCCAGTCAGAAATTGAAATTCCGTGGGGTTGAAACCCGCGGACTCCATCATGTCACGCAAGGGTTCGGCGTCAGGGAATTTACCGATCGAATCGGGCAGATAGGCATATGCTTCCCGGGAACCAGAAATGAGTGAGCCGATAACAGGCAGCAACACGCGCGAATAGAAACCATAGCTTGCTCGCATCACGACCCCCTGGGGATGTGAGAACTCCAGGATGGCAAGAACGCCGCCTGGTTTTAGCACCCGATGCAATTCGTCGAGGCCGGCGGCGTAATTAGCGAGATTGCGGAACCCAAAAGAAATGGAGATCGCATCGAGACTTGCGTTCGCGATGGGTAACTGCAAGGCATCTGCTTCGAATAACGGAGCGAGATGGCCTGAGCGAGCCGCTTTCGCCCGCGCCGAAACAAGCATTTGATGACAGAAATCGGCCCCCATGACGGGAGCGGCGGCTACCGCTTGCAACTCGAGCATCACATCGCCGGTGCCGCAGCAGAGATCCAGAACCCGGGCGTCCGTCCGGCTCAAGATTGGCGAAAGACGGTTTGTGAGTGCCCTGCGCCAACCACGATCGATGTTGAACGACAGCAGATGGTTGATCAGATCGTATTTAGGTGCGATATCCGCAAACATGCGCTGCACCCATTGGGCCGCCTGCCGCTCCCCCGATGTACCGGGAGGTGTCGTGCCTGAAGCGGTAGTCACCGGCTTTCCTGCAGAGAATCCAGGATAGCGCGGCGGATGAGCTGCGATTCGATTCCGGGCACCACTCTCACCTCACCGATGGCGGTCGGCAAGACGAAGTGTACCGTCCCCTGCAACGTTTTCTTGTCGCTTGCAAGCCGCGCAATCAGGCGATCGGGATCCAGGTTGTCTGCCCGCGGCAGCGGTCCGTAGCGGCAGATTGTTTGTCGAATGAGATCTGCGCTTGCCTCATCCAGTAACTTAGTCAGTTCCGCCAATCGGGTGGCGGCCAGCATGCCCCAGGCGATCGCCTCGCCGTGCAAAAAGCGCGCATATTCGATTTCGGCCTCAATCGCGTGACCGATGGTGTGGCCGAAATTCAGGATCCGGCGTAAGCCGCTTTCGCGCTCGTCGCAGGAAACGACTTCCGCTTTGATCCGCACTGCGGCGGCGATTAAACCGTCAACTGTGTCCGCCCGCATCGAGAGCACGGCGTCCGGCTGGCTCGCAAGTAGATCGAACAAGCCGCGGTCGCGAATGATGCCACATTTGATTACTTCAAACAGCCCGGCGCGGTACTCGCGGGCTGGGAGAGTTGCCAGCACTTCGGGATCGATCAAGACTGCGAGCGGCTGATGAAAGCTGCCGACGAGGTTCTTGCCGTTGACGAGATTGACCCCAGTTTTGCCGCCGATGGCCGCGTCCACTTGAGCAAGAAGCGTAGTCGGGATCTGCAGCACTGGGATGCCGCGCATGAAGATCGCTGCAAGAAAGCCCGCGACGTCGGTAACGATGCCGCCGCCCAAGCCGATCACGATACTGGTCCGGTCCGCACCGTGCTCCATCATTTGCTCGGCCAGTCCTTCTACTGTGGCGAGGCGCTTGTTCGATTCGCCGAGCGCCAAAAACAGGACGTGATGCTCAGACTTCAATTGCTGTTCGAGTACTTGGCCGTGCAGGTGCCAGACATCTTCCGTACTGATGATGAAAAGCTTGCCCGCACGTCGGGGAATAAAATCTGCGGCGCGCTGCAAAAGGCCGCGTTCAACAATGGCGGAGTAATTACCCTGGGGAGTTTGGACAGGAAAGGCAGGCATTCAATTCAGGACCAAATCGCCATAACCTTCATCCTACCGGGAACGAGCGCTCGGGGCGCTACCATGTGGGATATTGCGGCCTCGATTCTGCGCGTTGGCGCTACTCTTCTACGCAGCGCCTCTGTATCATTCGAGCCCATGGGCGGTGCTTTGGACAGCGCCGTGCATCCTGATCGCCTCTGTTCTGATCGCGTGGGGCGCGGAGTCGGCGCAATTTTTCGTGGCGCAAGGCTTCGCGTTGGCGATTCTTGCATGGATGCAAACCCTGCCGGAATTTGCAGTAGAAGGAGTTCTGGCATGGCGGCAGCAGACGGATCTGCTGCTGGCAAACCTGACAGGCGCGCTGCGGCTGCTCACCGGGCTGGCGTGGCCGATGATCTACGCAACTGCCGCGACCGTCTATCGCCGGAGCACGGGTCAACCGCTTCGAACGATCGAACTGGATGTCCACCAGAGCGTCGAAGTGATCGGCCTCTTCTTCCCGCTAGTGTATGCGGCAGTCATCTGGTGGAAAGGCAGCCTGCACGTTTACGACGCGGGCGTGCTGATTGCGTTTTACGCAGGATATCTGTGGCTGCTCACTAAGCTTCCGCCACAGGAACGCGAAGGTGTGGGCGATTTGGAGGCCGTTCCCCGCGCCATGACAACAGCCCCCAGGCGTTGGCGCATCCTATCAATCGCCGGCTGCTTCGCCATCGGTGGCGTGTTGATCTACTTCACGGCTGAGCCGTTTCTCGGTAGCCTGATCGCGTTTGCGGGCGCCATTGGCGTGCCGAGCTTTATCGTGATCCAGTGGTTCGCGCCGATCGTATCGGAGTTTCCGGAGCTTGCGTCTACGTTCTATTTCGCGCGGCAGAAGGAGAGCGCCTCTATCGGGCTCATGAATATCGCATCCAGCAACATCAATCAATGGACGCTGCTGGTGGCTCTGCTGCCTATCGCGTTATCGTTGAGCCGTGGTGCGCTCTCCGCCATTCCACTCGACAGCCAACAACAATCCGAGCTGTTGCTGACCATTGGGCAAAGCTGTGTCGGGCTCACGTTCCTGCTCAACATGGAATTCGAGTGGCGCGAAGCGCTTGCCATGTTCCTTTTGTTCGCTGCGCAATTTGTGCTGCCCGCGTTTTTCGGCCAGGGCGCGAGGGTCTGGATCACGGCCGTCTTCTTCGCCTGGGTCGCGCTGGCGATCATCAAAATTGTCGTGCGCGGATGCCGCCCCAAAGCGCTGGTAAGCTTCGCCACCACCTGGCGTGAGCACGTGAAAAACTAAGCTTTACCCAAATTGATCAGCGCGACGCCAAAGACGATCATCAGCAAACCGCCTATTTTCGCCATCGTAAAAGGTTCTTTGAAGAAGAGCTTGGCCCACAAAATAGCCCAAATGTAGCCGAGCGAGACCATCGGATACAGAACCGTGAGCTGCCCCTGCGAAATGCCCATGATGTAGAAGACCGAGGAGAGCAGATACAGCGCAATGCCTATGGCAAGCCAGTAGTTATTCAAGATGCGGGACAGGCTGCCTTGCATGTGCTCCGCGCCCAGCTTTAAGAACACCGCGCCAAAGGACCCGATGAAGGACCCGAACAGAACCAGAACGATTGAGCTTGCCGGAGTGTGCATGATCTACTTCTTCAAACCCAGAACGGATACGCCACAGACGATGAAAGCAATCCCGATACTTCGAAAAAAGTTCATGTGCTCACCGAGTATAAAAAGCGAAAGAATCGTCACCCAGACATAAGTCAGCGCGATGATTGGAAACAGGCGGGACAACTCACGGCCTTTGAGCGCAAGAGCCATTAAGAAGGTCATTACGCCATACAGTAAATACCCGCAAAACAGTCTTAAGTTGGTGATGATTCCGATACAGAAGCTGAAAAAAAGCCCGGGATGGCGTGCCACCTCGCCCAGTGTAATGTGGCCTGCGCCCAGTTCCGCAGTGCCTTGCTTGACCAGGATCTGGGCGGCGGCGCCGACGAACGTACACAAGAAAACCAGCAGAAAAGAACGCCGTGCGGCAGCCCGTGTGTCCACCGGGGCCTCAAGGACAGTTGAAGAACTCAAGTAGCAGATTCCAGTTGCAAGCGCTAGCCTTCAGTTTAGCGCGGCCGGCGATAGACAGATACGCCCGAGTTCGTATCGAACGGCTTCGATGGCAGAAAGGTCTTGAATCGTTGTCGAGACTTGCTATCGAATGCCTATCGGACGCTGCGCCTTTTTCGCCTATAGAAGCAACCGGCCGCGAGCCCAGCCAGACCGATGAAGGCCAACGAGGATGGTTCAGGTGTCGCAAGAAAGCCGTCAACCCCGTCTTTTCCATTCGAATAAAACCCGACCAGGTAACCTTGATCGTTGATACCGTTCACAGTTGTGCCGTTTACGCCAAATTCGGGCGTCCCCGAAGCGTTCGGATCGTAGACCTCAACCCACCAGTTACTAGCGGTCTCGAACAAAAGTCCGTTTGTTATCCCGCTTCTTGCCCCCACATAGCTGCCCACGACTTCGTTGGAATTGTTCAAGCCAAAAAACATGGTGTCAGTCCCATTCGGGTCTTCGTAACTGGTGAAATGACCGGCATTGTCGAGAAATCCATGAGTGATTCCGTTCGCGTCGGTGTAAAATCCGCAAACGATACCGGCGTTATTAACATCGGTAGCGGTAACGCTGACAGCGTTGAAGCTGGCGGGTAAAGTCAGCGGCGTGAAAGTGGAGGTTCCTATGTTGTATAGATATGCGTGGTTATTGCCGGCCGAATCTGTGTAGAACCCTGCGGCAACGTTGTTGTTATTTACTCCCAGAAGCTGATTGACGGCGCCGGTAGTGGCTGGATCGACAACACTGGTATACGTACCGCCAACATCCGCAAAACCGAAATTTGTG
Organism: Bryobacteraceae bacterium; assembly: GCA_035502635.1. Lineage (GTDB taxonomy): Bacteria > Acidobacteriota > Terriglobia > Bryobacterales > Bryobacteraceae > Bog-105. The sequence goes on from DATJUG010000117.1 coordinate 11,717, forward strand.
CCTGCCGAGTTGACCCAAAATCCGACCGTTGTCGCATTGGATAAGTTGTTGATACCGACAACCTGTGTCTGAGCCGAACCGGGGAAATTCTCTGGGTTGAAAGTGATGGTCTGAGGAAAACCGCCGGCCACGCTAAAGGTGATTCCTTTATTCGGGTGGTCGGGAAGCGTGCCGCTTCCGTAATAGCCCGCCACCGTGCTGGCGTTATTGATACCGAGCAACTGCGTGAAAGTCTCCGGCGTTGCGGTGTTAGGCGGGTTATTATCTTGTTGGTCGTTAATGGTCCAAAAACACAGACCGCTTTGGTTGTCCGAAGCGCAACTTGAAACGGTGGTGCTGGACGCCAGGACGGCTGCAGGCGTGATCAGGAAGCCGATCAAGACCGCCATTGCTAGTGATTTCATCTCCTCCTCCTTGCGACTTAGAGCCATTGCAGGCTGACCATAATGGGACCAAGGAAGCAACGTAACGTTACAGCAAAAAGGAGATTCTCGAGAGCGGAATAGCGCGAAAAGTTTCAGTACCAGCAAGGCGGGGTGATTCACTTGAGGAGCAGCCAGCCTGTGAGGGCGCAGAGCTTTTCGTCCTGACGCCATGGGGGGCCGATCGATTTGCCGATCGCAGAGAGGCGGTGGTCAATTTGATCGACGGGCATGCGGAGTGCCTCGGAGGTTTGGTTGAGCAGGTCGCGTTCATTGATGCCTGTCAGCGCAAGGCCGCAGAAGGCACAGGCCTGCCGGAGCGCTTCGCGAAAGAAATCGCCTTCGGCAGTGTGCATGGCAGGATGGGATGCCAGTATGGCGGCGAGATCTTTGGTAGTTCGACCGGAACCTAAGAGGATGCACGAGGCGGCGACGGTGTGACCTTGGTTCGTCAACTCGTGGAGCGCAGTCTGAATGGCGGCTTGGGCCATGGCTCGGGAATGTTCGGCGCAGCGGTCGAGGAAGACTTGGGCTTCAGCCAGTTGCATCGGGCGGACCGTATGATACGGCTGGCGGGAACCAGGGATGCTGCAATCGGTCAACTCTATGCGCCGGCGTTGCAGAACGAGCGGGGCGGTCAGCGTACCGGCGACGGCGACCAGAACCGCCCAGCCGGAGTGTGCGCGGAGTCCGATAGAATAAGTCGCCATGTTCCCCTATGATGCACAGCTACTAGCTGCAGTGCAAGCCACTCCGGTATCGATTGCGGACGTACTGCGAACCATGCAGACGATCGATGGGATATGCATCGACGGAGATGGCCTCAAGTGGTTTAACTGGCTTTATCTCCAGGTGACACAGGCTGTAGAAGCGCGCGTCAACTCCGGCGGCTTTAACGATTCCGGGTGGCTGGCGGAATTGGACGTTCAATTTGCAAAGCTGTATTTCGACGCATTGAGCACTTCGCTCACGGGAGCGTTTCCTGCGGGGTGTTGGCAGGTCATGTTTGTCTCCCGAAGTAACACGAGGATTGCACGAATCCAATTTGCGCTAAGTGGGATCAACGCGCACATCAACCACGACCTTCCGGAGGCCCTAGTTGCGACCTGCCGAGCGAAATCTACTGTCCCGCAGCACCTTTCCGAGCAATACCGCGACTATACGGCGTTGAATAGCACGTTAGACGCCATCATCGAGAGCGCGAAGCAAACGTTGCATGCTCGACTCCTTGGGGATCCCCTTCCCCCGGTATCTCACCTGGAAGATACGATTGCTGCTTGGAGCGTGAGCGCGGCGCGCGAGCAAGCGTGGAACAATGCCGAGATTTTGTGGAATCTGAGCGCTTCGCCGCCTCTCGCCCAGGCTTTCAAAGACACTCTGGACGGGCTCACAACGGTAGCTGGCAAGGCTCTGCTCGTTCCTGTGCCGTAATCGGCGCGCCGGCATAATTTGAATCTTGTATTTCGCCCCGCGCCAGACCGTTGGGGACGAGGCGCCAGATTGCGTTGAATTCGCCGCGTCGTAGCGAATCTCAGGATGCTGATGTCGTGCTAAACTACTGATGTCAACCCAGTTAGAAAGGTAGTAGTGCGTTTTGACCCGTCACGAACTTAAGGAGCAGCTCCAGCACGATCATTTCACGGATGCGGTCTCCGGCGTTGTTGTTTACGCGCGTTCGCATCGCGAAAACGTTATCCGATGGAGTATCATCCTAGGCATCGTATTGATCCTGGGCGGTGGAGCGTTCTGGTACGCAGCGTATAGAAATGCCCTGCGGCAGCAGGATTTGGAAAACGCGTTCGCGATTCTAGAGGCGCCGGTCGGCGCGCCGGGCCAACTCGGGAAAACTTTCCCCACACAGGAGGCGAAGACGCAAGCCTCTATGAAGGCGCTACAGGACGTAGTGACGAAAGATGGCGGCACGCGACAGGGGTTGATCGCACAGTATTATTTGGGTACCCTAAAGGCTGCCAGACAGGACACTAAGGGCGCGGAGACCGATCTGCAGGCAGTTGCCAATTCAAGCAGCGAATGTGCGCCTCTGGCGAAGATTGCGCTGGCTCAGATTTTCGCGGGCGCAAATAGAGTGAGCGAAGCGCAGGCGCTTCTGCGCGACATCATCAGCAAGCCGACCGATCTTGTCTCCAAAGCGCAAGCCGAGATTCTTCTCGCGCATCTGGACGAAACCAGCAACCCGCAGGAAGCCAAAAAGCTGCTTCAATCGCTGCGGGCTGAGACGGACCCCGCGGTGAGCCGGGCCGTCCAGCAGATCTCTTCTCAATTGAACAAGTAAACGACGCATGTTGGGCCGACTTCGGCTTGGTCCATACAATCTGCGCGGCCGCAGGTTTCCGGAACCCTCGCATCCTTACCGAAACGATTTTCAACGCGACCGCGACCGCATCATCCATTCGCGAGCGTTTCGGCGGCTGGAAGGAAAGACGCAAGTCTTTGCTCGAGGGCTGGGCGACCATTTTCGAAACCGGCTTACGCACACCATTGAAGTTTCTCAGGTAGCGCGCACCATAGCGGCTGCGATGCACTTGAATGAAGAGTACACGGAGACGCTGGCGCTGGCTCATGATCTGGGGCATCCGCCTTTTGGGCATGTGGGAGAGAGAGAGCTAGACCGGCACATGCAACGGTTCGGCAGCGGCTTCGAGCACAACCGGCACGCGCTGCGAATTGTCGATTTACTGGAGCAGCGATATGCTCGCTTTGACGGACTCAACCTGACTTTCGAAGTCCGCGAGGGCATCGTCAAACACTCTCGCGAGGTAAATGCCGATGCGGAAGCGGACCTACAGGAGTTTTTGCCGGGACAAAGACCTCCGCTAGAGGCACAGATCCTTGATCTTGCGGATGAGATTGCATATAACTCCGCGGACTTGGACGATGCTTTCTCCGCCGGCCTGCTCTCGATGGAGCAGCTTCGCGATCAAGTCCCCATCTTCGCGCAACTGGCCGAACAGGTGGACACGCAGTATCCGGGCGCTACCGATCGAGCGCGCTTCTGGGAAGTTCAACGGCAATTGATGAATTTCTTGATAGGCGGCCTGATCGAAGCGACGGTTCGAGCAGCGGAAATCGCGGGAGCCGAAACTGTAGAAGATGTGCGGTCCCTGAGCTATCGGCTGGTGCAGCTCTCGCCAGAGACGGCTCCAACTAACCGGCAACTCCGGGCGGTTTTGGTAAATCACGTCTATTCTTGCCCGCAGTTGTTGGATGAACGAGCAATTGCAGTTAGTAAGATGAGCGAGCTATTCGAATTCTTGCTTAAAAATCCAGAAAATATTCCAGGTTATCGCGACACCCGGAACGATGTGCCTGTTCATCGCTTAGTCTGCGATTACATTGCAGGCATGACGGACGGCTATCTGATTCGAATTCATCGGGAACTGATCGAGTAACTACTCGCGAACCACAGCGTTGGACAACTCGGCGGATCGGACCGAGTACAGCTTCTCAAGTTGCCGGCAGATTTCGCCCGCCACTCGTTCCAGCTTTTCATCTTCTTCCAAATCTACTTCAACCTTGATGTACAAATCGACTCTTTTCATGTTGCGTTGATTCGATGATAGCGGGGCGGCGGCAGCGCCGGAATCAGGCCACTTGATTCTTGCGTCTCCACTCAAACAACACAACGCCGGCGGCAACGGAAACGTTCAGCGACGAAACAGCTCCCGCCATGGGAATCCGAACCAGCACGTCGCAATGCTTCTGCACACCGTGATGCAGTCCCTTGCCTTCGCCTCCGAGCACCATCGCCGTCGGCGTGTTGTACTCGATCCGGTCGTACGGGGCCGGACCATGCTCGTCCAGGCCGTAGATCCAAAATCCCTGCTGCTTCAAATGTTCCAAGGCTTGACTCACGTTGGTAATGCGTGCCACCGGCAGGTATTCCAGGGCGCCCGCCGCCGCTTTTGCCACGGTTTCCGTGAGAGGCGCAGCTCTTCGCTCAGGAATCACCACCGCGTTTGCGCCCGCTGCATGCGCGGTCCGAACAATTGCCCCTAAATTGTGGGGATCCTCTACGCCGTCCAGCACCACCAGTAGCCTGGCGCCCGCGAGTACCTCACTTAGCTCAACGTACGAGTGAGCAGATCCAAAGGCGATCACACCTTGATGCGAGGCACTGTTAGTTGCCCGGTCGAGCGACTCGCGCGGTTCGAAGCGAATCGGTACGTCCTGCAGACGGCACAGTTCGATAATTTCCTGAATGCGTGGACCAGCCGCGCCTTTCGCGATGAGAACCCTATCTAATGGCCGGTGCGCGCGTAACGCTTCGCGGACGGGATTCACGCCCACCGTCAAACGATTCACAAACTAAATGCCACGACGTAATCGCCGAGCGGAGAGAGATCGGGGATGCCATAACCGCCTGCGGAAATGACCACATATTGCTTCCCATCCGGGCCTTGAAAAGTCATAGGAGTCGCTTTGCCGCTGGTGGGTAAGTCGCCCTTCCATAGCTGCTGGCCGGTCTCAGAATCGAAAGCGTAAATGGCGGAGTCGAGCGTGCTGGCGATAAAGACGAGACCTCCCGCCGTCGCAATCGGTCCGCCCAGCGAAATGGATCCGAACTTAGCAGGCAGTCGCGGCGAAAATTGCCCTAGCGGTACTTCCCATTTCTTTTCGCCCGTGCTCGCCTGGATGGCTAACAGAGCGCCCCACGGCGGCGGAGTGCATGGCAGACGTTTGGGACTCAGCAGAAATCTCCGCATCATTCCGTACGGCGCGCCTCTCTGCGGTGCGAACTCCCAATCGCCGTCGATTTTTCGGCCGCGCGATTCGCGTAGAGATTCGTAATCGGCGCGCGGGATCAGCCGGGCTTCTGCTGCGAAGTGATTCTGCGGAAGAACCAGAAGATCGTGGATGGGATCATACGCCATGCCGCCCCAGTTCTGGCCGCCGACATTGCCGGGCATCGATAAAGTCCCTTGAAGAGATGGCGGCGTGAAGATTCCGCCCGTGCGCAGTTTGCTGATTTCGTCGTGACACCACTTGCGATCGGCCTCGTCGATTCCCCAGGCATCATCCGGCGTCATCTTCTGTGTCGTTACAGGCGCGGGTTTCAGCGGGAAGGGCTGGGTGGGGGCGGTTGCCTCGCCGGGCACATCGGTCTGGGGAACAGGGCGCTCTTCAACTCCGAAGATCGGCTGGCCGGTCTCGCGATTCAGGATGAAGAGGTTGCCGGTTTTTGAGCCTATGGCGATAGCAGGCACGACGGCGCCGTTCCGGTGCATGTCGAACAGAAGTGGTGGGGTGGCGACATCGAAATCCCACAGATCGTGATGCACGGTTTGAAAGTGCCACACGCGCTCTCCGGTATCCGCGCGCAAAGCCACGACGGAATCGGCGAACAGATTATCGCCGAGCCGCTCTCCGCCATAATAATCCGGGCTTGCGCTGCCAGTGGGAACAAAAACCAGATTACGAACCGGATCGGCCGCAATGACCGACCAGGCGTTCGCTGCACCGGTGCGAGCCGCGCTGCCGTTTTTCCACGTGTCGGCGCCGACCGCATGCGGATCCTGTGGAATCGGATCCCAGGACCATTTCAGTTTGCCGGTGATGGCATCGAAGGCGCGCACTTCGCCGCTGGCTTGTGCGGTGGATCCATTGTCGGCCACCGCCGAGCCGATCACGATGGTGTTCCCGACGATGGCTGGCGGGGAGGTCTCCTCGTAGTCTGAATACCAATGGGGAGCGATGCGCAAACCGTTACGAAGATCGACGACTCCGTTGTCTCCGAAATCGGCGCATGGCTTGCCGGTTGCAGCACCGAGAGCAATGAGGCGCGCGTCGATGGTAGCGATGTAAATGCGGCGTTGCCGGTTTGGAGATTTCCAGGTGGAGACGCCTCGATTGGCGTAGTCGCCGTAACCTTTATCTTTGTCGACGTGCGGATCGTAGGACCAATGCTGAGCCCCCGTTAGCGGGTCCAGCGCAATGACGCGGCCGAGCGGCGTGCCCAGATAGAGGACGCCATCTACATATAAAGGTGTAGCCTCGAATTGGGTCGGCTTCGATCCATTCTTTGGCGCATAGGCGTCGCCCGTGCGAAACGTCCAGGCAACCTTCAGCGATTTCACATTGGACCGGTTGATGATCGTAAGCGGCGAAAATCGCTGGCCACCCGGGTCATGGCCGTAGTAGAGCCACTCGCCTGTTTCGGCAGCCAAGCTAATAAGAGCGCAGACAAGATTTATCGGTAGCAACCACCGCCCGAGTTTCATGAGATCGGAATGCCGTGCTGTTCGACGGCGCCGCGAACGTCGCTGGCCGACAGGCGCGATGCGTCGTATTCGACAAACAATTCGTTTGAAGCCAGCACCCAGGCTGCGAGAATTCCGTAGACGGCGTGCAGACGCGAGATGCTTTTGAGTTCCGGATCGTTGAGTTGGCGGGCAAGCTTGAAGGTGGTCTGGACCTTCGTCATTGCGTTTCAGAATAGCATTGGCCTTCTGGAATGACAGGTTTTGGCGGCGCGTTGAGCCGAAGAGATCTCTTCCCGTTTGCGATCACCAGCGCCAACGCCGCACCTGTAGTAACGTAGAAGGCATTTGGGCGAGACATTCACTGAAGAACTGGGCTCTGGGGAACGAAAAATGACAAAGACAGGAGTTAGACCGGGTTCCAATGAGCAGACGAATCTACTGGATTTGGATCACGGCGTTCGCCGTATGGGTGCCGCAAATGCGCGCACAGAGCGCATCGAACGCATTCTTTGACGACACGGTTGTCCAGCAGATTTCGCTAACCGTCGACCCCAGCGATTGGGCGGCATTGCGCGCCAACTTTCTCGACAATACTTACTATCACGCGCAGTTCTCCTGGAACGGCGTCAGCATGGACGTTGGCATCCGGCAGCACGGGGGAGCGACGCGGAGCCCGGTGAAACCGAACCTGGACGTAAATATCGCGCATTACGAGAAGAGCCAGTCTTTTCTCGGCATCAATTTCTTTCTGCTGAAAGCGAACAATGGCGACGCGTCGAACATGCACGAGACGATCGCTATGAAGTTTTATCAGATGATGGGTTTACCCGCGCCGCGCGAAGTGCCTGCTCAGCTCTACGTCAACGGCCAGCTATTTGGATTTTTTACGATCGTGGAGCATGAAGACACAAATTTTCTCGAGCGGGATTTCGGCGAGAATGGCGGTTATCTGTATGAGTGGGAAGAAGCTGCGTCTTATTATTTCAGCGACCTTGGATCAGACCCTTCGCTTTACTCCCAATTCCTGGACCTCAAGACGAATCAGAACAGCCCGGATCTCGCTAACTTCGCGAACATGGCCGCCGCAATCAACAACTCGTCGGACGCCGATTTTATTGCGGCGATTTCTCCATATCTAAGCCCGGCGTATTACCTGGAGTACGTCGCGATCGATAACGTATTGGCTAATTCAGACGGCATTCTGAGCGACCCGTACGGCATCAACAATTTCTACCTCTATCAGTTTCAGAATTCTACGCTATACACATTTATTCCCTGGGACGAAGACGACAGCTTCAGCAACGCGCAACGTTCGATTACTCAAGATGTGTCGAGCGATGTGCTTGCGAACCGTCTCATGAGCATCCCGGAGTACCAAGGTATTTATATGGCAACTCTCGCCAAAGCCGCACAGATGTTTGGAGGCACGGGCGGTTGGGCAACCCAGGAACTCAACCGCGAATACGGCGTGATTGCGGCGGCCGCCCAGAACGATCCGAATAAGCGATGCCTGGTTAGCTCGCCCCCCGGGCCTTGTCCGGCCGGCGCATTCCAGACGGCGGTGACGCAAATGCAATCCTTCATCGCAGCGCGATCTACCTACGTCACTACTCAGGTAAGCGCAACTTCTTATCAGCCGATTGCAAATCAGCCTTCAATCGCATCATTGCAGCCGGCCCCGGACGGTTCGCTGGTCGCGGGTACGATTGCGATTATCACGGGACAAAATCTGGGCGCAGCAGCCGCTGCTTCGAGTGGGAGTTTCGCACCGGTGCTCGGAAGCACATATGTGACCGTTAATGGCGAACGTGCACCCCTTAGTTCCGTCGCCCCCGGAGAGATTGTGCTTCAGTTGCCGAACGATGCGACCCCAGGCGCCGCAAGCGTCGTGGTTACGGTCGATGGTGTGCTCAGTAACAGCTACAGCGCCGTGATTGCAAGTTCGCCATCGGTACCGGCCGGAGGCACGCTGCTTGATATCGACGTGCCTGGCCCGAATGCGCAGCCGTTTCTGGGGACGGTGGAGTTCTCCGGGTGGGCGGCGAGCGAAACGTCTTCCATCGCAGATATCGACGTATCGGTGGACGGAGTCGTACTTGGACCTGCGCAGTATGGGGGCGTGCGCAATGACGTGTGTGGCGCTTACGCCGCGTTGGGGTGCCCGAACGTGGGTTGGATATTCACGTTGGATACGACCGCGCTATCAACCGGAGGTCATACGTTGACGATCACAAGCACTGACGCCGCCGGCCAGCATGCCGCTCTGAGCGCGGCGTTTACGGTCGCGAATTGGACGGCTTCGTCCAACGATCCCATCAAGATCGCAATCGATACGCCTGGAGCCAACAATACAGCATTTAGCGGCGGCGCATTCTTTGGAGGCTGGGCTATCGACTCGTTAGCGGCCATTGCCCAGGTGTCGCTGAGTGTAGATGGAATCCCAGTTGACAACGTCAGCTACGGCGGTTCCCGACCTGACGTCTGCGCTGCGCGTGCGAACGCGCCCGGTTGCCCGAACGTAGGCTGGAACGCGTGGATAGACACGACGTACCTTGGCGACGGTGCGCATACATTGGCCCTGACTGCAACCACCACGGAGGGCCAGAGTACAACGGCGACAGCGTCATTCACGGTGGCGAACCAGACGGCTTCGAGTCCCATACATCTTTCCATTGGCCGTCCAAATTCTGCAGACAGTGCATTCAACGGGTATGCTGCGATGGGGGGTTGGGCTGTAGACGACAATTCAGTCATTAGCCAGGTGTCGGTATCGGTGGATGGGGTCGTTTGGGGCAATGCCGCGTATGGCGGCAGTCGCCCGGACGTTTGCGCCGCTTATCCGAATCGGCAGGGGTGTCCGAATGTTGGATGGAATTTTATTCTCGATACAACGATGTTGGCGGACGGAATACACAACTTGAGCATTACCGCATACGATGCCAACGGCCTACATCTGACTAGCCAATCGGAGTTCACTTCGATGAATGCTGGAACATCGGGGGCTCTACATCTGACGCTCGAAAACCCGAGTCTTCAGTCGGCGGCTTTGATGGGCGGGACAACTGTGAAAGGCTGGGCGCTTAACCAGAGCTCGGCTGTCACGAACGTTTCGGCATACGTTGACGGCGTGCTGGTGGGACCCGCGCTTTACGGAATCAGCCGTCCCGACGTATGCGCGAATTTTGCAGGTGCAACGGGATGTCCCAATGTGGGATGGAGTTTCCTGCTCGATACGACCAAGTTTCCGGATGGATCTCATTCGCTCGCAATTTTGGCCACATCGGCTGACGGCAGTCACGCGACGACGAGCGTTCCCGTCAAAATCGCGAACTGGACCACGTCCAATCCCATGCGGGTCGTAATCGACGTACCGAGCACGCAGAATAATCGGCTTACCGGCGGAAACATCGTTGGCGGATGGGCGATCGATGATTTGACCGGCATCGCGCAAGTGACAGTAGCGGTGGACGGCGTTCCAGTCGGGAATGCTACTTATGGAAACCCCCGTCCTGACGTTTGCGCACTCTTTCCAAATCGGACTGGATGCCCGAACGTCGGCTGGTCACTTTGGCTGGACACGACGATGCTGGGAGACGGCAACCACACGATGCAGGTGACGGCGACCTCTTCGGCTGGGCAGAGCAGCACGACCAGCATGGCTTTCACGGTTGTCAACTTGACGGCCGCGAGTCCGCTTCATGTAGCTATCGACGCGCCGCTCGTTGGGGCCCCCGTTAGCGGCGAGGCGGGGTTTGGAGGCTGGGCGCTCGATACCTCAGAACCTGTGACCAGCGTTTTGGTCCAGATCGACGGCGTATTGCAAGGCAACGCCGGGTCGTGGGCCCGGCCGGACGTATGTGCCAGATACAACGCGCCCGGTTGCCCGGATGTCGGCTGGAATTATTATGTCGACACAACCACCTTGAGCAACGGGACGCATACGTTGTCTATCACGGCGACAACGGCAAGCGGGGCGCGAGCTACCGGCGAGACGACTTTCGATGTGGAGAATTGAGGAGGGAGTCGATTTTGGCCATAATAGTATCTGATTGCGCCTATGACCGATGAAGAACTGAACAAACGGTTTGACCAGATGGTGGAGCTCTTGCGCAAGTAGACAAGCGCTTCGAGCAAGTAGACAAGCGCTTTGAACGGGTGGAAAGACGCTTCCAACCCATCGAAGTACGTTTGGACCAACTGGACAAGCGTTCTGACGAGAACGTGAAGTTGACGCGCTCGGTTGAAACTGCCCTTCTCAAGGAATTCCGCAAGTGGGCAATCAGCTTTGAGAGCCGTTTCAAGGCGAACGAAATTCTAGTTGGCGGATTCAATGAGCGGCTCATCGCACTCGAAGAGCGCGTGGGAGACATAGAGCGCAAATCGAGTAACGGACACTCGTAGGTTTCTATTCTTCGCCGCCCTGCTTTACCTTCCATAGGATCTGCCGGAGAATGCCGAGCCAAGTCTCCGCATCTCCTGCTGGAATGCCCAGCCGCCGTACCAGGCGCCTGATCTTTAGCTCTGTGGATTGCGAAGTGCGCTGATTTGTATAGCCGGAGCGCGCGAGCAACTCGAGCAACAATGCTGTGACGCGTTCATTCTCCGCGGCTGATGCTTTCGCGCTCGGCTCAAACCGATGCTCCGCCGCCTCTCCGCTGCGCCTCAATTCGTATAAGCAGACAGCGACGGCTTGGCCGAGGTTCATCGAGCCGTGCTCTTCCCGCGTAGGGATGCGCAACAGCCAATGACAATGGCTCATGTCTTCGTTCGACAGCCCGAATTTCTCAGACCCGAACAGCAGCGCCACGCTGGAGTTGGCCAGATGCTCGCGAATCAGCGCGCCCGCAGTTTCCAGCCTGTATAGCGGCACGTGCAGATCGCGATGGCCCACCGCGGTGGTGCCAACCACCAGCGTGCAATCCGCAACCGCCTCCGCCAGGTTATCGAAGATCTGCGCCTGCTCCAGGACGTACTTCGACTTGATCGCGGAGCGTGCTTCAAGGAAAGCTGCATTGTAAGGATTCACCAGACGCAACCGAGTGAAGCCGAAATTGCTCATGGCGCGCGCCGCAGCGCCGATATTCAGGGGATTGCGCGGGGCAACCAGAACCACGCGAAGCGGGACTCCCGGAGCCGCGACGGCCACCGCTCCGGGCTGCTCACCCACTACTGCTCCAGATACGTGTAGCCTTGCAGCCCTTCTTCGTAGAACTTCAGCAAACGCCCGGCGTCTTCATAGCCGATGCGTTGCTCGCGAACTGCCGCCTCCACGTCTTTGCGAAAAGCGTCAACCAGCGTCTGCGAGTTGTATTGGACATAATCCAGCACCTCGCGCACGGTGTCGCCTTGCACGACGGTATCGAGCAGGATGTCGCCATGCTGATCCAAGCTCACATGCACGGCGTTGGTGTCGCCAAAAAGGTTATGAAGATCCCCGAGGATCTCCTGGTATGCGCCCAACAAAAATGCCGCCAGAATGTAGCTTCCGTTGTTAAACGGATGCAACGGAAGAGTCTTCTTCACGTCGCGACGGTCAATAAACTGATCTATCTTGCCGTCCGAGTCGCACGATATGTCACCCAGAACCGCATGACGAATCGGCGCCTCGTCCAGCCGGTGGATGGGCATGATCGGAAAGAGCTGCTTGATTGCCCAGCTATCCGGCATGCTTTGGAACAGCGAAAAGTTGCAGAAGTAAGTGTCGGAGAGCATCGCGTCCAGCCCCTCGAGCTCCTCAGGAAAAAACTCCAGCTCGCCGGCGAGCTTCAGGATTTTTCGGCTGATCGCCCAATAGAAATTCTCAGCAAGGCTGCGCTGCTGAAGCGAAAGATACCCCAGGCTGAACAGGTTCAGCGCCGAATCCAAAGCCTGTTGCGCATCGTGATAGTTTTCCAGCAGATTCTTCTTGTTGATCGATCGATGCGTTTCGAAAAGATCGATCAGCGGTTGTTCGGCATCCTCTGGCACATTGGCGGGCAGGTCCGCTTCACCCAAACCGCTCACGCCTAGAACATTGAACACCAAAACGCTGTGATACGCGGCCACCGCGCGGCCGCTCTCGGTAATGATGTGCGGGTGCGGCACCTCCGCCTCGTCGCAGATGCTTTGGATGTGATAGACAACGTCGCGCGCGTATTCTTCGAGCGTATAGTTGACGCTTGATTCGAAGTCCGTTTGCGAGCCGTCATAGTCGATGCCAAGACCGCCTCCGACGTCCAAATAAGTCAGCCCCGTCGCCAGCTTCTTGAGATCGACGTAGATGCGCGCCGCCTCAATCACCGCGGCCTTGATCTGCCGTATGTTGGTAATCTGGCTGCCCAGATGGAAATGGAGCAGCTCCAATGAGTTCTCCAATCCGCGTTCTTTCAAGAACTCTACCGCCTTGAGCGCTTCGCTGACTGTCAGGCCGAACTTCGACCGGTAGCCGCCCGAAGACTTCCACCGCCCGGAGCCGCGGCTGGCAAGCTTCACACGAAGCCCGATGGTTGGCTTCACGCCCACCTGCTCGGCATGCTTCGCGATCAGCTCCAGTTCGGTAAACTTCTCGATCACAGGGATGATGCGCCGACCGATTTTTTTTGCCAGCATCACCATCTCGATGTATTCGTCGTCCTTGAATCCGTTACAGATGATCGGCGTCTCGTTATCCGCTATTGCGAGCACCGCCAACAATTCCGGCTTGGAGCCAGCCTCGAGACCGAACCGGTATGCCCGGCCAAATTGGAAGACCTCCTCAACCACTTGTCTTTGCTGATTCACTTTGATCGGATACACGCAGCAGTAGCCGCCGTGGTAGCCATGTTCGCGAATCGACGTATCGAATGCCTGGTGCATTTCGCCTAGGCGATGCTTCAGAATGTCGGCGAAACGGATCAAGATGGGCAGCGAAATGCCTCGCCATTCCAGCGTGTCAACCAGCTTTTTCAGGTCGATGCTCCGGCTCGCTTCTTTGGTCGGATGGACTAACAGGTTCCCGTTGGCTCCTACCGAGAAGTAGCCCTTCCCCCAACTGGCGACATCGTAGAGTTCGGCGGCGTCCGTGGTGGTCCAGCGGTCGGTAGGTTCGCGCACTTGGGCGGCAACAGCAGCTTTGGTATTCAGCGGGGATACTCCTTGGGAGTTTGGAAGAAAGGCCGCGGGCGCGCCTGTTTCCACCTCAATTAAAACACGGAAGCTAGCGTTTCGCGCTCTTAAATTTACCGGGCAACTGGGCTGGCCGCCGCTGCTAACTTCTCGGCTGAGGCTAGCCCGGCAAGGTAGCGGTTTCCATCCAGAAGCTCTTGATGTCCTGCGCCGTCGCCATCAAGCCGTCCAGCGTCGACGGCTTTTTCAAATACGCGTTCGCGTGCGACTCGTAAGCCCGGCGCACGTCGGATTCGGCGCGTGAAGAGGTCAGGATAATGATGGGAATCCGGCAGGTTTTTGGATTGCTTTTTATCCGGATCAGGACGTCGTGGCCACTGACTTTCGGTAGGTTCAGATCTAGCAGGATCAGATCCGGGTGCCAGTGACCCTTCGGCTGCGGAGAGTGTAAGACCATGTCGAGCCCTTCGGCGCCATCCTTAGCGACATGAATGTTAACGTCCGCACGCAGTTCTCGGAAAGCCTCTTCGAGCAATCGAACGTCGCCGGGATTATCCTCAATGATCAGCAGTTGAATGGTCTTGTGCACCTGGTCCGCCGTGATTTATCGAGGTTCTGTGAACACACCACTTCCCCACCGCCTGTGTCGCATTGCGTAAGACTTGTTTTTCGACGATAAAGTTGCGGACCTAATTTGCCGATGGCTTGAGTAATGGGAACGTTTAGTACGAACATCCGCAAGAATGTTTTGGTACTTTTGCTGGTCTTTTGCAGTACCTCTCTCGGTCAAAGTAGCGGTGCTCCGGCACTTTCCCAGTCAAGTCCTGCGGCCGACCAAGGCGCGGCAGCCATGCAGAAATCGATTGAAGCGCAGCAGGTCTCTCTAGACGCGTTTCGCGAGAATATCGAAAATACCTCGCTGCACAAACAGCACGAATCGATTGTGCAGCAGGTGCAGCCGCTACAGCTTCACAGCGGGCTGGCCGCGACCCTTGGTCCGTCTTCTACTTCGTCATCGGATGGAATGAGCAGCTCCAAGTCCTTGGCTTTTTTCAGTCTGCCGTGGCCGGGTTCCCTTCCGTTGTCTATGCCCAATGTTCAGGTAGCTCCCGATTCGTGTGATGCGCTCGGAAGCCCTGAGGTAAATAAGCTGATACAAGTCGCTGCCGGCAAGCACGGGCTTAACCCTGACTTGCTCCGATCGGTGATGAAACAAGAATCCGCTTTCAAGCCCTGTGCATTGTCTACAGCCGGGGCTATGGGTTTAATGCAGATCATGCCTGAAACGGCAGACATGCTTCACTTAGAAGACCCATACGATCCGCCGAGTAACGTCGATGGAGGAGCGAAGTTCTTGAAGATGATGCTGGATCGCTTTGGTGGGGACGTGACGCTGGCGCTGGCCGCGTACAACGCTGGCCCGGGAGCGGTCGACAGGGCCGGTGGCGTGCCGCCCATCGCCGAGACCTTGCAGTACCTTTCCAATATACTGGGCGATCTCCCGGTTGCTTACTAGCAGCTCACCGATACTTAGGCCGCGGGAGTTCTACGCTTACGGTGTGGAGAAAAACCCCAGCATTGTCAAAAACGGGTCAAAGTAGCCCCTCACATTTACGCCTCGCTGCCAAGGAATCCTAAAGCCGTTAAGCGCTTAGGCCGATAGACAAACAGAGCGTGATTTCGTGAATGGAGATTGAGCCCACAAGTTTGAACCAGTCAAGCGCACCGGCGGAGCAGTGGCACCTTCTGGAGCAGGGCGCCGGGCCGAAGGCATCCCCCGCGCGTGGCAAGATCCTGATTGTCGACAGTTGTGCCGCGAACCGCCACAATTTGCGAAACATGCTGGGTGAGATCCATCATGAACTGAGCGAAGCGAATACCACCTCAGAGGCGATCGGGGCCATTTCCCTGCATCGGGTGGATTTAGTTTTAATCGATGTGGCCGCGCATGAGCTTGGGGCAATTGAGTTCTGCCGCATGCTCAAGAAAGCCTCTGCAACACAGTTTTTGCCGGTCTTTGTGATGGCCGCCTGTGACGACCTCGAAAACGAAGTACTGGCCATCGAAGCCGGAGCTGATGAATTCCTAGTTGCTCCGCTACGACCCAGAGCATTCCTGGCCCGTGTACAAGCTAGCCTCCGCCACAAGGCGATGATCGATTCGCTCGACGATTCCGAAACCGTCCTGTTTTCTCTCGCTCAATCGGTCGAAGAACGCGACCGCGACCTAGGACAGCACTGCCAGCGCCTCGCTCTCATGGCTGCGGCGATGGGCTTGGCCTTGGATCTTCCTCCGTCCGACATTCTTGCCCTGCAGCGCGGCGGATATCTGCACGACGTCGGTAAAGTTGCTATCCCGGACCATATTCTTTTCAAGCCCGGAGCGCTTACTCCCGAAGAATGGGAGATCATGAAGACTCACGCTGAACGCGGTGAACGTATCTGCAGCAGCATGCGATCGCTCGCGCCAGTTTTGCCCATCATCCGGCATCATCACGAACGATGGGACGGGACCGGCTATCCGGATGGCCTCAAAGGCGAAGAGATCCCTCTGCTGGCGCGTATTCTACAGTTGGCGGACATCTACGACGCGCTCACCACCGCACGCCCGTACAAGCGCGCTCTCTCGCCTGATGATGCTCTCAACGTTATTCGCGAAGAGGTTGCCAAGGGATGGCGGGATCCCAGGTTAGTGGAGACGTTCTCCGATATCCTGCCCATGTTCCGAACTCCTACCCCGCCGGATTTCTCGCGACTGTCGCTGCACGCCCTGGCAGCTTCCATTGAGCGGTTCCGCAAGAACCCGTCCCGGACCTTAAAGCGCGCCTCATCCGAACAAAGATCGGAACAATTGAAACTCGTCAGCGGATTATAATCGCGAGCGAAGGCGTGTCTCGGCACGTTCTTCCGATCCAATGAGTTCATCGACCGGATTCGTGAGCGCTCTGCGCGTCCTTCATAACGACATAGTAAGTTGCAGGCGGTGTCCTCGCTTGGTTGCGCATCGGGAAGAGATCGGCCGTGTACAAAGACGCGCCTACCGCGGGCAGGATTACTGGAGACGGCCCGTGCCTGGTTTCGGTGATCCGTTCGCGCGCCTTCTGATTATGGGCCTCGCGCCCGGCGCTCACGGCTCCAATCGCACTGGCCGTGCATTTACTGGCGATCGCTCCGGTGAGTTCCTTTATCGTGCCCTGTGGGAGACAGGATTCGCCAACCAGCCGCACAGCATCTCCCGCGACGACGGGCTGGTGCTGAAAGACGCTTACATTGCCGCGTCGGTCCGCTGCGTCCCGCCTGACAATAAGCCGCTGCGGGAAGAGACGCTGGCCTGCCGGCCGTTTCTTGTTCGCGAGCTGGCGCTGCTTGCGAATGTGCGCGCAGTAGTCGCGCTAGGCGCTATCGCTCTGGATGCATATCTCTCTGTGCTGCAGGATTCCGCTCTCATCCGCTCGCGAGCACAATTCCGCTTCGCCCACGGAGCCTTTTTCGATACCCATCCAAACGGGGCCCGGGTCTTGTGTTCCTATCACCCGAGCCAGCAGAATACATCTACCGGACGGCTCACCGCCGAAATGCTCCGTGACATTTTCAACTCGGCGCGCAAGCTGCTGGCGGCGGGTGATTCGAATGCTAGCTGCCCGGAGTCGGCGGCGGAGGCGGCTGCTGCGGATAATTCTGCTGCGGGTAACCCGGCGACGCATAGCCACCCGTTGGCCCGTAAGCCGGCTGGCCATAAGGAGCTTGCGCTGCATACTGAACCGGGGGAGGCACATACGTCCCGCCGGTCTCGAACAGCCGCCGCGTCTCGTCGTTCAGGAGCACAATAAGACCATAGATTCCGAGCGCGGTGCCGATCGGAAAATGGAGCAAATTAAGTACTGAGACGATGATCATCAGGATGCGGGCCCAGGGCCGGAACTTCAACATCCCCCAGCCTCCGATAATGGCCGGTACGGAGAGGATGAACAAGAAAATTGCTATGCCCGTTCCGATCAGCGCCAGAATCGCCGCCGGTGGCGCCCCATCTTGGCCGGTGTTCAACCCGGCCATCCCTGCCAACCCACCGAAGATCATCAGCACCACCAGCCCAGCCAGCGCTCCGAGGCTTCCCAATACAATGTTCAGAATCGCTACGATCTTGACGTTGTCTCTCATCGGTGGTTCCTCCTAACGAAACGAACCCACACGCTCGATCATACGCGAAATTACGCCGGGTTGTTCTCCGAAATTAGCCAGTTCAATAACTTACGGCGGTGTTGTGGCGCGGAAAGGTACCAGTGAGCGGGCGCTAGTAATAGACCGTACAGTTTCAAGAGGCAGGGCAAACAAGCTAAACTGGTTTGGGGAGGCCGTAAGGGCCGTGCGCTTCTAAGCTCATGTATTCGCTCTGTCTATTGCTGTTTGCTCAGCCAAGTCTCGGCTCGCGCCTTGCAAACGGGCTCTTCGACAATACCTTTTCGGGAATATACCAGCTGTCGCCCTTCGATTGGTCTCTACTGATCCCTTATTTCGGTATCCTCTTTATCCTATCGATCTACGGGATACACCGCTACGAGACCATCCGGCGGTATAAGAAGTACCGCAAGAATCTTCTGCGAACGGCGCCGCGGCAATTCGAGCAGCTTCCTAAAGTCACCATCCAGCTACCGCTCTACAACGAGCGCTTCGTGGTTGCCCGTCTTCTCGAAGAGGTCAGCAAGATTGACTACCCGCGCGACCTCCTGCAAATCCAGGTACTCGACGATTCAACGGACGAAACGCATCCTTATACTCAGCGTCTCTGCAACGAATACAAAGCGGCAGGTCTTCCGATCGAATACCGCCACCGGGACAATCGCCACGGCTTCAAGGCGGGCGCATTGCAGGAGGGGCTTGCAACTGCCACGGGCGAGTTGATCGCAATATTCGACGCCGACTTTCTTCCCCCTGCGGACTTTCTGCATCGAACCGCGCACTTCTTCGTGGACCCGGAAGTCGGTGTCGTCCAAACCCGCTGGAGCTATCTCAACAAGGAATACAGCATTCTCACCCAGGTGGAAGCGATGCTCCTCGACGGGCACTTCGTGTTGGAGCACGGTGCGCGCTGTGGCTCCGGGCTGTTCTTCAACTTCAACGGGACGGCTGGAATCCTGCGCCGCAGCATGATCGATGACGCCGGCGGTTGGCAACACGAAACCCTCACGGAAGATTCGGACTTGAGCTATCGCGCGCAGCTTAATGGATGGCGCTTCGTCTACGTTCCAGCTCTCGACTGCCCTTCCGAGTTGCCTGCCGAGACCTACGGCTTCCAGGTGCAGCAGGCGCGCTGGGCCAAGGGATTAACGCAAGTTGCGAAAAAGCTGCTGCCCCGCATCTTGAAGGCCGACCTCCCATTCCGTGTCAAGGCGGAAGCCTTCCTGCACCTCACGCCCAATATTTCTTATCCGCTCATGCTCGCCGTTTCCATGCTGATGCTTCCAGTCATGATCGTGCGCTTCTACATGGGCGTTTTCCAAATGGTGCTCATTGACCTGCCGTTGATCATCGCGTCCTTCTGGTCTATCTCCGCGTTCTACCTTTACGCGCAAAGAGAGCTTTATCCGAAGACCTGGTGGAAATCGATTGCATTCTTGCCGATGCTGATGGCCGCGGGGGTCGCGCTGACAGTGAGCAACACCAAAGGCGTCGTGGAGGCCCTACTGGGCATTCAGACAAGTTTTGCGAGAACACCAAAGTACGCTATGGGCAGCGAGAAAGTGAAGCTCAATCCTGCAGCTTACCGGCGCCGCAGCGGTTGGCTTCCTTATATCGAGCTCGCGATCGGCACTTACTTTGTCTTCATGATAGATTTCGCCATCGATACCCTCAACTTTTTCGCCATTCCCTTTCTGCTGTTGTTCGTGTGCGGCTACTATTGGGCGGCCTTTACGACGCTCTACGAGGAATATCGGAACAAACTGCGGTGGCAGCGGGCGCGCAAGCTGGCCGAAGCCCGATAAATTGCGTCACTGCATTTCTCAGCGGTGGCGGCGCTCATCGGTTTGAGTGATTCTTCCATTCCACTCGATGTCGTTCGAGGCGCTCTGCGCACCGGCCTTCCCTTTATTGCGATCGCAAGCATTATCTTTGCCGTTGGCATCACATCGATCGTGCTCTCAAGGCTCAGGTCTCGCGAGCGGTCGCTCCTGTGGCTGGGAATTTTCGCGCTTATCTATGCAGTACGTCTTTTTCTTCAGAATGATTTAGTTCGAACTGCGACCGGGGCGAATGTAAGGGTCTTCAGTCTATCGGCGCTCTTCCTGACGTTTGTCATTCCAATCCCATACGCTGCTTTCTCTCGTGAGTTTCTTGGTCCAGGTTGGAAGAGGTCCATCTCGATTTGGCTATGGGTGGAGGTTGCTTTTGCACCAATTGCCGTAAGCGCAAGCATGCTCGGCCATCAGTGGCGCCTGACAGATATTGCGGATAACATTCTCATCATCGCCGGAACTCTGCTGGTGCTGCTGCATGTCTTTCTGCGCGACAATCGGGATGCAGCGGCGAAAAGCTTGAGATGGCCTGTACTGGTCTGCGGCGTCCTGGTGCTACTCGACAACCTGGGGCTGAAAGCGGCGAAAATCGACCTCGAGCCACTCGGCATTCTGATTCTGCTAGCCGGGCTCGGTTACGCGGCGTCGTGGCGAGCTGTTGCCCGAGAGCGGAAACTGACGGAGGTGGAGAAGGAACTAACTACCGCCAGGCACATACAAAGCTCTATTCTTCCGCGCAGCGCGCCGCGACTCTCAACTTTGCGAATTGCCACCCGTTATCAACCGATGACAGCCGTCGCCGGCGATTTCTACGACTTCATTCAAACCGGCGACGACTCGCTTACCATCCTCGTCGCAGACGTCTCCGGTCACGGCGTACCTGCGGCGCTGGTTGCTTCTATGTTGAAAATCTGCTTTTCCGCACAGCGGGACGAGGCACGTGACCCGGCCCGCGTGCTCACCGGCTTCAACAGCATGCTCCGCGATGTACTGGGGGGTCAATACGTGACAGCGGCATGTGCATCTGTCGATGTTTTTGCTCGGCAGGTGACCTATTCCGGCGCTGGCCATCCACCTTCGCTCTTGTTTAGAAGAAGTCGCGGCGACTTATTGCAGCTTGCAGAAAACGGCCTGTTTATCGGCCCGTTTCCACACGCAACTTATACGAATATTTCCGTTCCCTTTGAGAGCGGAGATAAGTTGCTTCTTTACACCGACGGCATCATCGAAGCGACGGCTCCAGATGGCGAGCAATTCGGACGTGACCGGCTCATGCAGTTCTTACTAGATACCAATAATCTCGAGCCAGCCGATCTTATAGGAAGATTGTTTGCCAAGATCTCAACCACCGCCCCGGAAGACGATCTTACAGTTGTTCTGGCTCAGATGGATTAAGAGAGTGTTGCGGATTCAGATCTCTAAGCAGCCGGATGGCGCGGAAGTGTTGCGGTGCACCCGCGAAAACGGGTCCGTAACCTGGCAGAAGCAGACCAGGCACGCCGCACATTTTGTTTTACATGATCTGACGCATTTTGCCGTCGAGACCGCCCTTGGCTATCGGCATGGATTCTTCGGTTTGATCGCCGATGGCTGGGACATAGACGACACCACTGGTAAAGGCGCCCGGGGCCCGCTGCCCCCCGAAGCGATCGAAGTGGAGCGAATCGTTGGTCTTTTCGATTCGGAGCGCGGTTCGGGTGTGCTCTGGGCAATCGAAGAGTTCAGCCAATTTGCTCCGCGCGCACTCAGCGCTGCGGAGATTCACACTGTGCGCAATCTCCGCGCGGAGCTCTTCGAAAAGTGGTTTGCGATTGCGCCTGGCCAAAACCTGGAGCTTTGGTTTCCGGCGGCTTGAGCGGGGAAGCGATCGCATGGAACGGGACCGCGCCTTAGCCGGTACCCTGCTATGCCGGCCTAGCCTGAAACCTATTCCTCTTGGCCGTCTGCGCTTTTCTTTGCATACTGGGACCAATAGCACGCCGAAGAGTAGGTATGCGGCGATCAGTATTCAAGCCTCGTTCCTCTCTTCTCCTTGCGTGGTCCAGTGCGGTCCTGTACTTCTTCCTGGGGGGTCCGTCGCAGCTTGCGGCGGACCCCATTTATTCCGTTGTGAACCTTGGCGCGCTGGGCGCCGGGGCCGCCATGCCAACGGCCATCAATAATTCCGGATCGGCCGTGGGTTTCGTCACCAATCCTTCCGGCTATCAGGTACCGGTCACCTTCAATGGGCAGCCGAATTCGCTGGCAGGCGACGGCCAGGCGAGTGGAGTGAATGATGCCGGCACGGTCGTCGGAACGCAGTTGACGAACAACAATCCAAACGTGACTGAGTGGTCGAACGGCCAAGCGCAAAGCCTCAGCGTTCCAGGCTATGGAACCGCCATCAACAACAGTGGTGAAGTAGCCGGCGGCTACACAACCGCCAATGGGCAATTGCATGCCTTCACGTGGAGCAACGGGACCTTGACCGATCTAGGTACACTGCCCGGCGGCACGTGGAGCGCCGCCTACGCTCTGAATTCTTCCGGCCAGATAGCGGGAACCAGTTCTATCGGCAATGGTCTCTTCAGCGCTTTTTTTTCGAACGGCTCGGCGTTGACTCCCATCGGCACGTTCGCCGGCGCAAACGGCAGCAGCTATGGCACGGCGATCAATGATTACGGAGAGATCGTCGGCAGCGCGCAAAATGCTCAGGGCTTTGCCAATGCTTTCGTCTGGACAGGCGGATCTCCCGTCGATATCGGCACTCTAGGCGGAACGCAAAGCTACGCCTATGGTGTCAACGATGCGGGCACGGTGGTCGGCTATTCGCTGATGAGCGATAACAGCTCGCATGCTTTCGTTTACTCGAATGGCATCATGTTCGACGTCAACAATTTGCTCCCGATCGGCTCCGGCTGGTCAATCGAAGAAGCATTTGCAATCAATGCCTCTGGCGATATTCTCGCTTCAGGCACGTTCGGCAATGAGTCCTATGCCGTAGAATTACTGCCCGCGAGTGTCGTGACGGATTCGGATGATGCGCTTGCCACGCCCGAACCCGCGTCTCTCCCGCTCGCTATCGCTGGATTGATCCTTCTCTGTCTCGCGGGCCGTCTCCGCAGAAACCTGCGTCGGTTGTAGTCGCTGGGCCGTTCTCCTGTTTAAATAGGAGTTTCTATGAAGCTCCAGAGCTACACCATTACGCAGGGCAAGGATCGCGCGCCGGCCCGTTCTTACCTGAAGTCCATCGGCTACACAGATGCGGACCTTAAGAAGCCGATCATCGGCATTGCGAACACCTGGATCGGCACCATGCCATGCAACTTCAACCTGCGCGAGCTGGCGGTAGATGTTGCGAAGGGGATACGTGAAGCTGGCGGCACGCCCATGGAGTTCAACACCATTGCGATCAGCGACGGCATCACCATGGGCACCGAAGGCATGAAGACTTCGCTGGTGAGCCGCGAGGTCATCGCCGATTCGATCGAACTGGTCGCGCGCGGCCACATGTTCGATGGATTGGTCGCGCTCGTCGCCTGCGACAAGACGATTCCCGCCGCGGCGATGGCTCTGTTGCGCTTAAATGTTCCAGGCGTGATCCTGTATGGTGGAACCATTCTTCCGGGTAGATACAAAGGCAAGGACATAACGATCCAGGATGTTTTTGAAGCCGTGGGCGCCAATGCAGCAGGCCGCCTCGGCGACGACGAGCTGCTCGCGATCGAAAATGCCGCGTGCCCCGGACCCGGCGCGTGCGGGGGCCAGTACACAGCCAATACGATGGCAACCGTCATGGAGATCATCGGTCTTTCGCCCATGGGCCTCAACGCGATCCCCCAAGTGGATGCCCGCAAGCATGAGGCCGCGCGCCAGTGCGGAGAAGTCATCATGAACGCCGTGCGCACGAACCTGCGCCCGCGCGATATTGTCACGCGCACTGCAATAGACAACGCCATCGCCAGCGTCGCCGCTTCCGGCGGATCTACCAACGCTGTTCTCCATCTGCTAGCGTTCGCGCGCGAAGCGGGCGTGCCGCTCACCATTGATGATTTTCAAGAGCTGAGCAGCAAAACGCCGCTGCTTGCCGACCTCAAACCCGCAGGCCGCTACACCGCGGCCGACGTGGACAAAGCCGGCGGAATTCCAGTAATCGCAAAGCGCCTCTACGACGGCGGCTATATCGACCCGAGCGCCATGACCATCACCGGCAAAACTTTCGCCGAACAGGTCCAATCCGCTCACGAAACGCCCGGCCAGGACGTGATCCGCCCGCTTGACAATCCGATCAAGCAATCCGGCGGGATCGTGATTCTGAAAGGCTCACTCGCGCCCCAAGGCAGCGTGCTCAAAGTGACCGGCCTCAAGCGCACTTCGCAAACCGGGCCCGCTCGCGTCTTCGATAGCGAAGAGGCCGCTATGCATGCCGTACTGAGCGCCAAAATCAAGCCGGGTGACGTGGTGGTGATCCGCTACGAAGGGCCGCGTGGCGGACCGGGTATGCGGGAAATGCTGGGAGTGACCAGCGCGATCGTCGGCGAAGGTCTCTCCGATAGCGTTGCGCTCGTCACCGACGGCCGGTTCAGCGGAGCGACCCGCGGTCTAATGGTCGGCCATGTTGCGCCCGAAGCGGCCGTCGGCGGCCCGATTGCAGCCGTGCGGGAAGGCGATCTTATCACCATCAATATCGAAACGCGCGAGATGAGTCTCGACATTTCCACCGCTGAGCTTCATCAACGGCTGGCTAAGTTTGAGCGTCCCGCGCCGAAATACACATCCGGCGTCATGGCAAAGTATGTCGCCCTAGTCAGCTCAGCTTCCGATGGTGCTGTTACGTCAGCGCCCAGCATCTAAACGGTATGGACATCAGCCGGTATCTGGAGGATTCTTCCGGTTATCGCGGAGAGGCTGATCGGGTCTTCGTTCCCACTGACGGCGGCGAGGTTCGCGAAATCGTCGCTAACGCTTCCGCCGGCAAAATTCCGTTGACCGTTGCCGGCGCCGGCACGGGGCTCACGGGCGCACGTGTCCCGCATGGTGGCTGGGTCATCTCGCCCGAACGCTTTCGCGAGATTGAAATTCATCGCGGCCTCGCGCGCTGCGGGGCAGGTGTAATTCTTAGAGATTTGCAGCACGCCGCTGCACAAACGCGCCAGTTCTTCGGCCCAAACCCGACTGAATCGTCTGCTTGCATAGGCGGCATCATCGGCACGAATGCCGGAGGGGCGCGCAGTTTTCACTACGGTTCCGTGCGCCGCCACGTGCTGGCGCTCGACATAACACTGATGGACGGCCGCACTCTACATCTCCAGCGCGGGGAGCGCGTCGGCTTTTCCTTCGAACCCATTCGCCTTCCGGCCACTACCAAGAATTCAGCCGGCTATTATCTTCAGCCCGATCTTCAATGGGTCGACCTGCTTGCGGGCAGCGAAGGAACGCTGGGGATCGTGACCTCCGCCGACCTGCAACTGTTTTCAGAGCCCGCAGCGATTCTCAGCGGAATTGTTTTTTTCCCGTCGGACGACGCCGCTTTCGCGGCCGTGGATGCGTGGCGGCCCATTCCTGAGCTGCGGCAGATTGAATTCCTGGACGAGCACTCCTTGCGCCTGCTCCGTCCCACTTACTCGGATATTCCCTCTGCTGCCCGTGCCGCGCTCTTCATAGAGCAGAACTTACAATCCGACGATGACCCGGAAGTAGACGCATGGACCAACCGGCTCACCAACCAAGGCGCCTTCGAGGATGAATCCTGGTTCGGCTTCACCGCAGCAGATCGCGAGCGGTTTCGCGAATTCCGTCACACGCTAGCCGTGATGGTGACCGACACTGCCCGCCGTAACGGCTATCCGAAATTCGCAACCGACTTCGCGGTTCCCTTCGAACGCAACCGCGATCTGCACAACTATTACAAGCGCCGCTGCGATCAGGTGCTTCCGGGTCAGTACACCATCTTCGGCCATGTCGGTGATGCGAATAATCACATCAACCTGTTCCCTGCAACTCCGGAACAGGCCCGGAAAGTCGAAGAACTAATGCGCGAATTCGCCGAATATGTGGTCTCCCTCGGCGGCACAGTCGCCGCCGAACACGGCATCGGCAAAAGCAAGACCGATCTGTTGAAACTAATGTATTCTGCCAGTGAAATCGGCGCCATGCGCGATGTCAAACGGCGCCTGGATCCCGATTGGCTGCTCGGCCGCGGGACGATTCTTGAGACGTAATTCAGTTAGGCTGATATTACTCCTTTGTAGCGCTGGGCGTCATTGCAGGAGTTAGCCGCCTAAGCTTGGATTTCGGCGTCTAAGGCGGAGCTGGCCTGCTTATCCGGATTAGTCACGATTACTTTCACCTTGCCCGCCGTATCCGCATCCGTCAGTGCCGCACGCAGTTCGGTGGTGTCCACAAACGTAACCTCCCTTGCTTGGCCGTTCAGCGTAATCGTCGCTCCGCTCAAAAACCCCTGCCCTTTTACCGTCATTTGCTTCGATGTAACAGACCCCTGTGCCGAGCTAACGGACGGCGCGGCTGCCGGTGTAGAAGGAGTCAGTTTGTTGCTACGATCATCCTTCGACGGCAGAAGTGCGTCGATCGTATCCTTGAGCTTTTGCAGTACTGTGTCTGCAAACAGCCCGACCATGCCTGCGATGAACGCTGCGGCGAAAGGGTCAGCAGGAGCCGTGTCTCTAAGGCCCGTAACAGCTCCGATGCGGTAGCCAAAGAAGACGATCGCTGCCAGGCCCGCACCGAATAACGGTCTCAAGATGTAGTACAAGCTCCAACGCGGTGCGAAGGTTTTGTTTCCAACAAAGCTTGCCAGAGACCTCGACGCCGCCAGCAATGCACCGAGTGCTCCCATCAGCATTACCAATGAGATCAGCACCCGGTCCCGGCTCAGTTCGGCAGTTGGCAGCGACGCGTTTATTTCCATGTTGCCGGGGTTTAGATAGAGCACGCTCGCGGCTTGCCGTTCGGGGTCCGTGGTATCGGTGGCGGTAACGATCACTCGCTTCAATTGAGAAATCTGCTCAGGAGCGGTCGCGATTCCGTCTGGCGTCACTTTGACGCTGGGGTCGGAAACGCTCCAGGTCACCGTGATTGGAGCCGCTCCGGCATTCGTTGCCGGCGCAGCATTGGATGCCTGCGCGCTGGAGGCAGGCCGCGATTCGATGGCCCTGAACTGCTGAGGCATGCCGCCGAGGAGAGAGACGGTTGCAGGAGTAATTACCAAACCGACCGGCTTGACGATCACCAGGGCCGTTCCGGTGAGTGTATGGTCAATGCTTCTGGCCGCGGTCAGAATTACGCGGTTCCCCGCTCCGAGCGGCGCTGTAGCAGTGAACAGCCCGTTCGGCGTGATCAGCCCGCCCGTAGCTGACCACGTGACGCCTTGATCGCGCGTGTGCCAGATTCTGGTATCGAACATCTGAGACGCTCCCGGTGCCACCGTCGCTACGGGAGGCGTCACTTCGAGCCATGGTTGTTCGGCCGGGGGCGGCCACACGAGAAAGATTGAGAGGCACAATCCTACAAGCAGGATCGCGAAGAATACCGCGAGTGACGTTATCCATGCCGGGGCCGCAGAGAGCAGAATGGCGGCAGTGCCGCACGATTTGCCCTCCGGATCCGTTCTCGCTTCCACCGTGATGGTGGTTGAAAACCAGATCTGCCATTTCTGGGGCGCCGAGTACACGCCACTACTGGTAATACTTCCGTGCGCTGGAGCAATTGTCCAGGTCACCGATCCCGCATCGCAGGTGAAAGCGCAGCTCTCACCGCCCATAAGTGTGACACTTGCCGGTTGTATTGCCATTCCGACGCGCCCGCAGCTCCGTTTAAGATTTTGAAACCATATAATTCAACACGGAATCCAGAATCAAGTCTGTTCCAGGAATAGCGGGCAGCGAAAAAACGGGTCCCCAAACTTCACGCAGCATCTGGTTTAACCGCTTCCGCATTCCTGCTTTGAACACCTGCAAATCGGCCGGCGGCACATCGCGCAACTTCAACCCATCCAGTCGCGAATCGATCGGATGAATTTCGCTGCCTGTATATCGTAGCGGCCCAAGCTCTCCCGGCTTCGCCAAAGCCTCATCGGTTAATACCTTTCGAGCATGCGTTCGCCCCACATCATAGTCGTGGTCCCGGAAGCGTTGATCGAAAAATCCAAGGAACGCCTGCAATCCCGCGCCCGCCAATTCGGTATCCGTCGCCGTCACGCCGTAGATCGTCATGCAGTCGCGCGCCCCTAATCCCGCGGCGGTTTCGAATGTCAGCACAGCGTTGCGAAACGCCTCAGCCCGGCCAGGTACCCCTGCCAACTCGGTCATCTCCTTCTGATACTGTGCCGCGATGCGCGCCTGTGCATCACCAAGTTTTTCCGGGATAGTTGCTCCCGGCGACAGATGCTCGCCATTCTTGAAGAAGAGCGCCAGCAATGAGTCCGCTGTTTTCGCCAGCGCCGTGACGTCTATATCACCCTGCAAAATCGCGTCCTTCAATTCGGCTGCCCTCTCATCCAGCAACTCGATGCGTTTATTCACGCCTCTGGCCGCGATCCAATCCTGGAATCCGGCCTGCCCCATAATCACGTCGATCAATCGTCTCGCCAGGTTCAGATAGTCCGCATTAGCCGCGTGGAAGGTGTCATTCGCGTCGGGATCTTTCGCTTGCGGCGAAACGAACAAGTAGAAGCGCCTTTCCTGATTCATATGGCAATCGATCGCATCCACCAGGTTCTTTGCCATCCCCAGCGGCTGATTTTGCAGAATGCCACCGTCGGAGTAGGTAAAAGGTTTCGGATCCCGCTCCCACGGCTCGAGATTTTCGCTCAGGTAATCGTCTGGCTCCGTCTTGCTCGAACGATGCACGTCTTGTGCGCGAAAAGCCGCTGGAAACGCGCTGCACGCAACGGCGGCCGCTCGCAAGGGCTCCCAGAACTCTGCCGTATCGCAGCTCGACGCCACCACGTGTCGCGTCAACTGGTCTCCGTAATCGATGTAGACGAACTTGCCGCCCGGTGTAACCGGATACCCGTACGCCACGCCGTTCAGATTCGTTAGCGCCACACCCACGCGAAGCTCGTCTCGGACCGCCGCATGCCGTTTCGCGGGCGTCAGTACTGTTGTCGAGTAGCGCTCCTTCAGCATCTCTTGCGAAATAGTTTCGATCAGGTTCGAAGAATAAAGCGAATGTAGCGCTGGCTCATTCTCTTCAGTGGCCTGTAGTCCCGCCAAGCTGATCCGTTTCACCCAGGTGTTGTAAAGCGGATTATCATATGGCCCGTTGAACTCTCCGGCGCTGTACATCAGCTTCTGCGCCAAGAGGATTGCTGTAATCCCTCCCGCCGAGGCTCCCGTCAGCACATCGATCACGACCCGGTCGTCGTCCGTTGTCAAGGGATCGCCGTTGTGTTGCTGAATTGCGTCCAATACTTCGCAGAGGACGCCTGCTTCATAACTGCCGAGAGAGACCGCTCCCGCGATAGTAATTGCGAGCTTCTTTGGCATACCGCTCCTGGAATGCCTAAGATTTTACGCGCTCTCGCGCAGTTTCCGCAAGCTCTCCGTATACGGTGCCCTCGCCACCCCTCGCTCTGTAATGATCGCCGAGACGTATCGGTTCGGAGTTACGTCAAACGCCGGATTCGCAACTAGAATTCCCTCCGGCGCGACTAATACCCCATGTACGTGTGTCACTTCTTTGGCTGCGCGCTCTTCAATGGGAATTGCATCGCCGGATTCGAGCGAAAGATCGAGCGTAGACAGGGGCGCCGCAACATAAAAAGGAATATCGTTCTCTTTCGCCAGCACTGCAATCCCATAGGTGCCTACTTTATTCGCGACATCGCCATTCGCCGCGATCCGGTCCGCGCCGACCACCACGCAGCCAATGCGCCCGCTCTTCAGAAAATGTCCCGCCATATTGTCCGTGATCAGCGTCGTCTGGATCCCGTCCCGCTGCAATTCCCACGCCGTCAGCCGCGCGCCTTGTAAAAATGGCCGCGTCTCATCCGCAAACACATCGATCTTCTTTCCCATCTGCACGGCTGAACGAATTACACCCAAGGCAGTGCCGAAACCGGCGGTCGCCAGAGCGCCCGCATTACAGTGCGTCAAGACAGTTTTGCCATCCGGAACCAGCGGCGCGCCGTTCCGCCCGATGGCTTGATTGATGGCAATATCTTCCTCACGAATCGCCTGCGCTTCGGCAATCAGCCGCGTCCGAATCTGGTCGACGGGCGCGTCGCGCATCGACAGATAAAGTACCCGCATGCGATCGATCGCCCAGAAAAGATTCACGGCCGTGGGTCGCGTCTTCGCGAGCGTGTCGCAAATCACCGCCATATCGGATTCAAGATTCTCCGAGTGCAGCGCGCCGAGTGCAATACCCATGGCTGCCGCAACCCCAATCGCAGGCGCTCCGCGGATGACCATGCCACGAATAGCCTCGGCTACCTCCCCGTAGCTGCGGCACGTGACGAAGGCAGTCTCGTGAGGCAGTCGAGTCTGATCGATCATCACCACGCCATCGGACGTCCATTCGATAGTCTCGATCGTGCTTTGCGCAAGAACAGTTCCCGCGGCAGTTCCATCCGCGGCTACGATGTTGGTCTTCATTTGAATTTTCCATGCGTGGTTGCCAGATATCCGATGACGAACGCCAGGTTATAAAAGCCATGCATCACCGTGCCAGGGACAACCGAGTTAGTTCGTGCGCGAAGCCATCCGAAAACGGCTCCTGCAAGCGTTACCACCAGCGCGTACTGCCAAGCCCACGAATATTCCGGCGCATGTAGCGCTCCAAATAAAACCGCCGTGGCCAGCACACCCGCAATCACACCGAAGGTGCGCGATAACAGCGGCTGAATGAATCCACGGAACAGCAGCTCCTCAAAGAATGGCGCGACAATCACTGCTGTTATCACAAACAGAGCGAGTGTCGACCGGGAGTTGACTAACTTCTCAATTGGACTTGCCACCTGGGGAGTGTGCAATAGGGTTGCCAGAAAAGCCAATCCCAATGCCAGGGCAACTCCCCCCACCGCCGCGAACAACGGATTCAACCCGGCGCGCCGCCAACCAAGTGAAATCAGCACCGGAGCCCGATAACGCAGCTTGAACACCGCCACGAACCCCACATACACCACCGCGTAAAACACAAGTTGCAGCGGTAGTACCATCGGCATGGGATCGTCCTTCAACTTGGGTGAGATGACGATCAAAAGAGCTCCTAAAAGGACGATGCCTACTAGTCCGGCGCATACGAAACCGAGTATGAGTAACAGGTCCAGGTAGCCCCAAAATGGCTCGCGCCGGACGGGCAGCGGCGGTGATTCCAATGGCGGGGTTGCCACTTCCGCTATTGATGGTGTTTCCATCACCGGCTCGGTCGGGGTGGTCTCAATCGGATCAGGCGGCATTTCCCGCCTTTATTATCCTGCGCAACGCCTCCGCCGTGTGACTTCGCCTGCTCCGCATCACCTCTTCCGGCGTCCCGGCCTCTACAATGTATCCGCCCTGCTCGCCGCCTTCAGGCCCCAGGTCGATCACGAAGTCAGCGCTCTTGATCACATCCAATTGATGCTCGATCACGACCACCGTGTTGCCTAGATCCACCAGCCGCTGCAGCACATCCAATAAGTGCCGGATGTCTTCGAAATGTAAACCGGTAGTTGGCTCGTCTAGCAAGTAGAAGGTTCGCCCGGTCTGCCGCTTGCTCAGCTCCTTCGCGAGCTTGATGCGCTGTGCCTCGCCGCCCGAAAGCGTCGTCGAGGATTGCCCCAGATGGATGTAGCCAAGACCCACGTCCGCCAGCGTTTTCAACTTCGCCTGAATCTGCGGGATGTTCGCGAGTATCTCCACCGCTTCATCCACTGTCGCCTCCAGCAGATCTGCGATGCTCTTGCCCTTATATTTCACCTGCAGCGTTTCCAGATTGTAGCGCCGCCCGCGGCAGACATCGCACGTGACATATACATCGGGTAAGAAATTCATTTCGATGCGTTTCAGTCCGTCACCCTGGCACGCTTCGCATCGTCCACCCTTCACGTTGAAACTGAAACGCCCGGCCTTATACCCGCGCTCCCTAGATTCGGGGAGCATGGCATACAGCTCCCGAATCGGCGTGAAAAGTCCGGTATAGGTCGCGGGATTCGAGCGCGGCGTGCGGCCGATCGGCGATTGATCGATCTCGATAACCTTATCGATGTTTTCCAAACCTAGGATTGCGTCGTGCGCGCCCGGTTGCTCTCTCGATCCATATACTTCTTTCGCCAACGCGCGATACAGAATGTCATGTACCAGGGTCGATTTTCCGCTGCCTGAAACGCCCGTGACCACGATGAGTGTTCCTAGCGGAAAGTCTGCGTTGATCTCCTTTAGATTGTGCTCGCGCGCGCCTTTCACCGTGATCTTCAGCCCGTTGCCCGCCCGTCGGACCGGCGGCAGCGCAATCGACGCACTTCCCGACAGATACTCGCCTGTTAGTGAGCGCGGCTCTTTCATGATCTGCGCCGGAGTCCCGCGCGCCATCAATTGGCCGCCCAAGCGTCCGGCGCGCGGCCCGAGATCGATAACGTAATCGGCGCGCTCGATCGTTTCCGCATCGTGCTCCACCACCAAAACCGTGTTCCCGAGATCGCGCAGATGGTGCAGTGTGTCCAGCAGCCGGCCGTTGTCTCGCGGATGCAAGCCAATCGATGGCTCGTCGAGTACGTACAACACGCCGCGCAACTTCGAGCCGATCTGCGTCGCAAGCCGAATGCGTTGCGCCTCGCCTCCCGAAAGCGTCGCCGAAGAGCGCTCCAAACTCAGGTAATCGAGGCCCACAGCGCACAAAAACTCGAGCCGGTTCTGAATCTCTTCCACCACGCGCGCTACTACTTTCAATTCACGTTCGGCAAATTGCCACGTTCGGCTGAGCGGCAGAACGCGAGCAATGGGCATTTCGGTGAACTCGGCAATCGAAACGCCTTTCACGTGAACCGCCAGGCTCGACGGCTTCAGCCTCCTCCCTTCGCAATCGGGACATTCGGTCGGCGACATATATTCCATGAGCCACTCGCGATAACCCTCGCTCGAACGGCTGTAACTCTCATCCAGAAGTCTTAGAATACCCGGGAATTGCGCGTTCCCATAAACCAGCAAGTGGCGCGCTTTCTTCGGCAGCTCTTCGAACGGAACTGCCAAATCAATTCCGAAACGCTCCGCGGCGTCGTTCACGTTCGACATCATGTAAGACGAGGTGGAACCCGGCCCGAGCCCGCCGTCCAGCAGCGGCTTCGAGGGATCGCAAATAACTTTCAGCGGATCGAAAGCCCACGTGCTGCCCACTCCGTTGCACGTCTCGCACGCGCCGTAGGGGCTGTTGAACGAAAACGAGCGGGGCTCGAGCTGCGGGATGCTGGTGCCGTCGTTGGGACATGCCAGCTTCTCCGAATAGAGTTGCTCCGGCCCTTCGATCACCGAGATCACCACCAGTCCGTCTGCCCACTTCAATGCTGTTTGAATTGAGTTCTCCAAGCGCTGCTCAATTCCCGGCTTCACTACTAAACGGTCGATGACCACTTCGATCGTGTGGTTCTTGCGCTTATCGAGTTTACGCGGCTCATCCACAGCGTGGATCTCTCCATCGATGCGTGCACGAAAGCCGGCTTTCGAAATCGCCTCCAACTCCTTCTTGTATTCACCCTTCCGCCCGCGCGCAATCGGCGCCAGGACCATAATCCGCTCGCCTTGATGCTGTGTGAATACCTGATCCAGGATCTGCGCTGGCGACTGGCGCGCAATCTCTGCTCCGCACAGGGGACAGTGTGGGATGCCAACCGAGGAATAAAGCAACCGCAGATAATCGTAGATCTCGGTCACGGTGCCAACAGTCGAGCGCGGGCTGCGCGAGGTCGTCTTCTGCTCGATCGAGATCGCGGGACTCAGGCCGTCGATCGAATCCACTTCCGGCCGCTCCATTTGATCCAGAAACTGCCGCGCGTAAGGCGATAGCGTTTCCACGTAACGCCGCTGCCCTTCGGCGTAAATCGTGTCGAATGCGAGCGAGCTCTTGCCGGATCCGCTCAGACCCGTGATGACCGTGAACGTGTTCCGCGGGATTTCGACGCTGATGTTCTTTAGGTTGTGCTGGCGCGCGCCATGCACCACAATTCGATCTAACATGGTTTGAATCGCGCACCACCGAACGCCAACGCGCTAAAGCGAAGACACCCTGTGCGCTCAAATGAAACTAGTACCATTATCCGGCTAGCGTCCAGAAAGCGACCATGGCGAAACATTTCAAAGATCTTTCGGAACGCGAGATCCTCGCGGTAGCCATTTCTCTTGAAGAGGAGGACGGCCGCATCTACGGCGAATTTGCGGAAGGGCTGCGCACCAATTATCCGGTGACCGCCAAGTTGCTGGAGGATATGCAAGCCGAAGAATCCGAGCACCGCACTCGCCTGATCGAGATGTACCGCGCGCGATTCGGCGACCACATCCCGCTTATTCGCCGCCAGGACGTGAAGGGGTTTGTCTCACGGCCGGCAGTCTGGCTGGTTGAGCCTATCGGGCCCAGCGCCGTGCGAAAGTCGATCGAGTCCATGGAATCGGAGACGCGGCGTTTCTATGCAGTAGCGCAGCAAAAAGTCAGCGACGCCTCCACGCGCCAGCTCCTCGGCGATCTCGCCGAAGCCGAGGCAAAGCACACCGCAGCCGCGGACTTTATCGAAAAACAGATCACGCCAGACATCAAGCGCGACGAAGAAGAGGCTTACCGCCGCGTCATTGTGCTCCAGTTCATCCAGCCCGGGCTGGCTGGGTTGATGGACGGTTCAGTCTCCACGCTTGCTCCGCTCTTCGCAGCGGCATTCGCCACGCATAAGAGCTGGGACGCATTCCTCGTCGGACTCGCGGCTTCCATCGGCGCAGGCATATCGATGGCTTTCGCGGAAGCGCTCTCTGATGACGGCTCTCTCACGGGCCGCGGCCGCCCGGTCGTGCGCGGCGCTGTTACCGGCATTATGACCACCGCCGGGGGCATCGGTCACACGCTCCCGTTTCTCATCGCGAATTTCCGGCTCGCCATTACAGTTGCGGTCATCGTGGTCGCAGTCGAGCTCGGGGTCATTAGTTGGATACGCCAGCACTATATGGAAACTCCGCTGGTGCGTGCGGCGCTGCAAGTCGTGCTCGGCGGCGTGTTGGTGTTCGTGGCCGGTATTCTGATCGGTAATTCCTGATTTTTTTTCTTGGAAGAAAAGGTTCGAAGGAGAAAAGCCTGTGCCCGGCATGATTGAATACGCAGACGCCAGTCCCGAAGTGCGCGAAATTTATGACGACATCATGGCTACGCGCAAGACTGATTTCATCAACAATTTCTGGAAAGCGCTGGCCAATCACCCCGCCACCTTGCGCCGCACATGGGAGAACATAAAGCAGATCATGGCTCCGGGCGCACTCGATGCCGTTACCAAAGAAATGATCTATCTTGCCGTCAGCGCCACTAATCAGTGCCAATATTGCATGGCTTCGCACTCTGCCTCTGCCCGCAACAAGGGCATGACGGAAGTGATGTTCGGCGAGCTGATGGCCGTTGTAGGTCTTGCGAACCATACCAACGCGCTCGCCATGGGCTATCGCGTCCCAGTTGACGAGCAGTTCAAAACCTAGCGCTATTCTATGCTGCTCGCTCAGTTGGTCGGGACGTCGAATCGCATCGCGAACACCTCTCGGCGTCTTGAAAAAACCGCCCTGTTGGCGGCCTTGTTGAAGCAGCTGACCCCGGAAGAAGTGGAGATCGCAGTTGCATTCCTCTCAGGCGGCGTCCGCCAGGGCCGTATCGGAATCGGTTACGCCACGTTGCGCGACGCAAATGCCGACCCCGCCGAGAAATCAAGCCTTGATCTGGTCGAGGTCGACCGCACACTCGCCGAGCTGCGCGCTGTTCAGGGTCGTGGTTCGGAGCAGCGCCGGCGCGAGCTTCTGAACAATCTGCTCACGCGCGCAACGGGCGACGAGCAGCACTTCCTCACGCGTCTGCTGATGGGAGAATTGCGTCAAGGCGCCCTCGAAGGTATCATGCTCGACGCGCTCGCGAAAGCTTCCGGCCTGCCGCTCGAACGCATTCGCCGAGCTGCCATGTTAGCCGGAAGTGCGACTGCGATCGCTCGGCCCGTGATCGAGAACGGGGAGGCCGGCCTGTCGCAATTCGACATTCAATTATTCCGTCCCGTGCAGCCCATGCTCGCTCAAACCGCCGAAGACGTGGGTGGGGCGTTGCAGGAACTGGGCGAAGCCGCACTCGAGTACAAGTTCGATGGGGCTCGAATCCAGGTTCACAAATCAGGCGATGACGTGGTTGTATTCTCGCGCGCTATGAACGATGTCACGGCTGCGGTCCCTGAGGTGGTCATTGCCGTGCGCGCCATGCCCGCGCAAGATCTCATCCTTGATGGCGAAGTTCTCAGTCTCGATGCCGCCGGCCGGCCGCAACCATTTCAGGTCTCGATGCGCCGCTTCGGCCGCAAGTTGGATGTGGAGCGCCTCTTGGCTGAACTGCCCATGTCGCCATTCTGGTTCGATCTGCTTTACCTCGACGGGGGCAGCCTTCTCGATGAGCCCCAAGCACGCCGCTTCGAGGAGTTGTCCCGCCTGACCCCCGAGGAGGCACTCGTGCCCCATCTTGCTACATCTGATCCTGAAGACGCGGAACGTTTTCTGCACGCTGCGCTCGCGCAGGGCCACGAAGGCATCATGGCGAAAGCTCGCGCCGCTGGCTACGTTGCTGGTGCGCGCGGACAAAGCTGGCTCAAAATCAAACAGGCCCGAACGCTCGATCTGGTCATTCTTGCAGCCGAATGGGGAAATGGCCGCCGCCAAGGTTGGCTCAGCAATCTTCACCTGGGCGCACGCGATACGGTGAAAGGCGGCTTCGCCATGCTCGGCAAGACCTTTAAAGGTCTCACTGACGAAATGCTGGCGTGGCAAACGCAAGAGTTTCTTAAAATTGAGATCGCCCGCGATAGCTATACCGTCTATGTAGCACCGAAGCTGGTCGCTGAGATTGCGTTCAACGAGATTCAAATCAGTTCGCGCTATGAGAGCGGACTCGCGCTACGTTTCGCTCGAGTCAAGCGTTACCGGCCGGATAAGAATGCATCCGATGCTGACACATTTGAAACCGTTCAGAAACTCGCTGGGATAACTACTTAATTCGCCATCACGCTCTTAGTAACTGTTCCTGCGCATCACCAGTCCCACGATTGTGAGTGGCTCCGCAGCAGCCCCAGCGCCGATCAATAAAGAAGCCAAGAACCGGGCGTCGCTTGAAGCAAAGGTCGCCATCGCCCCGCAATTCTATCGCGTAATTGTCATCTCAGCTTTGCTCGGTGTTGCACTGATCTACGCCGGGATGCATCCGATCCAGATGCTCTTTTGGGCCTCCGCCTTCAACGGATTGCTTGCGCCGCCCAGCATCGCGTCATTCTGCTGACGCGCGATGCGAAAGTCATGGGCGAGCATGTCAATTCGGCTTGGATGAATTGGTGCGGCTGGCTCGCCTTGGCGCTGACATCCGCTGCCGCCGTCGGCATGCTTGCCACTTTCGCCCATTAACCGGTCGTGCGCAGATACGTCGTATACGGTTCGTCTTGTATTTCCATGAACGATTTGAGCCGTAACGTCTCCGGTTTCTCGCTCAACAGCTCCGCGCGCTCGATTCGAGCTGGCAAACTCCCCACCGCCATCAACACCAGCGGCCCCTGCATC
Organism: Bryobacteraceae bacterium; assembly: GCA_035502635.1. Lineage (GTDB taxonomy): Bacteria > Acidobacteriota > Terriglobia > Bryobacterales > Bryobacteraceae > Bog-105. The sequence continues at coordinate 49,188 of DATJUG010000117.1, forward strand.
ACCGCAACAGTATCCGGATGCTCGGCATCCACCGCCGTCAATCGCTTCGGACGCGGCAGTTCTAATTCGATGCGATCGCCGTTCTTCCACTCGCGCCGGATCTCCGCAAACGTCCCAGGAGCGAGCTGCCGCGAATCGCGTACCCCGCTCACAGTCACTCTCGGCGCGCGAGTCCATTCGGGAATTCGCAGGAATATTGAGAAAGTCGCTGGAGAAGGCGCGCTCAAATCAAGCCGTACATCGTTGCTATACGGATATTCGGTTCTCTGCCGTAACGAACGTCCGTTCCACCGTGCGGCCGAAGGCACATACAAATTCACGTAAACGTCGTCGCTATCAAGAAAGTATGTGCTGATCCGGTAATCCGCCGCCACCTGCGGTAACGTTCCCGAGCAGCACGGCCACTTATCGGGATGATAGAACTTATGCCCCTGAAAATTATAATCCGAGTAATAGAAACTCTGGCCGTCGCTCTGGATCGGCTTTGCGCCCAGCACGGTGTTATACATCACCCGTTCCATACTGTCTCCATAACGCGAATCTCTGGTAATTCGTAGTAAATATCGAGTGAGCTTGAAATGCGCATAGGATCCGCACGGCGTCTCGAAACTCGCATGCGTGTGATTCAGGCTCTCGCCAAGCTTGCCGCTGCCGGGCACGACGAAGTGCTCGTCGGGTCCCCACCCGCCCGTCGCGTAACTCTGCGCCTCGACCATCCGAAGCCCGTTCTGGGCGGCTTTTAGATACTTGTCGTCCCCGAGCACCAGATAGGCCTTTGCCGCCGAGCTTAACGCATTCACATGGCTATAGGCATGCCGCCCCGGCAGCACATTCTCACCGCGCGCCAGCGGATCGAAATATTCATCGTTGAATAGAAACCGCTGCGCCAAATCACGGTATCGCGAATCCCCGCTTCGTTGCCAGACAATGAACAGGTTCTCGGGCAGCGTGTAGCTCTCATCCCACCAATGCTCGGTGAAGTCCTCGTGATGCAGAACGGGTGTGTCATGGTGCGGCATCGCCTTCGGCGGCAGATAATTCAACGCTGCGTCCGTCGCTCTCCGCAGAGTCGGAAGCGCAATGGGATCGTCTACAAACTGATGCGCATCCATCAAGCCGCACACGATCTTGTCGTAAAAGTATGCGGGGAAGCGGTTCTCGATGTAGAATTTGCCCTTCGGTTCGACGGTCGCCGCATAGGCTCTCACCAGCCGATTTACTTTGTCCCGAGTCGCCACGTCTCCCGTCGCTGCGTAATAGCGCGCCAGCGCCGAAACCCACTGCCCGAAGGTGCACGCTGGAGCAAACGCATATGTGTCGTACCATCCACCCATGTCTCTACCTGGTGCTGGCAAGCCTTCGCGCACGCGCATCGGCCGCAACAGGCTGTCTTCGTCCAAGCCCATTAACAGCGCGTGCGTCTGCTCGCACTGCGTCGCCAGAGGCCCGGCATCGAGCTGCACTTGTCCATAGTCGAACTGCTGCAGCACTCGCTGCGCCGAAACAAAGCTTGTGCAAACAGCCGCCGCTGCTGCTCCTAAAAGTTCTCGCCGGGTTATCATTCGCTCGTGCCTATCACCAGTGTATGAGTCAAGCCACGACCCTCGTCCTCTTCGATATCGATGGTACGCTCCTTCGCGGTGCGGCAGAGCACCACAAGCGCGCATTGATAGACGGCATTCAGAAAGTTACTGGGCTGGCCACGCATCTCGACGGCATCTCTACCTCTGGAATGCTCGATTATGATCTCATCGCGGCTATGCTTCGATCCGCGCGCTATCCGGATGAACAGACGCAAGAAGCGATGCATAACATCATCGAGGAATGCCAGCGCTCCTATTGTTCAAATTGTCCGTCGACGCTAGCGGACATGGTCTGCCCCGGTGTGCCGGCTCTCTTATTTGAGCTCCGCGACCGCGCGGCCGTACTCGGTCTCGTCACCGGCAATCTCAGCGCTATCGCCTGGCGCAAGATGGAGCTTGCCGGACTGCGGCAATACTTCGAAGTCGGCGCATTTGCCGAAGACGCGTCCACGCGCGTGGAACTCGCCAGCATGGCCAGAAAGCGTGCGATTCAACGCGATCTCATCTCCGTTGATTGCTACACATCACTTGTCGGCGACCACCCCAACGATGTTCAAGCCGCCAGGCAAAACGGATTTCAGGCGGTCGCGGTCGCAACCGGCATTATTGGCCGCGACGCCCTCGCAGCCGCTCAGCCTGACATCCTCGTCGAGACGCTGAACGATTTGAATGTGAACGCGCTATTTAAGCGATAATAAGGCCATCTCATGCCAGCCAGCAGAAACAACTCGAAGATTGTCAAAACAACTTCTGAGCCCGCACGAAAGCGGAATAGCGTTGCCGAGTGGGCCGCCACAATCCTCCTGCTTCTGTTTGGAACCACCACGCTGGCACAAGCATTCGTCATCCCGACAGGCTCCATGGAAGACACGCTTCTCATTGGCGATCATCTCTTGGTCGACAAATTGGCCTATGCACCGGACGGTTCTCTCAGTAGGTATTTGCTGCCTTACCAAGAGCCGAAACATGGCGACATTTTTGTGTTTCAGTATCCGGCCGATATTAGTGTGACTTTGGTGAAGCGGCTTATTGGCGTGCCCGGAGACCGCCTGAAGATTGACCGCGGTGTGATCTATCGAAACGGCATCAGGTTGAACGAGCCGTACGTGTACCACAAATATGCGTACGACCCGATGCTCGATAATTTCCCCACGCCCTGTTGCCGCCCTGTAAAGGAAGAGCTTGCGCTGCAAGCCCAGCAGGAAATGCTTGCTCGAAATGTCGTTGGCGGCGAGGTGATTGTTCCGCCCCATATGTATTTTGCAATGGGCGACAATCGCGACGATTCGTCCGACAGCCGCTACTGGGGCTTTGTCCCCAGAGGAAACATCATCGGCAAGCCCTTTCTTATCTATTGGTCGTACCGGGCGTCCACGGAGGACTTAGTCGGGGAATCGGCAGGCTCCATGCTTGCGCATTTTGTTGATCTCGGCGAGCACTTCTTCACACGCACACGATGGGAACGGACATTTAAGCTGGTGCGCGGCTTCCCCGATGCCGAATTGCCCGCCAAGCCGCTGCCCGTCAATCCCGGTTCTCCCAATCCCTGAGCGTTCATTGGCCGTTGGGCGCGATCTTAATATGAATTCGGCGGCCGCGAGCTAGGCCGTTTTCTCGGATCGCGAGAGACATAGCCATTCAATAGCTGCCGATTGCTCGGATTGCAGTTCACGTAGTAGCCCGATTGTGCCGTGGGTTCAAACACCGAGCTCCCCTCTTTGCGCCCCGTGCACGCGGCCTCAATGGCGCGCAGAATCTCGGCCCGGTTCGCCCTCTTGAAATACGGCCGTACCGGTTTCAGCCCATATTTCATTGCATCACCCGTCATTGGCAGAAACTTGCGAAAGTCGCTCCGCCGGTCGGCAATGCCCCGTTCGCTATTTAAAGAGCAGGCCGCAAACAGCAGCCCAACCACAATCGCGCACACCCGACCGCGGGCGATAAGTCGTCCGTTTTCTCCGAAAGCCATCATGCTTCAATGATCCCTCGACCTTCGCTCCGCGCCCCAGGCGTATCTTTGGAATTGAGCATATGTCTACCAACTTGACCGTCAACGGCCGGTCCGCCACTGTCGACGCGCCGCCCGACACCCCGCTCCTCTGGGTCATCCGTGACCTGCTCAACCTCCATGCCACCAAGTATGGCTGCGGCATCGGTCAGTGCGGCGCCTGCACCGTGCACCTCAACGGCGAACCTGCGCGCGCCTGTCTGACTCCGCTCTCCGCAGCCGCTAATGCCCGCGTCACCACGCTCGAAGGTCTCGCACCTGACCAAGCCCACCCCCTACAGCAAGCATGGCTCGAAGTCGACGTTCCTCAATGCGGATACTGCCAGGCCGGACAGATCATGTCTGCTGCGGCATTGCTCGCTAAGCACCCCAGCCCCACCGATAGCGACATCGATGAGGCGATGAACGGCAATCTCTGCCGCTGCGGCACTTACTTGCGCATTCGCACGGCCATCCACAAAGCCGCCGCCATGCGCTCCAATCCGCAGCGCGCCGCGCTCGCAGGCCCCCATTCTGTAACTCACCAAGGAGGGCTGTAACATGCGCCTCACCCGCCGCTCATTCCTTCACGTCAGCGCCCTCTCCGGTGGAGGCATGCTACTCGCCCTCTACGCCGAGCCGCGCGCCCGAGCTCAGCAACCTTCCGGTCCCCCGCCGCTTGACCCCACCGCCTTCATTCGCATCGCTCCCGACGGCACGGTCACGCTCGTCTCCCGCAATCCCGAAATCGGCCAGGGCATCAAGAACATGCTGCCCATGCTAATCGCCGAGGAGCTTGAAGTCGATTGGAAATCCGTCAAGGTCGAGCAAGCCGATTTCGATTCCAAGTACGGCTTGCAAACTACCGGTGGCAGCCGCGCCGCCTCTAACAACTTCATCCCGATGCAGCAAGTCGGGGCCGTGGGCCGGCAAATGCTGATCGCCGCTGCCGCCAAGACCTGGAACGTTCCCGAATCCGAGTGCTATGCCTCCAACGGCCGCATCTATCATCGAACTACCGACCGTTCTCTCGGCTACGGTCAACTCGCGGCCACCGCGGCTTCGATGCCGGTGCCCGATCTCAAGTCGGTCGAACTTAAAAAGGCGAGCGCCTACAAGATCATCGGCCAATGGACTCCGGGCGTAGACGTGCCCGACATCACCGCCGGCAAGCCGATCTACGGCATCGATTTCACGCTCCCAGGCATGCTGCACGCCGTCTATCAAAAATGTCCGGTCTTTGGCGGCAAGCCCGTTATCGCCAATCTCGACGAAGTAAAGAAGCTGCCCGGTGTGCGCCACGCCTTCCTCGTCCAAAGCTCGATGCAAGTTGGCCCTGTGATGCTCGGCGACCCGGGCCTTGAGCCGGGCGTTGCGATCGTCGCCGACACTTGGTGGCAAGCTCAATCCGCGCGCCAGAAACTCAACGTGCAGTGGGACGAAGGCATCGCCGCCGATCAGAGCAGCCAAGAGTTTGCGCAACGCGCCCAAGAGCTGTCCCAACAGCCGGCGCAACGCACGCTCAAAACCGACGGCAACGTTGAGGACGCGCTAAGAACCGCCGCTAAGTCGATCGAAGCCGCCTATTCCTACCCGTTCATCTCGCATGCACCGCTTGAACCCCGCAACTGCTCCGCGCATTTCCAAAACGGCAAGCTCGAGATCTGGAGCAACACCCAACAGCCCGCGCGTGGCCGCGCTCTCACATCGAAAATCCTTAGCATCCCCGAGAGCGACATCACCATTCACCTCCAGCGCGCCGGCGGCTCTTTCGGCCGCGGACTCACGAACGACTATATGGTCGAAGTTTCTTATATCGCCAAGACTATCGGCGTGCCCGTGAAGCTTCTGTGGTCGCGTGAAGACGACATGACCCACGATTATTACCGCCCCGCCGGCTTCCACTTTCTCAAAGGCGCGGTCGATGGCTCGGGCAATCTCACCGCTTGGCGCAACCACTTCGTCAGCTTTGGGGACGGCGATAAGTTCGCTCCGTCGGCCAGCATTTCGCCTACGGAATTTCCTTCCGGCTTCGTGCCCAATTACGCGATGTACGCTTCCGTCATGCCGCTGCGCCTGAAGACCGGCGCTCTGCGCGCACCCGGCGCCAACTCGCAAGCCTTCGTCATGCAATCATTCATCGACGAGCTCGCTCATGCCGCCGGCAAAGATCCGCTACAGTTCCGCCTTGACCTGCTCGACGCCCCGGGCCATCAACTCGTGGCCGGCGCAGCGAAGCCCAAGGTCGAAAACGAGCCCAGCCCGACGCCTCGAGGCGCGCAGCCTCAAGCTTACGATGCCGGCCGCATGCGTGCCGTCCTCCAGTTCGTTGCCGAAAAATCTGGTTGGGGCAAACGCCAGCTTGCGAAGGAAACCGCGCTCGGCGTAGCGTTCCACTACAGCTTCCAGGGCTATTTCGCGCACGTCGCGGAAGTGAGCGTCAGCGCAAAGAACGCGATCAAGGTAAATAGAGTCTGGGCCTGCGGCGACGTCGGCAGCCAGATCATAAATCCGAGCGGCGCTGAAGCGCAAGTGCAAGGCGCCATCATCGACGGCCTTAGCGAATTAATGGCGCAGGAGATCACCCTCGAAAAAGGCCGTGTCGTTCAGACCAATTACAACCAGCACCAACTGCTTCGGATGCGCCAAGCGCCACAGATCGAAGTGCATTTTCTGAAGACCGACCATGCTCCAACCGGTCTCGGTGAGCCCGCGCTTCCGCCTCTGATTCCGGCGGTCTGCAACGCTATCTTCGCCGTGACCGGACAGCGCATCCGCTCGCTGCCGCTCTCCAAGAGCGGCTACAGCTGGGCCTGATCGGGCTCGATCACGGAAGGGGCGGTTTCTCCAACGCCGCCCCTAGCACTCGGCCTTCGTGAGGCTCTTGCACAAACGCGACCACCCGTAGATTCGCCGGATCGGCAGCGCTCTTGATCTTCAATTGAAAATCCTGATCGAAGCTCGCGCCCGCCGGTAGCTTCCCGATTTTCTTGAGATATTCGACCACGGCCGTATGCGTCAGATGGCGGCCCCGATTCTCCCCCCGCTCGACCTGCGAATCGGCATGATCGAGCGCTACCGCCACGTATACGTCCGCTTCGCCCTTTTCCAGCCCGGCCTTCGCTTGAACGTGTCCGCGGAGAGCCTTCGCTTCAATAGTTACCGAACTAATCGCGACCGGGATCTTCGGCGCCGCTGCTGCTTTCTGAAATACCTGGCCCATCTGCTGCGGGTCCGTGATCTTCAATAACGCGCCGCCGTCAACAATCATCTGGGGAGTGTACGGCTCATCCACCCGGAGAGCTTGGCAATATCCGGTCTGCCGGTTCGTGAAGAGCGCCGAAGAGTATGGATCTGTCCAGCCGTCATGGTCCCAGTAATCGACATGTTCACTGAGAACGATCAGTTGTGCGCCCGGTATCGGCTGGGTTGCATCCAGTTTTCGCAGGAATGCATCCGCCGGGGGACAACTTGAACACCCCTCAGAAGTGAACAGCTCGACGAGAATAGGCGCCAGCGCGGGCTTCGCTACATCCGCACTATGTGCCCAATTCGCACCAGCCGCAACACCAATCAACACGAGAGCCGCCAGCATTTTCATAAACGCGCCCTCCTAGGCGTGTCTTAGTCCCCAACCTTCTTGGGTTAGAGGAGGTCTGAACTATTGCGCCGTCTTCAACTCGTCGGCGTCTTCCGGGAACACGGCGTAACCCTCGGGCGCGGGGTAAAGCGATTTCAGCAGATTCAAGCGCTTGCGTAAGTGGCGGCTCGGCAGTTGCCTTGGACCGGTCTCGACATCGATGTCGCAGCAGATTCCATGCAAATACAACGTCAATGTATCGATAAACGATTGTCTTACGTAATCCGCGAAGAGCGGGCTCTCGCGCTTACCGTTCAACTGCCGGCGCAGGAGCGCCTGCTTGGCTTGCCAGCTATCGTCATCCACTTCGCCGTGCACGGCCCCGGCGAGTTCGTCGCGAACGATCGCCTTGTAGCCAGCCGCTGCCTCGATTGACCATTTATCCGCCACCAGCCCCGCCAGCCGCCTGTAGAGCCGGTAATGATACTCGGCAACCTCCTGCTCCTTCAAGGCGAACACCAACACCGTCTCGTTTTCGAAACTGACCTGCGACGTCCAGGATTGGCGTCCCTCCGCAGGCCGGTCCGATACGACGAAATCCGCCAACTTCTCCAGAGCTGCGCGCGTCTTTCGTTTCGCCTTCGCAGAGCCGCGCTCACCGGAGCGCTCCAGGTAAGGCACCAGCAGAATCGAGATATGCGGCAGCATCGCCGCAATCGACGCGGGCAGCGCCGCCACCGGCTCTTCCAAATACTCCTTGAGCACTTCTTCACTCATCGGAACCGAAGCGCAGAAATAGCCGAACGTGTTACTCAGCGGAATCGCTTCGCTTCGGAATCGCTCCGCGAACTGCCCGACGCTGACCCTCGCCAAGTTAGTTTGAGCCGGACTCGCCGGAGTCGGCTCTCGTTGGGTGGACATCTTACGTTTTCCGCCTCGATTCTAGCAAAGCGGGTGGCCCGTTCTGGCAACCGCGCTGCCCACTAGCCCGCTCTTCAGCGCCTGGTCTGCACATCCTTCTTACAATACGCTTTGCCGCTGCTACACTTGAGGGAAACGCAGTGCAGTTCCTGGTTTCCGCCGGCGAGGCTTCGGGCGACATGTACGCCGCCCCAGTAGTTTCCCGCCTCCTTGAGCTCCACCCTTCTGCACGCTTCTACGGTTGTGCCGGACCGAAACTGCAGGCGCTCGGTGTCGACCCAATAATCGATGCCGCCAGCTTATCCATCGTGGGTCTGGCAGAAGTTATCGGCCACTTACCGGGAATCTACCGCGATTACCGCAAACTGGTTCGTTTCGCCAGGCAACATCCCCCGCTCGCCGCAATCCTTACCGACAATCCCGATTTCAACTTGCGTCTCGCCAGGCAACTCAAACGCTTAGGCGTGCCCGTCTATTACCTGGTGGCGCCGCAAGTTTGGGCGTGGCGTCCTGGCAGAGTCAAGGTCATTCGCGAACTGGTAGATAAGCTCTTCTGCCTGTTTCCGTTCGAAGAAGCCTGGTTTCGCGAGCGCGGTGTGAATGCAACCTATATAGGACATCCGCTCGCTGCCATGGTCCGGACGCGACTCTCGCGCGAGGAATTCTTCGTTCGGCACGGCTTGCAAGACGACGCGAAAACCATCGTGCTGCTTCCGGGCAGCCGGTCCGTTGAAATCCGCCGCCATTTACCGGTGCTGCTCGAAACGGTGGCCATTCTTCGCCGGCAATTCGCCTTGAATGTCTTGCTTGCCACGCCCGAAGGCTCCCATTCACACAACGTCGTAACAAATTTCCGGGAACCCCTGCGGACGCTGTCCATCCAAGTAATAGAAAACGAGACCTGGGACTGCGTCGGCCACGCGGATTTGGCGCTTGCCGCCAGCGGCACAGTTACGATCGAGGCTGCGGTACTCGGCACGCCGATGGTGACCTTCTATAAAGTCAATCCGTTGAGCTGGTGGGCAGGACGGCGGCTCGTCAAAGTTCCCTTTCTTTCCATGGTGAATCTGATCGCGGACCGGCCCATCGTGCCTGAGCTGATGCAGCGGGACATGACGCCTGTCCGCCTCGCCGCGTCTGTGCAGGAATTGCTTGCCCAACCCGAGCGCGCCAGCCGCATGCGTTCCGATCTCCTGCGCGTTCGCGCCGCACTCACCCGGGACGGAGATCCGCTGAGGCGGACTGCGGATTTAATAGCCGAAAGTCTGCCCGTTTCAGGTACCCTCGCCGGAGCCTCCGCCAGTGCTTCCGGCTCACAGCTCGTTCAAGGTATCGGGAGACAATAGTTAATGATGCGCAGTTTAAAGTGGACTATCATATTTGCCCTCGCGATTTGCGCGTGGGGGCAGGAGAAGCGTCCACGCATTGACGTCCAGAAATACACCATTGAGGCCGACATCAACCCGCGAACACAATCGATTATCGCTACGGCCAAGATCGACTTCACGCCGCTCGAAAGTACACCCGACGCGATTTTTGAGCTGAACAATGCGTTAACCGTCTCCAAGGCCGTCGATTCGCAAGGCAATGCGCTCGAGACATCGCGCAACGATAAAGACTTCACGGTGAAGGTCGCGTTCCCCGCCCCGCTCCAGAAGACTCAGCCTTGCGAGCTTTCCATCACCTACGATGGCAAGCTCACGGGCAATGAAGACTCGCCGGTGTCCGGAATCAAGTTCGCCGCCCTGCATCCTGATTTCGGCTACTTGTTGTATCCCGCGCGCTGGTTTCCGGTAAACGGCTACACGGTTAATCGATTCGCCGCCGACCTGCGCATCACCGCGCCTGCCGGATACCAGGTCATCGGCAGTGGGGATCTGAAAACGGATCGCGCGGCCAACGGCGGCACCATCTACTCGTTCCATTACGAAAAGGCCAGCTTCCCGGGAAGCATCGCCATCGTGAAGGATAATCCTCTTCGGGTGTCTTCGGAAGGCATCAGCACGAATGTATTCTTCCGTGATCCGCAAACCCAACAGGCTCACGATTACGGTGACGAGACCGGCAAGATCATGACGTTTCTCACGTCCGAATATGGCCTTGCTCCGCAAGCGAACCTGACCCTGGTCGAAACGGAAGACGGGGCGGTCAACGGCTACTCTGCGCCCGGCGTGATCTTTCTGGCGCCTGGCTCCATCACGAAAAAAGTCAACACTAGCCTGCTCGCCAATCAACTCTCGCGCCAATGGTGGGGCGTTCTGGTCTCGCCAGTGAATCGTAATCATCTGTGGCTGGAGAACGGGCCGGCCCGGTTTTCAGAGTTGCTGTACACCGAGCACACAGCCGGAGCAGGGGCCATGGAAACGGACCTGAAGGCCACCTACATTGAAGCTTTAACGGTAAAAGATCCTCCGGTCTTGCAGGCTGCGCGCCTCGAAGACTACTCGCCCGAGTACTGGGCCCTTACCGCGGCCAAGGGTGCTGCCATTCTCAACATGCTCCGAAGCGTGGTCGGCGACGCCGATTTCAAGAAGGCTATGCACGCGTTTATCGACAAGTACAGTTGGCAATCGGTCAACAGCGAGCAATTCCGAAAGGTGTTCGAACAAGTCTCCAATCAGGATCTGCGCTACTTCTTCATACAGTGGCTGGAATCAAGCGGCTCGCCGGAGTTTAAGCTCGAATACACCGTTTTGCGCACGCAGCAGGGATTTCGGATCGTCGGCAAGATCAACCAGGATCTCGACACTTTCCGCATGCCCGTGGACCTCAAGATTGAGACCGAAGGAAACCCCGAAGAGAAGCGAGTCGAAGTGACGGGCACATCCTCCGAATTCAGCATCGATACCTTTGGCAAGCCGCGCAAGGTCGTCATTGATCCCAATCACGTCTTGCTGCGGCTGGATCCCAGCATGCAGATTGCAGTGGCGATCCGCCGCGGGGAGCAGTTTGTCGAGATCAACGATTTTGCCAACGCCTTGCGCGAGTACCAAAAAGCTCTCGAGGTGAATAAGAACAGCTCGCTTGCGCACTATCGCATCGGGCAGCTTTTCTTTAGGCAGAATAATTTTCAATCTGCAGCTAACGAATTCCGAGCCGCTATCAACGGCGACCTGGATCCGAAATGGACCGAGGTTTGGTCCCACGTCAACCTGGGCAAAATTTTCGACGTAACGGGCCAGCGCGATCGCGCCGTGAATGAATATAAGCAAGCTATCCGTACACACGACAACACGGGCGGCGCTCAGGAAGAAGCAGCACGCTATTCCACGAAACCCTACGAGCAGCAGAATTCCGAGACTTAGTGCGGTCCCGGAAGCGCACAGGCTGTCTTCGCTTTAGCGCGTTGGTGGCCGTTGTGCGCGTTTAATCAAAGATACTGGTCCATAAACGTCCGGTACCAGAGTGAAATCCTAGGCACGGGCGCAGCAAATATTTGAAACGCAAGCTGCGTCAATACCCACTAGTACTTCGAGTGCTGATATGTTACTGGGCGCAGTCGTTTCCTTGGCTTCCGAATACCCAATCAGGTGATAACCTGAAGATGCCCGAGAAAGGGGATGCTTTGGACGATCGTTTGAAGGAGTTGATGCAGGAGTTGGGTAACGCAATCAACGAATCACTGTCCGATTCTGACCGTATCGCCGGGGCTATCGGCGAAATCAAGCGCGCCGGTTATGATGTGTTCCTAGTACTCGAAGCAACTATCGGTTTCAACAAGCGAGAAGAGGACGACGATTCTGAAATCACCGAGCAGGCAGAACCGGTGCGGCATGAATCGACGGGCAAGATCCGGTTAACCTCGCAAGACCATAAGTTCCTTAGAGCCTTGAAAATCTCTGTCGAAGAAGACCAGAAGTAATTCGCAGTCGGTCCTCGCAAAACTGCCGGGCAGTGGTCAGCCCAGCAATTCCTTGTAAACCTCGTGTGTCGCGGTGATCGCCCGTGCCCATGGGTAGAGTTTCGCGCGCTCGCGCCCTCGTCGCGCATACTCTTCACGCAGATCGGGATCGCTGATCATACGCTCTAGGGCATTTTGCAAATCCTCAGTGCTCTGGGGATCTACAAACAGAGCGGCGTCCGCTGCCACTTCCACCAGAGCTGGGCGTTTAGAAGCGATCACTGGAACACTGTGCGCCATAGCTTCGAGCACCGGTATGCCGAATCCTTCGTCGAGCGATGGAAACGCGAAGATCGATGCGCGCGAATAGAGCGTCTGCAACTCGGCCGGCCATGCGTACCCAATGATCTTGATCCGTGCGCTACAGTCACTGTTCCGAATGCGCTCCAATATCGCTGCCGCTTGGTAGCCCGTCTGGGCGCCTGCGAAAATCAGTTGCCAATCTCCGGGAGCACGCTCAAAGGCTTCAACCAGCCGCAGTGCATTTTTCCTGACCTGCAGTGCGCCGACAGATAGAATGATCTTCTCTCTCTTTCGTTGCAGCTCGGACGAAGGTGGACTTACACCGTGGGGAATCACGCGAATTCGAGAAACATCGAATCCAAGCAAGCTGGTAACCTGCCCCGCCGTGAACTGCGAGACTGCGATGATCAGGTCCGAGTTCTGTGCCGCTTGCCGGGCCTGCTGCGTAAAGCGCGCGCGAAATTCGGGAGAAGAATACTCTTCGGTCATTACGAACAGATCGTGAAAGGTCGAAACAACTTTTTTAGCAGGCCGCTTGTCGACCCGTTGATTCAACGCATGAAAAAGCTGAGCCCCAAACGTGGGAATCGGCGGCTGCAGTAATCTGCGGCGCACATTTCGTCGCGCATCACGCACTGCCCGAAAGAACTGCTTCGGCCGCAAGCAATGGAGAAAATCGTCCTCGGGATAACGGTCGGCTAGTCCAATTAGCAACGCATTCGAATAGACGCCGATTCCGGTAGGCCGCGGGTCTACGCTGTAAGTTGCGTCAAGCGCAATGCGCACGATCCCAATCTTACAGCCCGTACTCCTTTAGCTTGCGGTACAAGGTAGTTCTACCTATTCCCAACATGGCTGCGGCTAATGTGCGATCGCCCTTCGTATATTCGATGGCATGCAGAATCGCGGTTCGCTCCACCTCCGCGAGCGGCTTGATATTTGTCCCGTCCAGGAGCGTGGGTCCCGTCGCTGTGGCCGTCCCGCTGTTGGCATGTGCCGTCGCGCGCTCGAACGAACCGTTAACAACAGCCGAGGGCAGGTCGGCTTTCGAAACCCACGGACCCGAGTTCATGGCCACCATCTGTTGCACCGTGTGTTCGAGTTCGCGCACGTTCCCCGGCCAATCGTATTCCATCAGCGAATCCATCACTTCATCCGGCAGCTTATGTCCATTGCCATAACGCTGCAGAAAGCGAAGCACCAGCGGCGGGATATCTTCCTTGCGCTCGCGCAGGGGCGCAACCCGGAGACGCATCACATTCAGGCGGTAATATAAATCCTGCCGGAATCGTTTGGCCTCCACTTCTTCCGCCAAATCGCGATTGGTCGCCGCAATCACGCGGAAGTTCGAGCTGCGCTGCGAAAGGCCGCCTACCGCCCGAAATTCCTTCTCTTGCAGCACCCGCAAGAGTTTCATCTGCATGTCGAGCGGGAGTTCGCCGATTTCATCGAAGAAAGCAGTTCCGCCGTTTGCCGCGTCCAGCAATCCCAACTTCTGAACATGGGCGCCCGTAAAAGCGCCTTTCGCGTATCCGAAGAGCTCGCTTTCCATCAGTGGACCGACCAGCGACGAGCAATCAACCACCACAAATTGCCCCCGGCCCTCCATCGCGTGAATAGCGCGAGCGACAACTTCCTTTCCCGTGCCGGTTTCGCCCAGGATCAAAACCGGGAAGCGCGATTTTCCCATTCGCGTGACCAGCCGGTGTACCTGTCGCATGGCTGGCGAGCTGCCGACCAAAGTTGAAAGCGGCGAAAAGTCCAGCGCGATCTGCGGCGTCACGGGATAACTCCGTCTGAGTGCCTGCCCCACTCGGGAGCGCAGTGTTAGCTACGAGGCAAGGACTCCCTCGTGAAGATAGTGCGAGTGAGGAACGGAAAGTCTCGGGCGCTGCTTAGCCGTTACTGCGGGGGAACCGGCGCGGGAGGCGCATCATTCGCGGGAGTTTCCGGCGCAGGAGTGGCCGGCGCAGGTGTGGGAACCAATGTTGCGTTTGATTTGACAACTGTCTCATCGAGCCGCACTACGAAGACCTCGCGATTCTCGGCAGCTAGTCTATTCGCCAGTTGCTGCGTGCTCTGGATGGAAGATTCTTTGCCGACCAATACTCGCCACATCTGGATTTTGCCTTGCCTCAGCGCAAGCTGCGCCGTGCCGAATCGCTTCGCGTAGTCGATCCGCGCGCGCTCAGCATTCTCGTATACCGAGAAAGCGCCAACTTGCACGGCATAGAAATCATTGGCCGGAATATCTGCCGGCGCGCCGATCACTTCCAGACGCACCCGCCCTATGCCTGGTCCAAGCAGATCGATTTCTCTCGCCGCGGCTTTGGAAAGATCAATGATTCTTCCGTCGACGAATGGCCCGCGATCGATTACGCGCACATTGACGCTCTTGTTATTCGAGAGGTTCGTCACCTTCAGCCACGTGTTGAACGGCATCAAGCGATGTGCAGCCACCAGCGTTTCCATATCGTAGATCTCGCCATCCGCTGCGGCTCGCCCGTTGAACGGAATTCCGTACCAGCTCGCAATCCCTTCTTCCATGTAGCCGTTGGGAACCGCTACCGGCGCGGGCTTCCCGGGGCTTTGCCGCGCAGTAGTTGCCGAGGCGGGCGGTTTTGGTGCCGGTTGGGTGCGCGCAACATGATGCTTCTTCCCGCATCCGGCAACTATCATCACCAACAGCGCCAAGACCGTCGTCACACAACGCGGAATCGCCGCGCGATTCATAACCTAGCTGCCCTCCAGCGCTCCATCGCTCGCATCATCCCACAATATTCAACGGGCGCCAATGCGATGAAGCGAAGACGCCGATTCCATTCTCTTGGAAGGACGCAATCGAACCCTAGAAACGGTAAAACAAAATCCGGTTTTACGTTTTTGGACCCTTGCGGACATGCGGGACCCGCTCCCTCAACTCCCCTTTGTAATTTTTCTCTTGACTTCTATTGCGAAGAATCTTATATATGAATCACACTGCGATCTGTATGGATTGCAAATTTACGTTAGGGAGAATCGCTCGATGAAGAACGCAACCAAGAAGGGCGGCGGCGCAAAAAAGACCGCCAAGAAGACCGCCACCAAGAAAAAAGGGAAGTAAATAAGGTCCCGCGATAGCGGGTCAGAAGTTTCAACCTTTCGCCCTCGGGTCTCCGAGGGCGTTTTTATTTGGCACATTCGTTCTCGCCGCCCTCTCCAAAACAAAAAGGGCACCGGCCGGAGCCAGTGCCCTTCGCGAATTCCGCTCTCAGATCTATGGCAGTGTGTAGCGCAAGTCGACGTACCCCATATTTGTGTGCCCTTCTTTCGGCGCCCCAGCGGCGGAGTTGTAATACCAGGGATTCCGGTTCAAGTACGAATACTGAATGATCAGCGAAAGCTTCCCGTAGTTCGAACTGCCCCACAAAGTCTCAACCAGGTCTGCTGTGCCTTCCTGGATCGCACGGTTCTGGTTTGAACCGATATACCCGTAGCCGTAGTCGGCAAAGGTGACCTTGGAACCAGTCACCGTGGGGACTACGGTGACGTCCCGGTCGATGAAGACGCCGCCGTACAGCAGGCTGATGAGCGTCTTCTTGGCCAGATTCCATTCGAAGCCATCGACCGCAGAACCGGAATGCAGCGGAGAGATCGCACCGTTTGCGGTGATGATGAAGTCGGGAGCCAATCCGAAGATGTAGCGCCCGTCGCCTTCGCCCCAGAACAGGTTTTCGACCAACCGGAAGTTCTTGGTGAACCCGAGATTCATGTTGAACTCGCCCGCGTAGCCGGTGGCAGACTGGCTGGTGTATGGAGCCTTCGCCGTGCCCGAACCTTCTTCCACTCTGAAGTTGCTGATCAGGCCACCCAGTTCGAAGTGGAGGATCCTGTCACCCAGGTGCGCGTCGTAAGCGGCTTTGCCGATGATGTCAGGCGCCACATTAGGCGTATTGGTGCCGCCGTACAAGCTGGGCGAGCTGGTGACGCTCACACCGTTATTGATCTGCGAGTTATTTGTCAAGAGGCTGGCATAGGCAGTCGGCACGGTGATCACGGAGCCGCCGCCCGAACCGCCGCCATACTGTTGCGGATTCTCGAGCGAGAGGCCGATCGCGAAATCGTCGCTCGGGTGAGCCACAAAGCGAAACTGCGTTTGACGTGACCAAACCAAGCCCGCCTGGTAATTCGTGTCCATGTTCTGCGTATAGAAGATGTCGCTCGGTATCGGCGACAGGCCGACGCGGTTCGGAGTCAGCATCGACCAATCCTGGCCGCCCAACACTTCGAACCAGCCCTTGCGCGCATCCACGAAGACATTGCGCATGCGGAACGTATCGGCGTTGCTGGTCACGAAAACCGTTGCGGGCGGCTGGCCTAAAAAGTCAGCCTCGAAGTAACCGAGAACCTTGGTCCCCAGCAACTCGGTATCGACTCTGAAGCCGATCCGGCTGTTCTGGGTCGAGAAGTTGGTTTCGGAGATGTTGCCTCCCGTCGTATTGACAAACGGAACGCTGCCAAAATTAGTCCCGATACCGCTCCCCACGTTGGTGGAGCGGGCGAAGAACGTGGCGTCAACAAATCCCAGCGGCGTGAAGGTCGTGTCGCCTATGTGAATGCTGAGTGGCGAGCGTGGCTCGGTCTCGAGGTGCTGCCATCCAATGTTTGGACGTGCTACGTTCACCGCCGGCACGATCTTCACCGGCGCCGCAGTGGCGAGCGCGTCCGCACCTGCCACAACCGGCGTCGCAGGCCCACCCTGTACATTCACCGACTGCACAGCCTTTTCCAATAGCGTGCGTTGCGCGTCCACGGCCTGCTGCAGCTTCTTGATCGCCTCCTCTTGTTCCGCAATCCGCTTCCGAAGCTGATTCAGATCATCCGTACTGGCGGCCGTCGATGCATTCGCGTTCGGGGCTGCGCCCGCTGAAGCACTTCCGTCGGCTGACGCAACAGCCACACTCGAATTCGCAGGCTCGGGCGCGGGTGCCGTCGCATTCGCCGGTGCCGCACTTGCCTCTACGGGTGCTGCGGAACCTCCCTCCGCGGGTGTTACCGCACGGGGCGGATCTGCCGCCCAAAGCTGCCATGCCACTAACGGCACGCAAACTATAAAAAGACTCCCAAATTTGCTCATAATCTTCCCGAAGTTATCGAACGGCTGTTACAGAGCGATTAACATTCGGTTATTTTTTGACAGGCGTTCTGCCTCATGCAAGGTCCTAGCCACGGATTTTCAAGCACATGCAGAAGGCCTCTAGTACAATGCCCCACTCCCGGTAAACTGAAATAGTCCTCATGTCCGAACGTCCGTTCGTTCACCTCCACTGCCACACCGACTACTCGTTGCTCGATGGAGCCTGCGACATCAAGAAGCTGATGGACGTCGTCCAGCAGCAGAAAATGCCCGCCATCGCCATGACCGATCACGGCAACCTGTTCGGCGCGGTCGAATTCTACAACGAAGCGGCGGCTGCCGGTGTCCATCCAGTCATCGGCTGCGAGGTCTACGTCTCGCAGAACGGACATAAGGTCAAATCGGATTCAGATCGCTACAACCATCTCGTTCTGCTGTGTGAAACGCAAGAAGGCTACAAGAATCTCATTCAACTGGTTTCGACCGGTTACCTCGATGGCTTCTACTACAAGCCGCGTATAGATAAGGACCTGCTGGCGCGACATTCGAAGGGCTTGATTGCGATGTCCGCGTGCCTGCGTGGTGACATCAACGAGACCATCATGGCGGACCGCTACGAAGATGCCAGGCGGCTTGCCAACGAATACACGGACCTGTTCGGCAAGAATAATTTCTTCCTGGAGATGCAGGACCACGGCCTCGACCCTGACAAACTCGTCATGCCGCAAATCCGTCGCATGTCCGCCGAAACCGGTATTCCGCTCGTCGTCACGAACGATGCCCACTACCTGACGCACGATGATGTTCGTGCGCACGAAATTCTGCTGTGCATCCAAACCGGCAAGACCATGTCAGACCCGAACCGGATGCGCTTCACCACGCCCGAGTTCTACGTCAAAACGCGCGCCGAGATGATGACGCGCTTCAGCGAAGTAGAGGACGCGCTTGACCGTACCTGGGACATCGCCCAGCGCTGCCGTGTCAAGCTCGAAAAAGTCAAAGATCCGTTTCCGCGCTTCGACGTGCCGGATGGGCACACCCCGGACACCTATTTCGCCTACATCGCGCGCGAGGGATTCGACCGCCGCCGCCCGCGTCTTGAATCCCTGCGAACGCAAGGCCGCCTGAAGCACGACTTGCCCGAGTACGTCGAGCGCCTCGAGCGCGAGATCCGCATGATCCAGCAGATGAACTTCTCTGGATATTTTCTGATCGTGTGGGACTTCATCCGCTTCGCAAAGCAGCGAGGCATTCCCGTGGGACCCGGCCGCGGCTCTGCTGCCGGCAGCCTGGTCAGCTACGCGATGGAGATCACCGATATCGATCCCCTCGAATACGGCCTGCTCTTCGAGCGTTTCCTCAACCCGGAGCGCATCAGCATGCCCGATATCGACATCGACTTCTGCGGCTACGGGCGTGGAGAAGTGATCCAATACGTTACCGAGAAATACGGCCGCGAACAGGTCGCGCAAATCATCACCTTCGGCACGCTCGCCGCCAAGGCGGCCATTAAAGATGTGGGCCGTGTACTCGACATGAGCTTCGCAGAGGTCGATCGCATCTCAAAGCTCGTCCCGCGCCAGCTCAATATCAAGCTCAAAGACGCCATCGAAGATCCTGAGCTCAAGGAGGCCGCAGCCAGGGAGCCGCGCGTCAAGGAAGTGCTGGATATCAGCCTGAAACTTGAAGGCGTGTGCCGGAACGCCGGCATGCACGCCGCCGGCGTCGTCATCTCGTCGGTCCCGCTGCGCGATCTCGTCCCGCTGTTTGTCACCAACAAGCAGGAAATTGTGACGCAGTACGACATGGTTGGGCTCGAGAAGCTGGGTCTTCTCAAAATGGATTTTCTCGGCCTGACGACGCTGACCATCATCGAGGAAGCGCTCAAGCTGATCCGCAAGCACCGAAACGAAAACGTCGTGGTCGAGGATCTCCCCCTCGACGATTCGGCTACTTACGAAAAAATCTTTAGCCTCGGTCTCACCAGTGGCGTCTTTCAGTTCGAATCGCCCGGCATGCAGGACATCCTGCGGCGGTATCAGCCGAACCGTATTGAAGATCTCTGCGCCTTGAACGCGCTCTACCGCCCCGGCCCGATTCAGGGCGGTATGATCCCCGATTTCATTGACCGGAAGCACGGCCGTAAGCCGATCGTCTACGATCTGCCCGAGTTGCAGGAGATCCTCGAAGAAACCTACGGCGTCATCCTCTATCAAGAGCAGGTCATGCAGATCTCGAATGCATTGGCTGGCTATTCGCTTGGCGAGGCCGATATTCTTCGCCGCGCCATGGGAAAGAAAAACGCCGAAGAGATGGCCAAGCAGCGCGCCCGTTTTATCAGTGGCGCCACGCAGCGTGGCTATCCGCCGAAAAAGATCGCCAAGATCTTCGATCTGATGGAGCAGTTTGCCGGTTACGGCTTCAACAAATCCCACTCCGCCGCCTACGCTTACCTCGCCTATGTCACCGCATATCTGAAGGCACATTACTCGGTTGAGTTCATGTCCGCCTTGCTTACCTCGGAATCCGGCAATACCGACAAGATTGTGAAGTACATCAACGAGTGCCGTGAAATGAACATTCCTGTTCTGCCGCCCGACGTCAATCGAAGCGATTTTCACTTCACCCCTGCGGGCGACGCTATTCGTTTCGGCCTCGGCGCCGTAAAGAATGCCGGCCAAGGCGCTATCGAAGCGATTGTCGCCGCGCGCCAGCAAGACGGGGCATTCGCATCCATCTACGATTTCTGCGAGCGTGTCAATCTCGCCAACGTGAATCGGCGTGTGCTCGAAAGCCTTATCAAAGCGGGCGCTCTCGATTCCACCGGCGCCAATCGCGCGCAGTTGACTGAGGCTCTCGATCGCGCCCTGGAATCCGCCATGCAGATGTCGCGCGGCCGCGCCGTCGGCCAACACGATTTCTTCGGTTTCTTCGCCGAGTCTCAACCCGCGCAACACACGCTGGTCGCTCTTCCCGATTGGACTATGGACCAGAAGCTTGCCGGCGAAAAGGAAGTGCTAGGCATTTACGTTTCTGGCCACCCTCTCGATCGCTTCAAAGATAAGGTCGCGGACTTGACCACTCACTACACGGACAAGCTCGAACAGCTCGAAAAGAACACCGAGGTAAAACTCTGCGGGATTATCACGAGCATTGTGCGCAAGACCAACCGTGAAGGAAAATACTGGGCGGCGATGAAGATCGACGATGGACGCGGTGTTGCAGACTGCATGGTTTTCGCCAATCGCTATGAAGATTTCTTGTCCGTCATGAAAGAGGATTCCCCCGTCTTCGTGCGTGCCGCTGTTCTGCCCGAGGAAAGCGGTCCCCCGAAACTTTCTATTCAGGAAATGGTCAAGTTGGAGGATGCGCGCGTGGATCTGCCTTCCTTGATCTCCATCCGCATCTGGTTGAAAGATGAGGCGTCACCCGAAAAGGCCAACGCCTTAAACGAGCTGTTCGTTCGAAAACACGGCGCGACCGAAGTCCGGCTGCGGTTGGAGAAGCCGCACGATTTCTCCGTCGTCATGGACGTGACCACGAAAGTCCGCCCGGACAAGGAGTTCCGCGCCGAACTGGAGAGAATCTGCGGTCCCGAATCGATGGAGATTTTGGCGAGCTGACATGCCCGACGACGAAGATTCCCAAGATATCCCGGCGGAAACCAACGGACCAGCGGAACAGCCGCTCACCAACCCCAGTTGGCAGCGCGTGCAATTGGCGCGTCACCCCAAGCGCCCTCACTCGCGCGACTACATTGAAGGCCTTATCACCGGCTTTCAAGAGCTGCACGGTGACCGTTTCTTCGGCGACGACAAGTCGATCGTTGCCGGAATGGGCTTCTTCGAAGGCCGACCCGTGATGATCATCGGACAGCAAAAAGGCCGTGACACGAAAGAGAAATTGCTGCGTAACTTCGGCATGCCCAAGCCTGAGGGCTACCGCAAGGCGCTGCGGCTGATGCAACTCGCCTCGAAGTTTCGCCGGCCCATTATCACGCTCATCGATACGCCGGGCGCCTACCCCGGCATCGACGCCGAAGAGCGCGGACAGGCGGAAGCAATCGCGTACAATCTCCGGGAGATGTCGCGCCTCGCCGCTCCTGTCATTGCAGTGATCATCGGCGAAGGTGGCAGCGGAGGCGCGTTGGCGCTGGGCGTCGCCAACCGGGTGTATATGCTCGAGAACGCTTACTATAGCGTAATTGCGCCGGAAAGCTGCGCGGCCATCATCTGGCGCGATTCCGGCAAAGCGCCGTTGGCCGCCGCCGCTTTGCGCATGACCTCGACCGATCTGCTGCAGATGAAATTGATTGACGGCGTCGTGCCCGAGCCCCCCGGCGGAGCCCATCTCGATCCGGATGCGGCGATCTCGTCTCTTCGGCTTACGCTCGGGACCGCACTCGGCGATCTGGACGGAGTGTTGCCGGACCGAATCATCGAACAGCGATACGCGAAATTCCGCGAGATGGGCAACTTCTTCAGCGAGGGCTAGTTTGAACAGGATCGGCGTCATCATCGCTATTTTCGTTGTCGCCTTTCTTGCGCTGGTGGCGTACTCGACGTTGCACGGCCCGCGCTACCGCGTCGAAGCCTGCATGGCGTACCAGGGCCACACCGCCTGCAAGACTGTTTCAGCCAAGAGTGAGCAAGCCGCGTTGCGCTCCGCTACTGAAAATGCCTGCGCCGATATCGCGTCAGGCGTGACGGATACCATGCGTTGCGAACAATCCGAGCCGCAGCGCGTGAAGTGGCTGGAGAGACCGAAATAGGCAGAGGATGTCTCAGTTCCTTCTCTTTACTAGCAACGAAATCAAGTAATGCTGTGCAATCTGCTCATCGCGAATCGATCGCCATTCGCCAAAAGCGCGCTCCGCTGATCTGACCAGCTCGAGAGCTTCCGTTTTCATCCAGAACTTCGCATTATCGTAATCGGCTTTATGCCGGTTTTGCTGCAGCTCGCCGAATGTCTTGGCCACAAATCTCAGGGCCGAGACGACCGTCGGTCTCTCACCGACGAAATGCAATTGCAAAAGACGGTCGGAAGCCGCCTTCATCGTCCCGTGATCGAAGGCGCGCGCGAGTTCCGATCTAAGATTCGTTATTCTCCAATTCGCGACGGACTCGCTGATCAACATATGAAAGAGTGCGTAGTAAGCGGTGGAAACCGCGCGGCGCAAGCTCGCCTGCTTCGGTTTTCGTGGTTCGTTGTGTATGAGTTGCAGCGCCTGTTGGAGAAGGTCTTCGTGGTACGCCACGTTCAGGCCCACTCCGGATCGTTTCGACTGTTCTGCTCGGATTTGCTTCGGAAGCTGAAATATGACAGCAAACCCCAGTTTTCAAATGGACGAACGATGTCGTCAACGACGGAACGAATGCCGTTCGTGACATCTACAAGCTTGTCTTCTTGCGCGGCTGCATCTGGAATAACAACACGAAAAAAGACCGAAGGTTCGCCGGTCCAGTCCTCGCCCAAGCTATAGCTCAGGTGAACGATTCGGTTACCGAGCCGGGCGATTGCCCTGTCGACGCTCTTCGCAAGTTCTTTCTGTCGGACAAGGCCCGCCGGAACTATAGCCATGGAGCAATTATCGCGCTACCATCGCGAACGATGCTCGCTTTCCTTGCATCCGCGCCGTTTCATCCCCGCGCCTTTCTTTCCCCCGATGATCCTCTCGGCTTCGGCCCGCTCGACTGGATCGAGCTCGCCCTCCTAGTCCTTCTCGCGGCGCTTCTTTTTGCCAGTTCATCGCTCGGCTCGCGTATCCTCAATTTCGCAAACCGCACTGGCTGGTGCATGCTCCTGCTCTTTGCACTTCCTATCGCGCTTCGTCTCGCGCTGCTGCCTCACAGCCCCGCTCCCGTCCCCAGCGGCTCCGACGATTTCGGCTATATCCTGCTCGCCGACACGCTCCGTCACTTCCGATTCGCCAATCCTCCGCACGTATTGCCTGCCTTCTTCGAACAACTCTTTGTCATCCAGCAGCCGACTTACAGCGCCATGTTTCCGCTCGGCCAAGGCCTGTTTCTCGCGCTGGGCTGGATACTCTTCGGCCATCCTTGGGCCGGAGTTCTTCTTTCCATCGGCGCTCTCTGCTCGCTTTGTTACTGGATGCTCCGCGCCTGGACAACTCCCGGCTGGGCGCTCATCGGCGCCCTTCTCGCCGTGATGGAACTCGGTCCGCTCTCTTATTGGATGAACTGCTACTGGGGCGGGGCAGTCTCCGCCTCCGCGGGCTGCCTGGTTTTCGGAGCCCTGCCGCGCCTGCTTGAGCATCGCCGGAAGCTGGCTGCCGTACTCCTGGGTCTTGGCCTTGCCCTCCAATTGCTCACGCGTCCCTTCGAATTCCTGCTTTTGCTTGCTGCTGTGCTACTGTTTCTCATCCCAGCGCTACTTCGCGACCGCGGCGCGCTTAAGCCACTCGCCCTCAGTGCGGCGATTCTGTGCGCCGCCGGGGGAATAGTACTCGCACAAAATAAAGCAGTTACTCATCGCTGGACAACGCTGCCTTACATGCTCTATCGCTACCAGTACGGAATCCCCGCCACCTTTACGTTTCAACAAAACCCGGTCCCTCATCGGCCGCTGAATTCTGAACAGGAGCTCGATTACAAAGCCGAGAAGGCTATTCACGGCGATACAAACGATACCGTCTCAACTTACTTTGATCGCTTATTCTTCCGTATCCGTTTCTATCGTTTCTTCTTTCTAGCTCCGCTGTATCTGCCGCTGCTAGCTTTTATGACGACACTCAGAGTATGGCGCTTCGCTTTGGTCGCTATAACGTTACTTCTCTTCGCATTCGGCACTAACTTCTACCCGTATTTCTATCCACATTACATCGCGGCTGTTACTTGCCTTTTCATCCTTGTCAGCGTCGTCGGCCTTGAACGGCTGAACCGCCTCAGATTCGAGCTAGGAACGATCGTCTTTTGTCTCTGCGCTGCACAGTTTCTCTTCTGGTACGGCTTGCATGCTTTTGGCAACCAGGCGGCCGTCGCGGCCTGGGGCCGCTACGAAGCCTGGGATTTCATCAACTACGGCGACCCGCAGGGCAGAATACAGATCAATGACCAGCTTGCACGGCTGCCTGGCAAGCAGCTCGTCTTCATCCGCTACGGCCGACAGCACATGTTCCAGGAATGGGTTCACAATGCTGCCGATATAGATAGCGCGCGAACTGTCTGGGCTCACGACCTCGGCACTGAGAAAAACGAAAAATTATTGCGCTACTATCCCGGCCGTTCTGCGTGGCTACTCGAACCGGACGTTACGCCTCCGCGCCTCACTCCATACCAGCGTGAAGAGACGCCGTTTCAAACTGTGCAGTAATGGTCAGTTTTTCGCCGCGCGTGCTTGCGCTCCTGCCTCCCCAGCCCGCGTCGCTTCCGGCACTTCAATCAGTTTTCCAGTACTTACATCATAGATATAGCCGTAAATTGGAATGCTGGCCGGCACTAACGGATGAGTGCGGATTCTAGTTACATCCGATAAAACACTTCTTTGCAGATCCTGAATCGTCAGCCAATCTATGTGCTGACCGGCCGGAGATCCGCCGCCGGTTCCAATATCTTTCCATTGTCCATCCTCTACGATCGCCGTCTCCAGGCTCTTGGATAAGAGATCGTGCATGATGTCGTTGGTGAACGTCAGCATTCCGCAATCGGTGTGGTGTATCACGAACCACTCCTTCGTGCCCAGCAGCTTATAGGAGATGACCAGCGAACGAATCGCGTCGTCGCTTGCCCGTCCGCCTGCATTGCGGATCACGTGCGCATCGCCCTCCGCCAATCCTGCGAATTTGGCCGGATCCAGCCGCGCGTCCATGCATGTCAAAATTGCAAACCGCCGCGCAGGCGGCCCCGTCAGCTTCGATTTCTGCCCAAATGTCTCTGCATAGGTCAGATTTGCGTTCAGTACTTCTTCCAAAATCTGTGACATGGCTTTTATCTCCAAAATGGCTTATAAGCGAGGCCTTTTCCCCGATTCTAATTCAATCGCCCCGACCCTCACCACCTCTTGACCGGCGCTTCAATTGGTCCAGTTCCGTGAGCACCTGCTGCCATTGCTTTGGGTGTTTCTTGGTTGAGATGGGCGCTCTCAAGTCACCGTAGAACGCGACGATGTCTTTTGAAACCGCGGGCGTCAGGCCCGCGAAATTGCTCAGCGCCAGTTGATCCAACCAATACGCGTACGTCTCGTCCTGCAGTCGATACTGGCCCGGTTTCGTCACCACCCCGACGTCGAAATTCGTATTCACAAGCCGCAATCCCCGCCGCCGTTCATCTCCAATTTGAGTACGGTACTCGGAACTCGCCACATCGAAGCTCCTCATAAACAGTTGCTCCACGGGCGGACTAAGCGTTTTGAACTTCAGGACGCTCACCCGTCCAATGGGTGGCAAGATCTTCACAATCAACGCCAAGATGCGATCGGCCAGCGTTGGATGATCGTATTTCTTTCCCCACTCGCGTTCGTAGCTCGACCGGCTCATCGCGTACAAGAATTTTCTTTTCGTCATGCTCGGCCTGGCGCGCCGGATCTCGGCTTGATGATCTGCCCATGCAACCCTCGTGAAAAGCGGAATCAGCGTGCTCAACGCGTGCCGGTAGGAGCCGATCGCTTGATCGAAATCGTCCAGCATCTGATTCAACTCGAACCCGTACGTCTCCCGAAAAGCCCGCTGCAGCAGCGGCGCGGCTACATTAAAGCCGATGAAATCGTGATACGCCTGCGAAGCGTAATTGCCTTTGGCAACCTGTTCCACGTCAAATGCATACTCGGTGCGCAGATGATCGGTGGGATTGTCCTCATAGGTCACCACGTCCCCGAACTTGCGCTGCAGATTCCGGTACACCATCGGTTCCCCCCGGTTGGTCCCTAACCGGTGCCCATCGTTGTCTGCTGCGTAATGAGATAGTGCTCCCAGCGCGAACGCATATTCGTCCAGCGTCTGGGAATCGGAGAGCAGCGCTTCGATGAAGTCGCCTGATCGAGCATAGTGCGTCAAATCGCTGAAATAGCCGTTGCCGTGCGGATAGTAGCCCATGTCCTGAATCACGGCCCCGCCATAGGCATATGAGTGAGCCTCTTTCAATTGCTCCGGAGTCGCCTGTGGAAAACGTGCGAGCAGAGCCGCACGCAATCCGGTGTCCCAAAGCGCGTCGATCATCGCCTCGTGCGACAGCACGGAATAGGCGTGCACAGGGTGCGTCTGCAAAATCGCTATCAGCGCGAGCGCCGCAGCACGGCTGATTCGAGTCATGCCTACGGTTCGCCCGCCGCCGCGGCAACGGCCTGTGGCGCAGTCCTGAGCTCCTGTAGTTCCGCCACCAAGTGCCGCCACTTGTTTTTGTCTTTCTTGGTAGCGATCGGCGCATTCAGATCGCTGTAGTAATTCAGTAATTCACTCCTGATAGCGGGCGTGACGGTCGCAAATCCCTTCCCGGCGAGCAATCCCAGCCAATACGCTTGAACGTTATCGTCCAGCCTGTAGGCGCCGGCGGGCGTGATGACACCGACATCGTAGTTCTTATTTTCCAGACGCAAATTGCCGTCCATCGCCTCATCGATTTTCGCGCTGAACTGCTTAGCCGATCTGTCGAAGCTTTCCATGAACAGCTTCTCCACCGCCGGGGTTGGCATCTTCAGCTTCACTGCGCGCAGCGGACCGATGGGCGGCAACAGCTTAACAAGGACCGCGAGCATGCGGTCCCCGAGCGTCGGCCGATCATACTGCTTGCCCCAGTTCTTCTCATAACTCGAGCGGCTCATGATGTAAATGTAGCGGGCTCTCGTTATGCCGGGGTGCGAGTGCTCAATCTCATCCCGCCGCGCTGCCCAGGCGACCCGAGTCGCCATCGGAATCGTTTTGCTCACCGCGCGCCGAAAAGATTCAGTCGCTTTATGGAAATCCTCAAAAAGGTCCTGGACGTCCAGGCCATAGGTGTCGCGAAAAGCTCTCTGGACCAGCGGCTCGGCCACGTAGAAGCCGATAAAGTCGTGATAGGCTTGCGGTGCAAAGTTGCCCTTTGCGACCTCTAGAACATCGAACCCGAACTCGGTCTTCAGGTGCCCTGCTGGATTGTCTTCGTAGGTTATGAAGTCGCCATATTTGCGTTGCAGCCGCGGATAAAGAACGGGTTCGCCGACATTGGTCGCCAGCCGGTGCCCGTCCACATCCGACACATAGTGCGAGAGCGCGCCCAGCGCAAACGCCAGATCGTTCAGGCTGCGCGATTCACGGATGAGCGCGGCGATAAAATCGCCCGTCCGTACATAATGCGTCAGGTCGCTGAACTGCTTACTGCCGTGCGGATAGTAGCCCAAATCCTGAATGATGGCCCCGCCGTAAGCGTACCCATGCGCCTCCTTTAATTGCACGGGAGTAGCATTCGGATACCGGGAAAGCAAAGCCGGCTTCAACTTGACGTCCCAAAGCGCGTCTACCAGAGCTTCGTGCGACAGAACCGAATAAGCGCTGGAGGTGCCCGCAAACGTTAAGGCAAGGAAGGTAACGGTCAGTGCGCGCAACCTGCGATGCAGAGAAAAGGCCCTCCCCTGGTATTAGTTGCAGAAAGCGGCTCTTTCAAAACAGAAAAGGCGCGGAGTAGTCCGTTTAGTACGGACCAGTTCCGCGCCTACGCGCTCCCGCCGGAGCGCCAATGCACAGCAGATCTTTTTCTTAGTTGTTGCTGATTTCGACGTTTACCGTCTTTGGCTTGGCGACTTCCTTCTTGGGAAGCGTGATCGTCAACACGCCGTTCTTATAGTCTGCCTTCACCTTGTCGGTTTCCACGGTCTCGGGCAAGCTGAACGCTCGCACAAACGATCCGTAGCTGCGCTCGATCCGGTGGAAGCCCTTGCCGTTCTTCTGCTCTTCGAACTTGCGCTCGCCCTTAAGGGTAAGCGTCCCATTCTCAATCTGAATTCCCACGTTCTTGGGGTCGATCTCCGGCACGTCCGCCTTCAACACCAGCTCGTTCTCGGTCTCATAGATGTCTACCGCAGGTGCCCAGGGACGGGAAGCCGGCTCGCTGAACAGCCGCGACAAAGAATCCTGGAATAGGCGAAGTCCGGTGGGAAAGTCCTCGGCTTCAGTTCCGAAGGGATTGTATCGAATCATTGGCATATATCGTTGTCCTCCTATCTACAACCTAATCATAAAATATGCGTGCTTGCTTGTCAACTATTTTTGTTGATTATTCGCTCAACTCAGTTCGTTTGGTAATTTGTAGCCCTCCTGCCCCGCTTGTCATCTCTTCCCCGTATGCCCCACCCCCAAGAAGGCGACCAAGCCCCCGAAATCTCGCTCGATACGGATTCTGGCGAACACTTCCAGCTCTCGAAGCTGAAGGGGAAGAACGTCGTCCTGTATTTCTATCCCAAGGCCGATACCCCCGGCTGCACCAAAGAGGCCTGCGATTTCCGAGACTCCTCACAGAAGTTCACCAAGGCCAACACCGTGATCGTCGGCGTCTCGCCGGACCCATCTAAGGCGCAAGCCAAATTCAAGGACAAGTTCGATCTGCCGTTCATACTTTTGGCCGACATCGGCCACCAAGCTGCCGAGGCGTACGGTGTGTGGAAGGAAAAGAGCATGTATGGCAAGAAGTACATGGGGATCGAGCGCACTACCTTTGTCATCGGAGCTGACGGCAAGATCAAGAAAATCTTCCCGAAGGTCAAGGTTGAGGGGCACGCCGAAGAAGTCTTGGCGGCGGTCGGTTAGACCGCGCACAACGGCCACCAAACGGCCTGTGCGCTCCTGTCTGAGCTCGCATCTAATAGGATGTGAACTCGAATAACGGCCGGCGCTATCCGGCACGTCCAGTGCTTGGCGTAGGCGCGATAATTCTCAGCCAAGAACGCGTGCTGCTGGTCGAGCGCGGTAAAGAGCCGCTTGCGGGCTACTGGTCCCTGCCGGGTGGTGTGGTCGAAACCGGCGAGCGCCTGGAGGACGCGCTGGTTCGCGAGGTGTGGGAAGAAACCGGATTGCACGTCACCGCCGATTCAATCGCTACTGTGTTCGAACGCATCATGCCCGATGCCACCGGCGCATGCGAATATCACTACGTGCTGGTCGATTTCTATTGCACGGTCACGGGCGGCCAGCCGCGCCCGGGCGACGACTCGGCTCGAGTCGAGTGGTTCGCAATCGAGGAACTCTCGGCCCTGCTCATAACCGACGGAACGCGCCAGGTCATCCACGCCTGTTTTACGCACCCAGTCACACATCCGTTGGTCACGCGACCCTGATGCCGTTCAGCAGTACCGCCCTCCTTCAATTCGACGAACTCAAGGAACTGCTGGCGAGCTATGCCGGCTCGAGCGCTGGGCGTGCGCTGATCGACGCACTCGTGCCGAAGCATGATCGTTTCGCGATCGAAGCCGATCTTGCCGATGCCGGAGAAGCCATCGCCTACCTGCGCGAACTCGCGGGCGCCCAGGAAACCACGAGAGGCGCCGCCATCCGCCTGCGCTTCGATCAGCTTCCGGAAATTGAACATTCTCTGCGCACGCTGCGCGTGGAAGGAGCCTCGCTCGACGGTCGCGAAATCTTGGATCTGTTCCAAACCCTCACGATTGCGGGCGAATACTCAGGCATCCTGCTCTCCGTTCGGGACCGCTATCAACGGTTGGCGCGGCGTGCTACCGAACTGGTTGATCTACGCGATCTCACACGCCGTTATCAAAAGGCATTTCTCCCCGACGGCAGCCTCTCGGACGAAGCAAGCGTTGCCCTGGGCCGTATTCGTCGCGACATCGATCGCCAGCAGAAGCACATCCAGGAATCGCTCGAGCGTTTTCTGCGCGCGCACCGCAGTGACGGCACGCTGCAGGAAGACTTCGTCACCATACGCGAAGATCGCTACGTAGTACCGATCGTTGCCGGCCAAAAGGGCCGTGTAGACGGCGTCATTCACGGCTCGAGCGGCACCGGCCGTACGCTGTTTGTCGAACCGCTCGAAACCATCGGCTTGAACAACCAGCTCGTGCGCCTGCGCGAAGACGAGCTGCGCGAGATTGAGCGCATCCTGGCTGAAATTACCAACGCGCTGCGCGAGCATAGCGAGGAAATCGCAGCCACCGCTGCCGCGCTAGCCGAGTTCGATTGCATTTTCGCCAAAGCCGCCTTCGCAAGAGATTACAACTCCACCATTCCGCGCTTCAGCGAGCATCCCCGACGCCTGGTCCTGCGCGAAGCCCGCCATCCGCTGCTTGAAACTGTGCTGCGGAAACAGCGCAAGCCGATCGTTCCCATAAGCTTCGAACTGGATGAAAACCGGCGCTGTCTGCTGATCAGCGGTCCCAATACCGGCGGCAAAACAGTGACGCTGAAGACGACCGGGCTTCTCGCTCTGATGGCTCATGCCGCACTTCCCGTGCCTTGCGCCGAAGCCGAATTCCCGCTGCTTGACGATGTGCTGGCCGATATCGGCGACACGCAATCCATCGCCGAAAGCCTCAGCAGTTTCTCCGGCCATCTGCTGCACGTCAAGCAAATGCTCGAACGCGTCACGCCCGATAGCCTGGTGCTGCTCGATGAACTCGGCCGCGCAACCGATCCGGAAGAAGGCGGCGCGCTCGGCGTGGCCATTCTGGACGAATTCCGCCAATCCAGCGCATTCTGTCTCGCGTCCACGCATCTGCTTCCCTTGAAGCTCTATGGCGCGCGAACTCCTGGCGTTCTCAACGGCTCCATGGGATTCAACGAGGCGACTCTCGAGCCTACTTATGAGCTGCGGCTCGGAGTCCCAGGCAAATCGGCTGGGCTCGATATCGCCACGCGCCTCGAAATGCCGCAAGCGATCCTCGCACATGCGCGAGCTGTGCTGCCGCGCCTGCAAGCTGACTTTCAAGAACTTCTGGCCGAGCTTCACCGGCAAGTGGAAGAGAACGCGCGCCGCCAAGCAGAGCTTGAGGAAACGGCCCAAGCGCTCGCCAGGCGCGAGGCCGATATCGAACGCGAAGCGCTTCGCCGTGAGCAGCAGCGCCAGCGTGAATGGGAGAAGAAAGCGGAATCCATCATTGCCGATTTTGAGGCCCGTGCGCAAATCACCATGGACCGCGTTGCCGAAGTCACCGAGCAACGCAAGGCCGCCGAACAGTCCCAGCGCCTCATCGCAAAAACGAAGCGCGAATTCCGCGAAGAAGCCGCCGAAGCCATGGCGCTGCCATCCACCGCAACCACCAATGCGCCCGCTCAGGCCGCCATTGAAGAAGGCACGCGCGTCCGCTTGAAAGATGTTCGCGAAGTCGCAACGGTCCGCCGCCTGTTGAAGAATGGAATGATCGAAGTCGAAGCCGGCTTCTTGAAGATGCAAGTGCCGCGTGAGGACATTGCGGAAGTGGTATTGCAAGCTCCCGAAACCTCTAAGCTGCCGAAAAATGTGCGAGTGGAAACCGGGCCGCGCTTCGATCTGTCCTACCGCGAGCTCAATCTAATCGGACAGCGCGCCGAGGAAGCGCTTGAGCAAGTGGACAAGTTTCTCGATTCGGCCGCTCTCGCCTCCGTCAATCGCGTGCGCATTATTCACGGCCACGGCATGGGCGTTTTGAAGCGAGCCGTCGGCGATTTTCTGGCGCACAATCCGCACGTCAGCCGCTTTTATCCCGCTCCGCAAGCCGAAGGCGGCACCGGCGCCACTATCGTTGAATTGCGAGAATAAGGTATGTTGCGTGCTGCAATTGGGCTTTTAATTTTGGCCGGAAGTACGGTGGCCGGCAGTTATACCGATTCCATTCGCGCCTGGCAGCAACAGCGCGACGCCGCGTTGCGTTCTCCAAACGGCTGGCTAACGTTGGTTGGTCTCTTCTGGCTGAAACCCGGCGACAACACCGTTGGATCGGCCGATTCAAACGATTTCGTCCTGCCCAAAGATGCACCCGCGCATCTCGGCCGGCTGCGGCTCCAGGGCGACAAGGTCACGTTCATCAAGCCAGACGGCTCCTCGCAGCCCCTCTCATACGATGACGAGAAACCGGATGTCATCCATTCCGGCCCCATCTCATTCTTTGTAATCAAGCGAGGCGATCGGCTAGGGATTCGCGTCAAAGATAGCGCCAGCCCGGTGCTTAAGAGCTTCGAAGGCATGAAGTATTTCCCCGTCAATCCCGAGCTTCATTTTCAGGCCAACCTGATTCCTGATCCGAAGAAGATTCCCATCCTCAACATCCTCGGGCAAAGAGATCTCGAAGACAGTCCCGGAATAGTCGAGTTCACCTACAAAGGCGAGAAGTACCACTTACGGCCCATCTATGAAGGCAACACGCTCTTCTTCCTCTTCAAAGACCCGACCAACAAGACGAACACCTACCAAGCCGGACGGATGCTGAACACGCCGCTGCCAGTACATGGCAAAGTGGACCTGGATTTCAACCACTCGTACAATCCGCCGTGCACGTTCACTCCCTATGCGACTTGCCCGCTTCCGCCGAAAGAGAACACGTTGCCGTTTCCAGTCGATGCCGGTGAGATGCGCTACAAAAATGGTCACGCCGACTACTCGGCGTCTCTAATATGAGGATGTGATCCTCATAGCGGGCGCTGAGGATGCCGGTAAACGCCTCGACATGTTTCTGCACGAAGCACTGCCCGAATTCAGCCGCTCTCGCCTGCAGGCTTGGATTAAAAGCGAGCAGATTCTGGTGGACGGCCAGACCACGCGAGCATCTTATGTATTGCGCGGCGGAGAGCGCATCTCAGTGACGCTGGCCGAACTGCCTCCGCTCAAGGCCGAACCGGAAGACTTGCCGGTCAAGATTCTGTATGAAGATGCCGACGTGATCGTGGTCAACAAGGCTGCCGGCATGGTGGTGCATGCCGGCGCGGGGCACGGCCGCGGCACACTGGTCAACGCGCTGCTACATCACTTCGGCACTTTGTCAGCAGTGAACGGGGATCTGCGGCCAGGCATCGTCCACCGCCTGGACCGCGATACCAGCGGCGTACTTGTCGTCGCCCGAACCGATCAGGCGCATCAGTCTTTAGCGGCGCAGTTCCATGGCCGGGTGGTCGAGAAAACTTATCTCGCGCTGGTGCACGGCCGCATGAAACAGCCGCAAGGCCGTATCGCCACTCCTATCTCGCGCGATCCTGTGCACCGCACTCGCATGACCGCGCGGCTCGCTACCGGACGCGCCGCCTTGACTGAATACCGCGTGCTCGAGCAGCTTAATAAGTTCAGCTACCTGGAAGTCCGCATCGCCACCGGGCGAACGCATCAAATCCGGGTACATCTTGCGAGCATTGGGCACCCGGTCGTAGGCGATCGTCTCTACGGAGCGCCCGCCGCGATTCCGGAGTTGCCGGTCTTGAACCGCTTCTTCCTGCATGCGCACCGGCTGCGATTTCGCTCCCCTTCAACCGGCGAATGGATCGCGGTCGAAAGCCCGTTGCCTGCGGAGCTTGCCGCATTTATAGAAGCGCTCCCAACCAAACACGGATAGAATAAAGTCAGTCTCCAATGAAGTCAGCAGTTTTTTGTTTCGGGGCCCTGGCCGGCATCGCGGCCGTGTCTTTTGCTCTTCACGCCCAGCAGAGCCCACCCGTTGAGGGCTCCGAATCGGCGCCCATCGTGGCCGAAGTCACGCGGGTGAACATGCTGTTCACCGTGACCGACAAAAAAGGCCGCTTCGTCACAGATCTGACCAAGAGCGACTTCCAGGTTTTCGAGAGCAAGAAGCCGCAGCGCATCATGGAGTTCACCTCCGAAACCGACCTGCCCTTGCGGCTCGCGATACTGATCGACACCAGCAACAGCATTCGCGACCGGTTCCGGTTCCAGCAGGAGGCTGCGACCAATTTCATCAACAGCGTGATGCGTACCCAGGACAAGGCCACGCTGGTGAGCTTCGATACCTCTGCCGAGGTAATAACGGACCTGACGAACGACACCAATAAATTGGAGAACGGCATTCGAGATCTGCGGCCGGGCGGCGGAACGGCTCTTTACGACGCCATGTACCTGGCGTGCAAAGAGAAGCTGATGCGCGACCAGCCGATGTACAAATTCCGGCGAGCCATGGTAGTGCTGAGCGATGGCGATGACAACGAGAGCCGCTACAGCCGCGACCAGGCGCTCGAGATGGCGCAACGCGCCGACACCGTTATATATACGATTTCGACCAACATCACACATATCGAGACCGACGGCGACAAGGTGATGCGTTACTTTGCCGAACAGACAGGCGGCGTCGCGTTCTTCCCGTTCCAGGCCAAGGATCTGAACCAATCGTTTGAAAACATTGCGAACGAGTTGCGGCACCAGTACAATCTGTTCTATCGCCCCGACCCGTTGAAGACCGACGGACAATATCATTCGGTAGAGATCCGGGTGAAGGGACGCAAAGACCTGATCGTCAGGGCGCGCAGGGGCTACTATGCGCGCAAAGCAGCGTTGTCTTCTTAGAAGATCGTCTTAAAACAAGTTCGCTAGCTTTTGTTTAGCGATATACTTTAAGTTAACTCCCCCGGGCAGGAAGGAATTCATGGACGAAAAAGAACGCGCGCGCACGTTGGCCCTGACGCTCGGCCAGATTGAAAAGCAGTTCGGGAAGGGATCGATTCTACGCCTGGGAGGTAAGGAAGCCATTGTTCCGGTTTCCGCGATTTCCACGGGATCCATCTCGGTAGACTACGCACTGGGTGTGGGCGGTTTTCCGCGCGGCAGGATCTGCGAAATCTTCGGCCCTGAATCCTCGGGCAAGACGACCATCGCGCTGCAGGTGATTGCCGAAGCGCAGAAACAAGGCGGCATGGCGGCATTTATCGATGTCGAGCATGCGCTGGATCCCGTCTATGCAAAGCAGCTCGGCGTGGACGTGGACAATCTGCTGGTATCGCAGCCCGATTTCGCCGAGCAGGCGCTGGAGATCACCAGTGCGCTCATCAGTTCCGGCTCAATCGATGCGCTGGTAGTGGATTCGGTAGCGGCCCTGGTTCCAAAAGCGGAGCTCGATGGTGAGATGGGTGATTCGCACATGGGAGTGCACGCGCGCCTGATGTCCCAGGCGATGCGCAAACTCACCGGGATTGTGGCGAAATCGAATACCTGCCTTATCTTCATCAATCAGATCCGCGAAAAAATCGGCGTGATGTTCGGGAATCCCGAGACCACCACCGGCGGACGCGCGCTGAAGTTTTACTCGTCGATTCGCGTGGACATAAGGCGCGTGGCGTCCATCAAGGATGGCGAAACGGTCACCGGCAACCGGACCAAGGTGAAGGTGGTGAAGAACAAGGTGGCCCCGCCGTTCCGCGAGGCCGAATTCGACATCATCTATGGCGAAGGCATCTCGCGCGAAGGCGACTTGCTGGATCTCGGCGCCGCGAACAACATCATCGAGAAGAGCGGTTCCTGGTACAGCTACAAGGGCGAGCGTATCGGCCAAGGCCGCGAAAATGCACGTCAGTTTTTGAAAGACAATCCCGATATCCGCACGAACGTCGACTCTGAGCTTCGCAAGACGCTCGGCTTAACGAAATCCTCCGGGCCCGAGACCGCAGCGCCTCCTCCCACGCCGATTGACACCGCGAAGCAAGCGGCGCGGGGACGATAGTTTGAATTAACCGGGCGAGGTTCCGGGTTGCACTGCCGCTTAGTTGGTAGCCCCGGCCCGGTTCGGAGTACACTGAGAGCGAATGTCAGCGCCGCTGGTGCCCTCGCCGCTCGACTATGTAGGACGGCGCCGATTCGCGTTCTACCCTCCGGTCAAGAATGCCGATCCGAACGAATGGCTGCTAGGAACAGGTTCATGGTCTGAGGTTCAGGTGGTGAATGCAAGGACCGGCTACGAAATCTGGATTCCGCGCCAATACGTGGGCGGCGTTTCGGGGAGCAGCGCCGGCCTCCTGGTCGTGGAACTGAAGAAAGAACTGGAGTTTCGCTCGGGAGCTCTCGAAGCGCGGGTCAGGCGCGTGATTGAGATGCCGAACACAACCAGGAAAGCCGAAGTCGCCTTGAAGACAACAGCTCGCGCCTCCGGACCCGCGCCTGTGGTGGGCATCCGCCTGGAAGATCGCGCAGAATCGACCATGAGCAAAGCCATAGTGACGTTGGGCATCGGCGCACTCGGCGTGTGGCTGTTGGCGGTGCTTCTATCCGCGCTCGCCCGAATTTAAGTCTCTGATGCGCCGGCGTCTGTACACCGTCATTTGGGCGCTGATTTCCGTGTTCGCGGCAATCTGCGTCGGCGTTGTCGCGGCCAAACGCGGCGAGCCCGTGAACAGCTTGTGGCTGGTGGCCGCAGCGGCCTCGCTTTTCCTGATCGGCTTCCGTTTTTACGCGAAATTTATCGCCGCCAAAGTGATGGCGCTGGACGACCGGCGCGCTACGCCCGCGGAACGCTTCCGCGACGGCCACGATTTCGAACCAACCAACAAGTGGATTCTGCTGGGCCACCATTTTGCTGCGATTGCCGGGCCGGGGCCGCTGGTCGGGCCAACGCTAGCCGCGCAGTTCGGCTATCTGCCGGGCGCGCTATGGATTCTGTTCGGCGCCGTACTGGGCGGGGCAGTGCAGGACTTTGTGATCTTGTTCTGCTCCATGCGGCGCGATGGCAAAACACTGGGCCAGATGGCGCGCGAGGAGATCGGCAAAGTGGGCGGGCTCGTATCGCTGGTGACCGTACTGCTGATCATGGTTGTGCTGCTGGCGGTGGTGGGATTGGTGGTGGTGAACGCTCTGAAGGGCAGTCCATGGGGGACGTTCACGATCGCGATGACGATGCCCATTGCGCTGTTCATGGGTCTATATCTGCGCTACGTGAGGCCGGGGAAAGTGCTGGAGTGTTCGGCGCTCGGGTTCGTGCTCGTGCTGGCCAGCATCTATGCAGGCAAAGCAGTCGCGGCGGCTCCGGCCTGGGCGGCATGGTTCACTTGGGGCGGCGTGGCGCTCGCGATGGCCATCATCGTTTATGGATTCTTGGCCAGCGTCCTGCCGGTCTGGCTGCTGCTTGCGCCGCGCGATTACCTGAGCACGTTCGTAAAGCTAGGCGTAGTATTTTCGCTGGCGATCGGGATTCTATTCACGCATCCTCAGTTGGCGTTGCCTCCGCTGACGCAATTTACCAACGGAACAGGGCCGATTTTCGCAGGCAAGGTCTTTCCGTTCTGCTTCATCACGATCGCATGCGGTGCGATTTCAGGATTCCATGCTCTCATCTCGTCAGGCACGACGCCGAAGATGATCGCCAAGGAGTGGCACGCTTGGCCAGTCGGATATGGCGCCATGCTGTTGGAGGGCTTCGTTGCCATCATGGCGCTAGTAGCGGCTGCGTCGCTCGCGCCGGGGGTGTTTTTTGCTGTGAACTCGCCGCCGGGAGTCGTCGGCGCCACGCCGCAAGCGGCCGCAACAACCATCAGCAGTTGGGGTTTTCCAGTGACGGCGGGAACGATGGCGCAGTTGGCCCACAGCGTCGGTGAAAAGACCCTGTTTGGAAGAACCGGGGGCGCACCGTCCCTAGCACTAGGGATGGCGCAGATTTTCGGCGGCGTGCTGAGGTCTTCGGGTATCGGCGATGGACTCTTGAGCTTCTGGTATCACTTCGCCATCATGTTCGAAGCGCTCTTCATCCTGACCATCATCGATGCCGGTACGCGCGTCGGTCGCTTCATGCTGCAGGATTTGCTCGGGCATGTTCACAAGCCGTGGGGCCGAATCGGCTGGAAGCCCGGCGTGTTCGGGGCCAGCGCGGTGGTGGTGGCCGCGTGGGGTTATTTCCTGTATCAAGGCGTGATCGATCCGCTGGGCGGGATCAATTCCCTATGGCCGTTGTTTGGCATCTCAAACCAGTTGCTGAGCGCAATCGCGCTCTGCGTGGCGACAACGGTGCTCCTGAAGATGCATCGGGCGCGCTACATCTGGATTACGGTTGCGCCGCTCGCATGGCTGGTTACTGTCACTTTCACGGCCGGCGTCGAAAAGATCTTTTCCCAGGAGCCGCGAATCGGATTCCTAGCGCACGCCACAGCACTCGAAAACACAATCGCGGCAGGAAAAATCACGGCTGCGAAAGTTGCGGAAACGCGGGCGGTGATCTTCAATGAGCGATTGGACGCGGTAGTCTGCGCAGCGTTTCTTTTGCTGGTTACGATTGTGGTGCTTGACTCACTGCGTGTCTGGTTTGGCTTGATGCGGGGCACGCGACCGGCGATTAGCTCGGAAGCGCCGTTCATTACATCGCAACTCGAAGTGGAGAGCGTATGAGGACGGTCTGGCTTTTTCTGCGATACATTGTTGAGCTCGCACGCGAGCTGTCCGACGAGAGCAGCTACCAGCGGCACCTGAAACGCGCGGGGCGCGAGCATTCCGCAGCCGAGTGGAAGCTGTTCATCGATCGGCGTCTTCAGCGGAAGTATCAGAACGCGAAGTGTTGCTGATGAGCCCCTGGATTAATGCGCGGGCGGCCTCTAATTGATCACTGCGAACGAGCTGAAGCGCCTCTGAATCGATAATTCGGTACCACAGTTCGCGCCGTGCGGCGAAGTCGGGAATGCGGACCGCGATCTCGGCGCGGACTTCTCTCAAAAGCGCGAGAAACTCGCCGTATTCCGGACCAAAGCTGCGCTGAATCTTCTCGCGTAAGCGCACCGCGAGCCCTGGCGCAACTCCGTTGGTAGAAATCGCAATCGCTAAGTCGCCATCTCGATGCACCGCTCCGAAGCTGAACCGGCAATGGTCCGGATCGTCCACGGCGTTGCACAAAATCTTGCGCTCTTCGCAAAGGCGAAAGATTTCTGCATTATCGGGAAGGCTTGTGATCACTAGGAAGCAGTCTGAAAGATCTCCCGGCTCGAAAACGCTCGGCCGCCATTCGACGCGCGCGCCGGCGTCACGCAGCGCCTGAATCTTCGCAGTCAACTCGGGGTGCTCGCCAATCACCAGGCACTTCTTGCCGGTGAGATCAAGAAATACAGGGTAGCGGAAGTTCAAAGCGATGTTCTGCTACCCCCTATCCTGAAGATATTGCCAGTTCCGCGACTTTTTCTCATCGATACCTTTGGGTTCATTTTTCGCGCCTATCACGCCCGCGCGCGCAGCGGAGCTCCGCCCATGCGCACAACCGGAGGTCTTTCGACCGAAGCCATCTTCATCTTCCACAATATGCTGCGAAAGCTGATGGCGAGTTACAAGCCGGATTACATCGCGGCGGTCTTTGAGAGCAGCGAGCCCACGTTCCGCTCCGAGAGCTTTGCGGAGTATAAAGCGAACCGCACCGAGATGCCCCACGATCTCGGGGAGCAGATTCCGTACATTCGCCGGATCCTCGAAGCGATGCAGATCCCGATCCTCGAGTTTCCCGGCTATGAAGCCGACGACGTAATCGGTGCGATCGCCTGCCGCGAGCATTCGAAGGCCTGCGAAGTGGTGATTGTCTCAAGCGATAAAGACATGCTGCAGTTGGTGAACGACCGCATTTCCATGCTGAATCCGATGAAGGACGACGAGTGGTACGATCCGGCGAAAGTGGAACAGTTCATGGGCGTGAAGCCTTCACAGGTTGCGGATCTGCTCGCGTTGAAAGGCGATTCGATCGACAACATACCAGGTGCGCCAGGCATCGGCGACAAGGGAGCGCGAGATTTGATAGCGCGGTTTGGCTCGGTAGAAGCGGCGCTCGAGCGTGCGGCGGAAGTAGAGCGCAAGATGTACCGCGAGAGCTTGCTCAACAATCGCGACCAGATCCGGTTGAGCAAGCAATTGGCGACCATTCAGACAAACGTGCCGATTGAGTGGAACCTGGATGCCCTGCGCGCGCAGGCGCCCATCAACTCGACCCTGAAGGGGCTCTACAAGGAGTTGGAATTCTTCAGCTTGCTGAAAGATTTGCCTCCGGAGGACGACAGCGCGACCCGAGATTACGGAACGCTGCCGGATGCTCAGGCCGTGGCCGAATGGCTCGATAAACGTCCGGCGAGCGCGCCGATTGCGATAGCGCTCGATCTCACGAATGCGTTCTTAGGTTTGTCCTATCGGCTCGGCGAGGGGCGGGCGGTTCCGTTGTCGCTGATTGAAGCGATGCTTCCAATACTTGAATCTGATGCCGTCACGAAGATCGCGCATGACGCGAAGGCACTGGCGATCGGGTTAGCGAGCCTCGGCATTAAGACGTCGCACATCGACGAAGATGTGATGCTGTACGCGTTTCTATTGAGTGCCGATCCGGGCGGATGCTCGCCGGAGGCGCTTGCCGAGCGATTTCTGGACCGCAAGCTCAATGCCGCTGCCGAGCAACAGGCCGAAGCGACGTTGACAGTTGCCGAAATGCTTCGCCCGCAAGTGGGGCAGCAGGAGCTTGATGGCGTCTACCGCGGGATCGACCTGCCGCTGACGCCGGTGCTGGCACAGATGGAGATGGCCGGCATTCGCATCGATACGGAGGTGCTGGCGGAACTCTCGACGCGTTTGACAGAACGCATTGAGAGGATTGCCCAGAAGGTTTACGATGCGGCCGGCCATCCCTTCAACATCAACTCGCCGCAACAGCTAGGCAAAGTGCTGTTCGAAGAAATGGCGTTGCCTACGCCTGTGAAATACGGAAAAGGGAAAGTGATTTCAACTGCCGCGGATGTGCTGGAGAGTCTGGCGCCCGCGTATCCCGTGGCGCAACTGGTACTCGATTACCGGCAGCTCACGAAATTGAAGGGAACATATATCGACGCGCTGCCGCAATTGATTCGCCCGGTAACCGGGCGGGTACATACGACCTTCAATCAGACCGGCGCGGCCACGGGACGCTTGTCTTCGTCGAATCCGAACCTGCAAAATATCCCGATTCGCACCGAAGAAGGCCGGGAGATTCGCGCCGCCTTCGTGCCCGAGCCCGGCTGGGACCTGGTCACGGCCGATTACTCGCAGATTGAACTGCGGCTGCTGGCGCACATGTCCGGGGATGCGGTGCTGGTGGAATCGTTCAACAACAATGAGGACATTCACACGCGCACAGCGGCTGAAGTATTCAAGATCAATCCGCTGATGGTCTCGGCGGAGATGCGAAGATCGGCGAAAGCGGTGAATTTCGGGATCGTGTACGGGCAGACTCCGTTCGGGCTTGCGCAGCAGTTGTGCATCGATCGGAAGGAAGCGGAGCTATATATACGACGCTATTTCGAGCGGTATGCGGGCGTGCGCGAATTCATCGACCGCACAATTGCGGAAGTGCGCAAGACGGGCGTGGCAAAGACGCTGCTGGGCCGGCGGCGGCCGATTCCCGACATGCAGAGCCGCAACCCGGCGGCGCGATCGTTTGCGGAGCGAACGGCGGTGAATACGCCGCTGCAGGGCACAGCGGCGGACCTGATCAAGCTGGCGATGATTCAAATCGCGCGGTTGCTGGAGGAACGAAAGATGCAAGCGCGCATGCTGCTGCAGGTGCATGACGAGCTGGTGTTCGAAGCTCCGCCCGAGGAGAGTGAACGGTTGAAGGATCTGGTCAAGACCCAAATGGAGAAAGTGTACGAATTGAATGTTCCCCTGGTTGTCGATGTCGGCAGCGGCCCCAACTGGAGGGATGCGAAATGAAACATTGCATTGCTCTAGTTTCGGTGGCGGCGCTGCTGGTGTCGTGCGGCGGCAACAAGAGCACCCAGATGGAGAAGGCGCCGGCGCAATACAAGGTGCAGATGCAAACCAGCAAGGGCCCGGTGGTCATTCTGGTGCATCGCGATTGGTCGCCGTTGGGGGCGGATCACTTCTATGAATTGACCAAGATGCACTTTTACGATGGCAATCGTTTCTTCCGTTGTCTACCTGGGTTTGTGGTGCAGTGGGGCATCAACGGCGATCCGGATAAAAACAAAACCTGGCGCGAGATTGCCATTCGCGACGATCCTCCGAAGGTCAGCAACAAAACTGGAACGGTTGTCTTCGCGATGGCGGGCCCGAACTCGCGAACCACTCAGGTGTTCGTCAACCTGGGCGATAACAGCGCGGCTTTAGATGCGCAGGGCTTCACGCCGTTTGGCGAAGTGATCCTGGGTATGGACAAGATTGCAAGCGTCTACATGGAGTACGGCGATGGGCCACCGAGCGGAGCGGGGCCGAACCAGGCCGCGATTGTGGACATCGGGAACCCGTATCTCGAAGAGCATTTTCCAAAATTGGATTATGTGAAGACGGCGCGCATTGTCGAGTAGGCTGGACGTGATCTGGTCCGCGCTGGTGTTAGTCAAAACCAGCAGTTTGCGACGCACCAATCCTTTATGGCCCACGTCTCATCTGGCTTTCGTACAAAGGTAACTCGCCCTTTGCCCGCAGGTACCTCGCTCCCGAAAAACAGTTTGCCGATCTTATTTAGATCCACAGTCCACGCGAAGGACGCAGACGCGACCGTCGGACTCATCCCGAGTTGAAGGTCCGATACTTGCCCGATCTGATAGCTTCCACCGTTCAGGGTGTCTTCCGTGTTGCTTCCAAAACCGAACGTCGGGACCTGCGTTTTCTCAATTTGCGACTGCAGCTCGGGGCTGAATGAATAGCTGTACCACTTCACGGCAACGGGCGGCCCCGCCGTGGTGCCTTTGTAATTGGTTACGTTGAACCGGTCGGTATCGAGAAGGTACGCGACGGCGCCGTCCTCTTTGTAGCGGAAGCGCCCATTGGGCAGTGTCACTAGGCCATTTTCGTTTACTATGCCATTCACCTTTGATTGGTGCTGATTCGCGCAATTCTGGCATTGCTGGTACCGGGTCCCACTGATACGGTTGGAATCCGCCACCATCGTGAGATCGTATTCGTCGTAATCGTAGCGATTGTCCGAGCGGAACCTCCCGTGGATATTCGGATACATGACGGTGTCGACGCGTTCGGTAACCAGCTTCGCGTCAGTGAGGCGCTTGACGATATAGACCGCGACGTTCTCCTTTACTTGCTTGGCTTGAAGGGATTCCATCACGCTCCCGTATGACGCAGGCACGCGGGTCATAAGCGGTGCAATGATCGAAACGGGAATAGGATAGTGCACCTTCGCATACCATTCCTTCAGGAGAGTGCGCGCAGTCCTCTCGTTCAACTCCTTAGAGGATGTGCAACCGGCGATCGATAGCAGCCCAATGGTGAGAAGGAGCGCTAGGATTGTCTTCATACATTTCCTCCCGGCGTGCTCGATTTGATTCGACGTAACATCGCTCCAGCCACACCTCCCAGAACCGCGCAGATAACCGCTCCTGCCAGCATTTGGTCGAACGACTGCCGCGCGAGAGGGACGAACATCTGATCGAATCCTTGCAGCATCGCTCCGCCAGTAATGACCGTTAAGAATGGGAGTTGTCCGACCAACATGCCCGAGGGGCGGGTTAAGTATCCCGCCATGGCGCCGATTAGTCCGCCAATGACGCAGAACAGCCATAGGGGAGCCTCTATCTGAAGTGCTTGAATAGATGCCGGGTGAGGACTTGAAGCAGCGGGCGCCGGCGC
Source organism: Bryobacteraceae bacterium (assembly GCA_035502635.1). Classification (GTDB taxonomy): domain Bacteria; phylum Acidobacteriota; class Terriglobia; order Bryobacterales; family Bryobacteraceae; genus Bog-105. The sequence goes on from DATJUG010000117.1 coordinate 92,939, forward strand.
TGCCGTGCCGCAGATCGTGCAGAAATTGACTCTGTCGTGCATTTCGTTTCCACAGCCGACGCAATACATTCCCGGACCTCCTGGACTAAGTAAAGTCGTTCTTCTGGACAAGCCTGCCGAGATCGTCTTTCATGCGGCCGTTCAGCAGAAGCATCACGTCTATAACCCACCAGATGAAATACCCGCCTAGGGTAATGAGCTTCAAAACGCCCAAGCCGATTCGACCTAGGTAGAATCGATCCGCACCGCAGAACCCCAACAGAATAGACAAAACCAATGCAGTTCTCCAGTTCTTCGTGCTACGGTACCGGCGAGCCCGAAGGGAGTTAACCCAATCTCGTGGCAGATTCTCCATCGGCGACACACAAAGGGGGACTCACTCAGGCGGGCGGTAAAGGCGTAGCCGGGGAAAGGGCCGGCGAACCACAACTCGTGCAAAACTTGATCCCCTGGGCGATTTCGTTTCCGCACCCAACACAAGTCGTAGCGATCCGTTGCTGCGGTACACTGCCCGGCAATGCAGCGAAAAAGCTGTCAACGTATCCCTGCACGTATCCCGGGTAAGTAACCACGACCTCGCATCCCACTTCCTTCGGCGTGGTCGTTACCACTAGATTCTGCAATCGGCGGACTTTTCTGATTGCGAAAACGTAGTAGAGCAAACCTGGAACGACGAAAAAAAACGTGAGTACAATGGCCACCAGAAGTTTGAACACGGGGATCTTAGGAACGCCGACGAACGTGGCAACTCTATTCGTCTGCGATTGTGCGCGCCAGCTCTCATTGGTGAAGAATTGGACGGCGCGTACCAGCACCTCTTCCGCAGGAAGGGTTGTATATCGTGTGGCAACTTGGTCGGGCATTGGTGTGTTCTTTCTCGGGCGGTGGATTTCGCGTAGATAGGCTAGTGAGTGGCTTCGTCTCGCCCAGCTCGTTAGCGCATCCCGGCTTCACGCTTGCCTTTTATCCCCTATTTCCGTACATTGGTGCAAGCGTCAAGATGCGACAAGAAGTGACATGGCGCTGAAAGCTCAAGAAAATGCGTCGCCGCGCGGTACGGGCAGTACCAACGCAGCGTCGCACGCCACAGGCGACCCGGATCCGGGCGACACCCTGGAATCGTGGAAGCAGATCGCCGCGTACTTGGGCCGGGATGAGCGCACCGCGATGCGGTGGGAAAAAGAGCAAGGGATGCCAGTGCGCCGCACTCCTGGTAAACGCGGCCGCGTTTACGCTTCGCGCATGGAGATTTCGGCTTGGCTTGGCGGCTCGGCTGAGCCTCTTAAGACGGAAGTGGAACCGCGCCAGCGGCGACCGATCCGAATACAACCCAAATACCTCTTCGGCATCGCGGGACTGGGTCTGATTCTAGCCGTTGTATCGGCGGGCTTGGTTTACTTCCGCAGTGGACGCGCGCCAGTGCCTGCTCGTGTCAGCTTCAGCCTGGACTCGGTAGAAGCCTTGGATGCCAACGGACGCGTTCTGTGGACTCACCATTACTCTGGACGACTTGATCCAGGAGATGTGGACAGGAACGAGCTTGCGGATCTGAAAGGTCTTACGCGCATCGCGGATCTGCTCGGTACCGGTGAACGGGAGGTGCTGGTCGTCGCGCCGTTGCGCTCAGGGCCAAATCCGCAAGATTTTCCTCGCGCAGAACTGGATTGTTTTTCTAGCAAGGGACAGCTCCTCTGGTCTTACGTCCCGCGCGAAACCTTCAAGTTCGGAGATCGCGATCTGAACGGTCCTTGGAATATGTACGACGTGATGGTTTCAGGGAAGCCGGCCCATGCCATCTATTTGGCCTGTAACCACATCCAGTGGGGAAATTCATTTGTCGTGCAGATCGACCCCAGAACTGGATACGGCATTGTTCGATTTGTGAACACGGGAACCACTCACAGCCTCAACGAGCTACACACCTCGCGCGCAAAATATTTACTTGTCGGAGGCTTTAACAATGAATTCGATAGCGGAAGCATCGCGGCCATTGACGAGCAGAGAGCGTTTGCAGCATCTCCGCAGACGACCGGTACACGGCATAAGTGCGTGAGCTGTCCATTGGGCGCTCCCGATTACTATTTCGTATTTCCGCGATCGGAATTGAGCCGTCTGCGCCGGGTGTATGAAAATCCCGTGGTGTATTTTGATATGAACGGTGGTCAATTCGAAGTCTCGGAACGAGAAGTAGGCCGCCTGAATGTGAAAGTTTTCTACCTTTTTCGCGCAGAGCCCTTTCTTTCACCGATCTCCTGCCGATTCGATTCGGGATACGACATGCTACATCGGGAACTGGAAAGAAGTGGCGAGCTACATCACTCGATCGCAGAGTGCCCGGAGCGTCTGCATCCCGCGCGCGTAAGGAGGTGGACGCCCTCGCAAGGCTGGCAGGAATTGCAAATCAATTCCGTTCAGTAGCCCGCTCGGTTATCGTGTGCTTTTCGATCCAGGACGCGATCAGATCCAACGCCACCGCGGACATGGTCTCGGGAGCAGACTTATATTCGGCGCTGGCTTTCACTGACTCGAACATATAATTCAAATCCGGCAGCACGCGAACCGTCGCATCGTGGTTATGCCCGCGCTTAAGAGCGGCTCTTATAGCAGGAATATTCTGCTCGGGCACGACATCGGTATCTCTTTCGCCGTCGAGAGCCAGCACCGGACACTTCACCTTTTCGAGCGTGGGCGCCGGATCGTAGGAAAGAAAGAACCGAAGCCAGGGAGATTCAAGATGATGGAGCTGGCGCTGCCAATGCTCGATGAAAGGCCTGTAGCTCGAAGGGGCGTTGAAGAGCGCTTCTCGCAGATCTGCTTCCGGCTTACCCGCGCGAACCAGCCTGTAGAGTGCTGCGCCGATCCTCTCGTCCGCTTCAATCTGCTCGTCGGGAATGCCAGCGGCCGCTTCGGCTTCTTCAGTTTGGGCGAGCAGCACATCTTCGCCCGGCACGGCTGTACCAGCCAGCAGCACGAGGAAAGAGACTTGCGGCACGTTGACCGCAACCATCGGCGCGATAATAGCTCCTTCGCCGTGGCCGATCAGGCCGACATGCTTGGCATCGACATCGCTTCTACTGAGCAGGAACCGCACGCCGGCTTCGGCGTCGGAGGCGAAGTCCTGCGTCGTTGCGCCATCGAAGTTTCCGGTTGATTGCGCGGTTCCGCGATCATCGACGCGCAGAACGGCGACGCCCCGCCGGGTCAGATAATCGGCTAAAACCAGGAACGGCTTATGGCCGGAGATCGTTTCATCGCGATCTTGCGGCCCCGCGCCCGTGATGAGCAGCACGGCGGGAAACGGACCTCCCGCGCGCGGCTCCGTGAATGTGCCGGCAAGCGTGACACCGGGTGCGTCGCTGTTGGCATAGCTGACGTTTTCTTCAACGTAAGGAGCCGAAGGCTTCGAATATTCGGTCTGAGCCGCCGCGAGAAGCATCGCCAATAACAGGCCGAGGCACATCTATTGCCATGATATTCGGGTCAGCTAGGCGGCTTCAGATGCGAAACTGGAGGCAAATGACCGGGAACGATATTCGTGCGAAGTTTCTGGAGTACTTCGCCGGGCAGGGGCATCGGGTGGTACGCAGCTCGTCGCTGGTGCCCGCAAACGATCCGACGCTGCTGTTTACAAATGCGGGCATGAATCAATTCAAGGATGTGTTTCTTGGATTGGAAAAACGTGACTATACGCGCGCAACTTCGTCGCAGAAATGCGTTCGCGCCGGCGGGAAGCACAACGATCTGGAAAATGTCGGGTATACGCGGCGGCATCTCACGTTCTTCGAGATGCTGGGAAATTTCTCGTTTGGCGATTATTTCAAGCGCGATGCGATCGCCTTCGCCTGGGAGCTCGTCACCAGCCCCCGCTGGTTCGGCATCCCCAAAGACAAGCTTTACGTCACGATTTTCCGCGAGGACGATGACGCCGAGGAGCTCTGGCGCAACGTTGCGGGCCTGCCGCCCGAACGCATCTTCCGCCTCGGCGAGAAAGACAATTTCTGGCAGATGGGCGAGACCGGGCCCTGTGGCCCGTGCTCAGAGATTCACTACGATCTCGGGCCCGAGGCGGCGGCACCTGGCCGCGAGCACGAGCAGTTTCCGCTCGACGCCGGCGAGCGCTACGTCGAAATCTGGAACCTGGTGTTCATGCAATACGACCGCGCGCTCGATGGCACACTGACGCCGCTCCCGAAGCCGTCGATTGACACCGGGATGGGTCTGGAGCGCATGACTACGGTGCTGCAGGGCAAGTGGTGGAACTATGACAACGACCTGATCCGGCCGGTGATGGAACGTGCCGCCGAATTGATAGGCACGCAAATCGATGCGGACCCGAGAACAGAGGTGGCATTGCGTATCAATGCCGACCATGCGCGCTCTACGGCATTTCTGATTCACGACGGCGTGATTCCGGCGAATGAAGGGCGCGGGTATGTGCTGCGGAAGATCATGCGTCGGGCGCTGCGCAATGGGCGATTTGCGGGTGCGGGCGAGCCGTATCTGTACAAGCTGACGGGATTCGTAGCCGATCTGGTGAAGCCCGCATATCCGGAGCTGCAGGAGAGCGCCGAGCGCGTGGCGCGCATTGTCCGCGAAGAAGAGAACCGGTATGCAACCACATTCCAGGTGGCTGAGCGATTCTTCCACGATGAAGCCAAGGCCGCGAAGGATGGAGTGCTGCCTGGAGCGGCGGCGTTCAAGTTGTATGACACGTATGGGCTGGCGCTAGACGAACAGGAGGAAATGGCGCGCGAGTTCGGATTGACGATCGACCGCGAGAATTTCGCAGCCGAGATGGAGAAGCAGCGCTCGCGGGCGCGGGCGAGTTGGCGGGGCGCGGACAAGGGGCAGATCGCCGAGGTTTACAAGGATTTGCCGGCCGTCGAATTCGTCGGGCGCGAAACGTTGGAAGCGCCGGTGGAAGTGGCGCGGCTGATTGTGGAGAAGCGCGCCGTCGAGTTGGTGGAGCAGGGCGCGGCGGAAGCGATTTTTACACGCACGCCCTTCTACGCGGAATCGGGCGGGCAGGTAGGCGATACGGGATTGCTGCTGGACGCGAACACGCGCGAGCGAGTTGCGGTGGTGGAGGGCGCGTACAAGCCGACGCCGTCTGCGATGGTGCAGAAGATCCACGTGCTGAGGCCGATCCGCACGGGCGACCGGTTGATTGCCGTGGTAGACCGGCCTCTGCGCGGATCGACCATGCGAAACCATACGGCAACGCATCTGCTGCATGCGGCGCTGCGTCAGGTGTTGGGCGGGCATGTGAAACAGGCGGGTAGCGTAGTGGAACCAGATCGGCTGCGCTTCGATTTCACGCATTACTCGGCCTTGACCGGCGATGAGTTGCGGGAAGTGGAGCGCCTGGTGAATGAGCAGATTCTGGCAAATACGGACGTAGTAACGGATGTGATGGATCTGGAGCAGGCGCTGGCGACGGGCGCGATGGCGCTGTTCGGCGAAAAATACGGCGACAGTGTGCGTGTGGTCAGCATTCCGGGATTTAGCCGCGAGTTGTGCGGCGGGACGCACGTGCGGCGCACCGGAGACATCGGGCTATTCAAAATTGTGTATGAAGGCAGCATTTCGGCCGGCGTGCGGCGCATTGAGGCCATCACGGGCGAAGGCGCGCTGGAGCGGTTCCAGGATGCGACGGCGCAGCTTCAAGCGATGAGCGCGCTACTGCACACGACCGAGATGGGCGCGGCGGAACAGCTAGAAAAGCTGCTGGAGCGCGAGCGGATTCTTGATCGGCAATTGGAGCAGATGAAGGCGCGCTTGGCGAACCAGCAGATGGAGCGACTGACAGGCCGAGCCGTGAATGGTGCGACGGTGCTGGCCGAACGTGTGGAAGGTTTGGATCGCGAGCAGCTCCGAACGCTGGCGGATTCGCTGCGCAACAAGTGGGGCAGCGCGGTGATTGTGATCGCGTCGGTAAACGATTCGGACGTTTCAATTGTATCGGCGGTGAGCAAGGACCTGACGAGCAAGGTGCAGGCGGGAAAACTGGTCGGCGAAGTGGCGCGGGCAGTGGGCGGAAAAGGCGGCGGCCGGCCGGATCATGCCGAAGGCGCCGGAAAAAATCCGCAGGCGCTCCCGGAAGCGCTTGAACAGGTGTACGAAAAAGTGGGAGCGCTGCTGTAAATGGAAAACTTCGACGTCGCTGTTATAGGCGCCGGACCAACGGGCTTAGCCTGCGGCATCGAGGTGAAGAAGCGCGGCCTCAACCCGGTGCTGTTCGACAAGGGCTGCATCGTTAATTCGATTTATCATTACCCGATCAACCTGGTGTTTTTTACAACTCCGGAGCTGCTCGAAATCGGCGACATTCCCATGACATCGCTAAATGAAAAGCCTGGACGGACGGAAGCGCTGAAATACTATCGCCGCGTTGCCGAGCATTACGAACTGAACGTGCACCAATACGAACGTGTTCTCGGGTTCGAGGGCGCGGACGGGCGTTTCGCGGTGCGAACGGAGACGAACTGCAACGAGCATCGTTGCTACGCCGCCAAGAAGATAATCCTGGCCAGCGGCTACTACGATATTCCGAACCGGCTGGATGTGCCGGGCGAGGATCTCGCCAAAGTCATCCATTACTATCGCGAAGCGCACCCCTATTACAACCAGGACGTGCTGATTGTGGGTGCGAAGAATTCCGCGTGTATTGCGGCGCTGGAACTGCATTGGACAGGCGCGCGAGTCACTATGGTGCATCGCGGCGCGGGCATTTCGAAGAACGTGAAGTACTGGATCAAGCCGAATATCGAGAATCGCATCAAGAGCGGCGAAGTGAAGGCGTACTTTCACAGCAAGGTGAAAGAGATTCGGCTCCATGATGTGGCGCTGGAGACGCCGGAGGGCGAAGTAATCGTGAAAAATGACTTTGTTTTCGCCATGACCGGCTACCGGCCTGATTTCGAATTTATGGCCGAGCATGGAATTCACCTCGACCCGGCAACCTCGAAGCCGATCACAAATCCCGAGACGCTAGAAAGTGAGCGGCAAGGCGTCTATCTCGCCGGTGTGATTGTGGCGGGCACGCACACGAACGAAATCTTCATTGAGAACGGGCGATTCCACGGCAAGGTGATTGCGGAGGCGATCGCGAATAGCCTGGGCACGGAGGACGGGGGTTCACAGCCGCTCCCAACCACGATGCTCCAGCAGGGGTTCGAATAACTTTGGGTGCAGAATTTCGGCGAAAATCTGAAGCGATTCGACGAGGCGCGGGCCCGGGCGATTCATGAAGGCGTTGCCATCGCAGAGAAACACGTTGCCTTTCCGAACGGCCGCGAGTTGATGCCATCCGGCACGATCTGTGAACCAATGCATTTCAGCGCGGGTGCGAGCGAGGTCGAAGCCGCAGGGCAGCGCAACGATGGCATCGGGATCAGCCGCCATCAGGTCTTCCCAGGTCATCCAGGGTGAGTGCTGGCCGGGTGAGCCGAAGAGATTTTCCGCGCTCGCCATTTCGATCAGCTCCGGGACCCAGTTGCCACCGGCCATGAGCGGCTCCAGCCATTCGATGGCAGCCACGCGAGGTCTCTCGGAAGAAGACTCTGCGCGCCGTCGGATAACGTCCATGCGGTCTTGGAGCATCGCGACGAGGGCTTCGCCGCGCTGGGCATCTTCGAACGCGGCCGCGATCCGGCGAATATCGCGCCAGAGGTCTTCGAGCGCATAGGGCTCGAGAGAAATAATGCGCGTCTGCATTCCAATCTCGGTCTGCAGCGCCCGCTCGACATCGTCCAGACTCACCGCACATACCTCGCATTGCGTTTGCGTGATGATGTGCGTAGGGCGAAGCTGCCGAATGAGGGCGGCATCCACTTCGTAAACGCTCACAGCGGATGCGACACGCTGTTTGACCAGGCGATCTATTTCGGCGCTCGACCCGGAGACGGGAATCGCCGGACGGGTGCAAACCGGGAGTCTGAGAACGGCAGGTGGGTAGTCGCACTCGTGGGATCGGCCCACCTGAAATGCGCCGAAGTCCAAAGCATGAACGATTTCGGTAGCGCTCGCGATCAGCGGCAAAAGGCGGAGATCCACAAACCAACTATAAGCGGCAGCGCAAGGAGAGCGTTTTTCGATCTAGAACGAAAAGGCCGTCTGTGGCCGGCGTTTCATCTTTTATTTGAATTGCTCAGGGAATCTGGTTGGGTGGGCTGTGCTGTTGGGTATTAGTAGGAGTGTACAGGCTGGGGTGTCGTGCAGTGGGATTCGGGTGCGGAGCAACCATCTATTCCCTGAGCTGATCTCATGTACGCCTTCTTGGTTGCATCTTGCGTGCCAAACGGATTCCGTGATTTTCCAGGCACTTAGCTGCTTCTCACAAACCAGAGGGGACGCATTTTTTACCGATATGGAAAGGATTAACCGGAATCCCTCCAAAACGGATCGCGACACACCGCCGGACCCACACTTGGCGGAATCAGTTGCTTCGGGAGAGCAGGGAAAGCTTTAGGGAGCCGGCTGTGCGGGCAGGGTTTCGGGCAGCGACGACTGCCGACTGACTCGGCCCCGAACCGCGTCTTCCAGGGTGACGTGATTTTGCTCCAGCGTTGTGCCCAGCGTTTGATCGAGGGCGACACGAGCGTTACTATACGCGACCAGCGCGGCGATTTCGGCTGATTGCGCGGTGGCCAGGTCGCGCTGCTGCTGCACAACCAGGAACGTGGTGGAAGCCCCCAGCGAGAATTTCTTCTGCTCCGCATCCAGAAGCTGCTGTTCGAGAACGCGGCTCTTGATGGCAGCGAGATACCGCACCCGGGCCTGTTGCACGCCCACAGTCCCGTTGGACACGTCTACCATGAGCTGGTTCAGGCTCTGCTGAAGCTGCAGTTGAGTTTGGCGGAGCGTGAGCTGGTCGATACCATAATCGGCTTGCGCCTGGCGGTTTCGGAGGGGCGCGTAAATAAATCCACCGGCGCGTTCGCTCGGAAAGTCGCGGCCGAAAGTCTGGCTCAGGCCGTTCGCAATCCCGCCGACGAAATTACCCAAAGGCGCGATGCAAAGCGTGCCGGGCGCGGTTCCAGCAGGGCAGGGTATCGCGCCGGGCGGCAGCGGAATACTGGTTGTGCTTCCCGACGAACCTGAGGTCTGTGTACCGGTCGAAGAGACCGGTATCGCGTTTGGAATCTTCCCAATCTTGTAAGGCCCCGCAAGTCCCTGAGCGCTGGCGCCGAGCAGAACCGCCAGTTGCGGAAGAAGGCCATTCTCGGTTCCCAGGTTCGATATTTCCGCATTGCTGATATTGATCTTCAGCACCGCAAGATCGGGCCGATTTTGAAGTGCCGTTGCAATGAGATTTTTCAACGGGGGCGGATTGTCTTGCTCGGGAACCTCAATGCGATCGAGCGGGATGATATCGGCCTCTGCAATCAACGGATCCGCGAGACCGTTACGGCTGAGCACATTCTTCAGTTGTACCTGCTGCTGCTGGAGATTGGTTTGTGAGACGACAAGATCCTGCTGGCTGGAAGCAACCTGAGCTTCGGCCGTCGTCACGTCAAGCGGAGCCATGGCCCCTATCTGGACTTCTTTCTTGTTATTTTCGAAGAATTGCTGGGCAACCGTGAACGCACTCTCTTTAGCCTTTACGTCCTGGTAGTCGGCGACCAGTCCGTAATACAGGGTCAAGACATTAGCAACTACGCCAATCACTTCACTCTTAAACGTGAGATCGTCGGCCTTGAGCGTCGCCTTGGCGGTGGTGATGAAACGGCTATTGACTGCGGTGCCAAAGCCTTGCAGTAGGTTGTGCTGAACAGACAGCGAAATATAGGGCCCGTAAGTCGGGTTTGGCGTGTCGCTGGGCGCATTCTCATTTAGATACGACTCGCGGTAAGTTGCACTGACCGTTCCGCCTGTGATCAATCCTTCGGTGAGAGTGGCGCTGTAATTACGGCTCTTATCGATGACGCTGTACAGGCCGGCAATGACCTCGTCCGGCTCCAGCGCGGTGCGATGCTGAAAAGCCGCCGAATATTGGAACGCGGGATCCAGGGTCGGGGTCACCGGTCCAATTTGGGAAATAGTAGCGCCGACCGAATTGGTTGAGCCTTGGGTATTTGCTGACGTGCTGACGCCTGCCGCCGCCTGGCTTCCAGCAACGCCCTGCCCGCTGTTTACCGACCCGGCTAGCGACTGCCCGCTCGGAACACCCGGCAATGCGCCCCCGCCTTCATAGCGTTCCAGAGTCCATTCATCGACTAACGGGTTGTAGCGGGCAGCTTCGATGTCGATATTATTTTCGAGCGCGAGCGCAATCGCATCCTGCACCGTGAGATACAATTTCCCCGCGCGGATAAGGCTGCGCAGCCGTCCCGAATTAGACAGAGGCAGCGGCGGAATGAACGCGGCTTTGTAAGGCCGGACGAGCACGGAGCCACTCGGTTTTACCGGAGCAAGGGATTGGTCCTGCGCCCACGAAACCGGAGCCATGCACGTGATGGAAAGTGCGATCGAGATGCACTTCTGCAGAGCCGATGCGCAAAAAACAGGTCTCATTGTTGTAGGACCGGCTCCGGCGTCTGGGTCAGATTCGATCCCGGTTCTTCCGGATTAGGAAGTTTCGCTGGCAACACTGACTTGCGGTCCACGCGCCCGGCCATAGCCTCTTGCAAGGAGATGTGATTCACATCGAGCGTGGTTCCCATGGCCTGATCGAACGCTATTCTTGCGTGCGTGTAAGTAGCCAAGGAAGCGGTTTCTGTGCTTTCGGCGGCCGCCAGCGTCTGCTCATCCTGTACGACATTAAAGACAGTGGCCGCGCCAAGCGTGTATTTTTTCTTATCGGCGTCGAGCGTTTGCTGCTGCAGAATGCGCGCTTTTACAGACGAATCGTAGCGCACCCGCGCCTGCCGCAGCGCGATAACGGCGTTCTGTACATCCACCCGAACTTGGTTGACTGATTTTTGAAGCTGAAGCTCCTGCTGGCGCAAGCCAAGCGCGCTGGTCACGTAATCGGATTGAGCAATGCGGTTTCGGAGCGGGATATTCAATTGCAAGCCGGCCGAATAGTTGGGGAAGTTGCGGCGGAAGATCTGGCCGAGCGCGTTGCCATAGCCGCCCACCAGGTAGGGATCGGGCGGAATGTAGCCGGACGAGGCGGCGTTCTGAGGGTTGACGAGGTAGTTTGTGGTGCCCGTTAGGCCGTTATTCGTGAGCTCGGCGAACACCTGTAGCGTGGGCTTGAGCTCATTCTTGATTCCCTTCAAGTTGATCTTGTTACTCTCCACGTTCAGGCGGGCTTGCGCAATTTCGACGCGCCGGTTGAGCGCCTCTTGAACAAGGTCTTCGATCGGCCTCAACTCATCCTTTGGCGGAATCTCGATCGTATCGAGCGGTATGACGTGGACCTCCGCTAATGTCGGGCTCGCAACGCCATTCTTGCTGAGGGCGTTCTTCAGCACCGTCTCCTGTTGAAGTAGGTTGGTTTGCGAAATGAGCAAATCCTGCTGGCTTGAGTAGACTTGGGATTCGGCGCGAGTTACTTCGATGGGCGCCAGCGTCCCAATCTGTACCTGTTTCTTGTTGTCCTCAAAGAGCGCTTGTGCAGTTGCCAGCTCGTCTTTGCGCGCTTTCAAGTCCTGGTAGAAACTTACTAAGTCCCAATAGAGGTTTAACACAGCAGATATGGTCGTAATGACTTGCTGCTTAAATTGCAGGTCAGAAACTTTCTCGTTATTTTTCGAGACCCGGATGTTGCGGGCCAAAACCGCTCTCCCAAAGCCCTGCAGCAGGTTCTGCGTCACGTAAAGGTCGAGGCTGGCTGACGAATAGGGGTCCAGCGTAAAGGAGAGGCTATTGTATTTATTCCACTGGTCGGCGTAAGTGAGCTGCGCATATGTTCCCGTATCGAAGTATTGGAAATACTGTGCCTGATACGTGCGGGATTCCTGCACCAAGGCTGCAGTGCCGGTCAGAATCAAGTTACTCTGCGGGCTGGTATAGTGGCCGAAATTTCCATAAAACACAACTTGCGGGTCGAAATTGTTGATGGTTGGGCCCAACTGAGTCACAATACCGCCGCTCGAACTGACACCAGCGCCGGCATTCGTGGAGGCGCCGCCACTGGCCGTCAGACTCACTCCCGTCAAGCTGACGCTCTGCGGCCCCGCCGCAACCGGCACGCCGACATTTCGCAATCCGCCGCCTCCCTGAGCCCGAAGTGTAACCTCCCTTTGGAGTAACGGTGTGTAACGCTGAATCTCGATGTCCAGATTATTCTCTAGCGCGAGCGCAATCACGTCCTGCGCCGAGAGGTACAAATTGCCGCCCCGCACGAGCGCCTCAATCCGGTCCGAATTGGCAAGATTGATAGGTGGAATTTCGCGCTGCTGGTACGGGCGGGTCAGCCAACCGAGTCCGCCCTTCGGCGGCTCAATGCGAATCGCGTTCTGGGCAGAGGCGGAACCGGCAACCAGGAGCCCAGTACACAGCCAAGACAGGGGTGCTTTGAATCGTCTCATTAATATTGTCTAGAACCTTCATCATCAATCAGTCAGCGGCTTGCCTCGGCGTTGCCGGCTGAATGAATTTGCCGCGTTCAGCCTGCGAATTGAGAATTGGCCCGTTGCCAGTGAAACGACACCGGCCGCAGCCAAGTTCCGTGATTTCTCATCGTAGCGCAGCAATCGGCAGCTACTGTTCACAATTCAGCAATGGATTTCGAAGCCGAAGTGTGGGTAAAGCACGAGGGCTTCCAATTCCAGGCTCAGCGCTAGTGACCGGTTTTCAACATTCTCGACGCGATGAAAGAGGAAACGCACCGAACCCGTGTTCGTTATTGGGACGGGACGAGCGAGTCTGCAACAGCAAAAACGATGACCGTCAGTGGCCGGGTGCACTTGGTATTCTGCGGTTGCACTGGAATGCGGAAACTACGGTTCGAGGTCGCTTATGACGGAACCGACTTCCACGGCTGGCAGGTGCAACTGAGCCTGCCAACCGTTCAAGGCGTTCTGGAACAGGTGATCGGGCAAATCGAAGGCAAGCCAGTCCGTGTGATTGGCTCCGGACGGACCGACGCGGGCGTGCACGCTCTGGCGCAGGTCGCCGCAGTCTCGATCGAGAACCCGATTCCGCCGGACAATTTCAGGCGCGCCGTCAATCGACTCTTGCCAGCCAGCGTACGCGTCAGCCAGGTAAGCGAGGTGGCCGAGGAGTTCCATCCGCGCTTCGATGCTCGCCGCAAGACCTACGAATACCGGGTCTTTCGCGATGAGGTCTGTCCCCCCTTTGAACGGCGTTACCTCTTGCACTACCCCTACCCTCTGGATGAGGTCGCCATGATGGCGGCTGCGCCATTGCTCGAGGGCGAGCACGATTTCACCGCGTTCGCCGCCACCGACGAGAAAGATGCGCTGAACGCATCAAGAGTGAGGACGATTTTCCGTTCAGCCCTGACTCGTATTGAAAGGACTCTCATCTACCGGGTCACTGGTTCAGGTTTCTTGAAGCATATGGTTCGGAACATGATCGGCGTTCTTTTCGAGGTCGGCAAAGGCAATCTGGATCCCGACGACATACTTGCCCGGCTGGCCCCTACGTGCGATATCAGGCCTGGTCCGACCCTTCCGGCCAGCGGCCTGTTCCTGATGTCGGTGGAGTACGACTGAGAAGCTATTCACGGCGCAGCGCCAGTTTGAGCCGATGCCGAGCACTAGCGTGACCGCTGCAACGAAATGTTTATCTGAGAGCGCTGTCTATATACAGGAATAATTATGAAGAGAACCCCCGGACGTTTCTCGGCATTTTTCTTGATGATTGCTGTGCCGGTCTTGCTGGCAGGCGTTGCGGCAGGCGCACCCCAACACGAAGAACATAAAGAGGCACCCCATGGTGAAGTAGGAGGCGGCCACATTCCGGCTCACGGCCCTGCGCCCGCGGCGCATGCTGCTCATGGGGAAGAGCACGCACCAGCCCGCGGTGAAGAACACGCCCCCGCACAGGAACACAATTTTCGCGACGCACCGGGCCATCCGAACGCCCCTCACGTACACGCCAGGAATGACGAATGGGTCGGGCATGCCGCCGCGAATGACCCACGCTTTCACCTCGACCATCCTTGGGAACACGGGCGTTTCCCAGGCGGCTTCGGACCGGGACACGAGTGGCACCTGGCTGGCGGCGGTCCGTCGCGATTCTGGTTTAACGGCTGGTACTTCAGCGTCTTTCCGGGCGACATCGGCTACTGCGGCGACTGGCTGTGGAATTCCGATCCTATCGTGATCTACGACGATCCGGACCACCCCGGCTGGTATCTGGCCTACAACGCGCGCCTGGGCACATACGTTCACGTGGAATATCTCGGCTAGCATAGCGGCTTCTCTCTATAAAGCGGTGCTCGTTTGGTACAACGTAGTTCGGGGCTGCCGCTTTGTTCCGAAAAATTCTAATAGCTAATCGAGGCGAAATCGCGGTGCGCGTAATTCGCGCATGCCGCGAAATGCGAATTCCGACGGTGGCGATTTTTTCGGAGGCAGACCGGCGCGCCTTACATGTGCAGATGGCGGACGAAGCATTGTGCGTGGGCGCGGCGCCGTCGGCTCAGAGCTATCTCTCCATAGAACGCGTAGTCGACGCGGCGCGTGCGACTAACGCAGATGCTGTCCATCCCGGCTATGGATTTCTCAGTGAGAACGCAGGCTTTGCCGCAGCATGTGAAGAAGCCGGTATCAAGTTCATCGGGCCGCCCGCGGACGCCATCGAGCAGATGGGATCAAAGACGGCAGCCCGACGCGTAGCGATTGCCGCAGGCGCGCCAGTGGTACCCGGTACGGAACGTGGCATTCGCGATTATGCCGAAGCGCGCAAAAGCGCGGCCGGCATTGGTTATCCAGTCTTGCTGAAAGCCGCGGCCGGTGGCGGCGGCAAAGGAATGCGGCGTGTTGACAGCGAGGCGGAACTCGAGGCCGCGATGCGTGGAGCAGCGAGCGAAGCCGAACGGGCCTTCGGGTCGGCCGAAATCTATTTGGAAAAGCTGATCGAGCGGCCGAGGCACATTGAAGTGCAGGTGCTTGGGGACGAGTACGGCCATCTGATTCATCTGGGTGAGCGCGAGTGTTCGATCCAACGGCGTCATCAAAAAGTGGTCGAGGAGTGCCCGTCGCCGCTGGTGCTGGCGAATCCGGAGTTACGCGCAAAGATCGGCGAAGCTGCGCTGCGGATTGCCCGGGCGGTGAATTACTCCAATGCCGGCACGCTCGAGTTCCTGGCAGATCAGCAGGGCAACTTCTATTTTCTGGAGATGAACACGCGGTTGCAGGTAGAGCATCCGGTGACCGAATGGGCCACGGGGCTCGACCTGGTGCGCTGGCAAATCCGCATTGCCGCTGGCGAAAAACTCACCGTGCGGCAACAAGAGGTGAAGTGGAGCGGATCCGCCATCGAATGCCGCCTCTACGCGGAAGATCCGGACAACAATTTCTTTCCGAGCCCCGGCGCCATCGCGCAATATGTAGAGCCAGCGGGTCCGGGCGTGCGAGTGGATGGCGGCGTGTATGCGGGCTGGAGCGTGCCGATGGAGTACGATCCTTTGCTGGCCAAGCTGGCCGTGTGGGGTGAAACGCGCGAGGCTGCTACCGAACGTATGCGGCGCGCACTTGCCGAATACCGCATCCTGGGGATCACGACAAATCTGCGATTCTTGGAAGAGTTGATGAGCGACCGGTATTTCGTGGCCGGCCAGCTTCACACTTCATTTTTAGACGAATTCATGAAGCGGCGGCAACCGGCGCAAAATAACGAGGGCGCCCTGGTGGCCGCTATCCTGGCGGCCGCTTACGCCGTAGATGACCGGCCCAAAGCTGCTCCCGCGAATCGTTCCGACGCAAGCGCGTGGCGCACAGAAGCCCGGCTAGGACTGATGCATTGAAACTGAGCGCGGAAGTAGATGGCGAGAGTTATGGGTTGGAGCTGGCTCGCAATGGCGGGACAGTCGCGTACACTCTAAGCGGAGCAGCGGCCGCGGCCGGCACGGCGGGAATCACTGAAATCACGCCCGGCGTCTTCTCAGTTCTGCTGGGCAGCCGCAGCTTCCAGGTACGGGTGGAGCGCACTGGCGATTCCTTCGAAGTATGGACCGGCGCCGACCGTCACACAGTGTCCATCGCCGACGCGCGGGATCGCCCGATTCGAAGCAAAAAGAGTGGCGCCTCCGGACCCGTGGAGCTACGCGCGCAGATGCCGGGAAAGGTGATCAACCTGCTGGTGCAATTGGGCGCTGCGGTGGAAGCGGGACAAGGATTAGTGGTTGTGGAAGCGATGAAAATGCAGAATGAGATGAAGTCGCCGAAGGATGGGATTGTGTCGAAAATCCACGCCACGGAAGGCAGTACTGTCGCGGCCGGCGAAGCCCTGCTGGTCGTGGAGTAAACGCGGTATGGCGAAAGCGAACTGCAGCTTGTGCGGCGGGACCGGCTGGGTGGTTTCCGAACGCGATGGCGTCTCGGGAGCTGACCGCTGCCAATGCGTCGCGGAAGCCAGGGTGCAGGAGCTCGAAGAAAGGGCCAAAATCCCGAAAACATATTCTTGCGCCTCATTCGACAACTTCGATGCTACGGATACCACGTTCGGCGAGCTTCTTAAAGCCGCGATGTTCCAGATCAAAGCTTACGCGAACAAGTACCCTCAGACCGAAAAGCCTGGATTGCTGATTGTCGGTCTGCCGGGAACGGGCAAAACGCATTTGGCCGTAGCCGCCCTCCGTCAGCTACTGGCTCGCGGTCACGAAGGGGTTTTTTTCGACTATCTCAACCTGCTGGACCGTATTCGCTCGAGCTACAGCGAGATTCTCGGCGCCAGCGACCGTGAGGCTTACCGCACCGCGCTAGAAATCGAAATCCTCCTGCTGGACGATCTGGGTGCGCATCGAGTGACCGATTGGGTGCAGGACACGGTGACGGCGATTGTCACTCACCGGTGCAATCACAAATTGCCGCTGATCGCCACAACCAATTTGCCCGACACCAAGATTACGGGTACAAATGATTCCGTTCGTTCGACTCTCGAAGATCGAATAGGTGAACGCGCACGGTCGCGCCTATTCGAGATGTGCCGGGTGGTTCGCATGCCGGGCGCCCCGGACTATCGAGTCGAGCGCTCCGTCATCCGCTGACTACGCCGAGGCGGTAGCGCCGAAGCTGGCGACCGCAGCCTGCTCGTTTTCAAAGTCCTGGAAAATGGTGAACAGCTTGGTGATCTGCAGCAGGTCGCGCATTTTGCCCTGCAAGTGCAGCAACTTCACCGCGCCACCCTGATTGGTGGCCGTCGTGTACGCGCCGACCAATTCCCCCAGCCCCGCGCTATCGACGTAGCTCACGTCTTTCATATTCAAGACAATGTTCTTTTTGCCCTGGGCGAGCAGCGACCTTAATTCGTCGCGCAAGATTCCCGTGTTCTCACCCAGCGTGACTTTGCCGCTGAGATCCACAATCGCCACATTCCCGACCTGTCGTGTCTTTGCAGTGAGTGCCATAGAGCTTTCCTTTTCTTGAATACCGCGCTAACAGAAGCGTTTCATTCTAATCCATCTACTGTCAAGCAAGTTTGGTAACAGTTAAACCGGGCGAAGCGCCACCCGCGCCGGAGATCCATCGCATCCTTGGATTCGCAGCGGAAGGCATACCATATCATATTCGCCCTCACTGACCTCCGCTAGATGCAGGCCTTCGACGATCCAGATGCGGGCGCCAAGCAGCGTTCTGTGGGTCTCCGCGCCGTCAGCCTCATACAACCCGACCGAGAGATAGTCCACGCCCACCAGCACAACGCCGGCCTGTCTTAGAAATGCCGCCCCGGATTGATTCAGCGCTGTGAATTCGCGCTGAAAATCCCGGTTATCCCAGCGGCGGGTCGAGTTCCGGGTCTTGAAAAGCAGCCGCTCGCCTTGACGAATGCCGCAGCCCTGCAACTCGGTCCGCCCAATCGCCTGGACTTCTTTCGGCATCGTGATCACCCGCGCGCGCCCGATGCCCACATCAAGCGGAAACTCTTCGATGCCGCTCCCGCCGGCAATGAAATGGTTCGGAGCGTCCATATGGGTGCCGGTATGAACCCCCATCCGGCAACGTGTCACGTTCGCCTCAGCTCCGTGCTGCATGTCCAATACTCTTTCGAAGGTCGGTACCGGATCTCCAGGCCAGTGAACCATTCCGGTGGCGAGCGGCACAGATACATCGATCCAGGGCTTGTCGGGCATCTCCGTTGAGTAGAGTGCGAATTGGAGCTGGCCGCTACACTAGCAGAATGAAGTTGGGTATTGACTTCGGAACGAACCGGACGGTCGTTGCCGCGGCAGACCGCGGCAATTACCCCCTGGTTTCGTTCGAAGCGCCAGACGGGACCACGCCGGATTGGTTCCCGTCGTTGATTGCCGTCCGCGGCGAAGAGCGCCGTTACGGTTGGGAAGCCTGGGAGGCGCAGGGTGACGACTCCTGGACGGTCATTCGTTCCATCAAACGGCTGCTGGAGGACGCCGGTCCGCAAACTCTCCTCGATTTAGGCGAACAGCAGGTGAAGGTCATGTGCTTGCTGAACGGATTCACGGCGGCGCTGCACCGCTCTCTGCGCGAAGCTTCGAATCTGCACCTTGCCGCCGGGGAGTCGCTTGAGATAGTACTCGGAGTACCGGCTCACGCCAATAGCAACCAGCGCTTTCTGACGGTGGAGGCATTCCGCTCGGCAGGATTTGACGTGCTGGGCGTGCTGAACGAGCCGAGTGCTGCGAGTATCGAATTCGGCCACCGCCAGCGCGAGGGCAAGGCAAAGCGGGAAACCATTCTCGTCTACGATCTGGGGGGCGGTACCTTCGATGCGTCGTTGGTAACGCTCGATGAGAATGTACATCACGTCGTGGCGTCTGAGGGCATTCCGGCCATCGGCGGCGATGACTTCGATCATATTCTTGCGGATCTCGCCCTGGATGCCGCGGAAGTCGGGCCATCCGTACGTGACGAGATTTCCGCTGCAAGTTGGTTCCGGCTGCTTGAAGAATGCCGGACCAAGAAGGAAACGCTCAACCCCAATTCGCGGCGGCTCGTGATCGATCTGGAGCAGGTGAATCCGGAGTGGGGCAGCGTTCAGATCCCCGTGTCACAGCTGTATGACACTGCGCGGCCGCTGGTGGCCGAAACCATTGCGGTCACCGAGGATCTCTGTTCCAAGTACGCCGGAGGTGAATTTGAGGCGCTCTACATCACTGGAGGCGGCAGCGAACTCCCGTTGGTGTCGCGCGTGCTGCGCGAACGATTCGGCAGGCGGGTTCGCCGGTCGGCTTATACGCGATCTGCAACCGCCATCGGTTTGGCGATTCAAGCGGACCAGCCGGAGACATATCGCCTGAGCGAGCGCCTGTCACGCTCCTTTGGCGTTTGGCGGGAAGCGTATTCGGGCGCGCGGATCATCTTCGATCCATTGTTTGCGAAAGGCACAAGCCTGCCATGCGCTGGCGAACCGCCTCTAACGATTCGCCGCGCCTATTCGCCGGTGCATAACATCGGCCATTTTCGGTTCCTCGAATGCAGCCATCGGGCAGATGACGGCGCTCCCACGGGCGAAGTGATGTTATGGGATGAAATTCGATTTCCCTTCGATCCTGCGCTCGAGGACGCCGGCAACCTTGCGTCCGAGCCCGTCGAGTACTCTGCTGCGGCAAATCAGCAATCAATCGAGGAACTGTACGAATGCGATTCCAGCGGCTCCATCTCGGTCAGGATCGCCAATGTCACGGCGGGCTATGCGCGCTCCTATCCGCTCGGCCACTGGTCGCAGGATGCTAAGCGCGTAAAGCCGGGACGGCGGCGAAAGAAGGCAGCTAGCGCGTCAGCTGAGTAGCGGCGAGGTCTGCGGAGGCAGGTTCCAGCAGCTCGCTGAGGCGAAAGATCCAATCGAAATCGCAATCAAAGCGGTCTTTCAGCATCTCCTGCGCACCGGCTTCGCGATCGACTAAACAGATCGCGCCGAGAACACGCATACCGGCTTCCTTTGCCTTGACGATGGCGTCCGCGGTAGAACCGCCGGTAGTGCAAACGTCGTCGACAATAACGACGGCCAGCCCCTCGGTTTGCTCGATGCCTTCGATGAATTTTTGCGTGCCGTGTTTCTTGGCTTCTTTCCTGACCAGGAAGGCGTCGATGACGCGGCCCCGTTCGAGACTCTCACGCGCCACAGCGGTTACGATCGGATCCGCTCCCAGGCTCAGGCCGCCGATAGCTTGCGCGCTCCAGCCGTGCTGCTCCATCTTTTCCAGAAAGAGACGGCCAATCAGCGGCATAGCGGCCGCGGCGAGCGTAGTGAGCTTACCATCGATGTAGACGCTGCTGGTGCGGCCGGAGACGAGCTTGAACTCGCCCCGGCGCACGGAACGGCGCAGCAGAATTTCCTTCAACGCTTCGCGATCGCTGGGAGACGGCAAGATTTCCAGCTTAGCATCGGCTATCAGCGTCGTTCATAAGGAGCCAGTGCGCGGCGCAACTCGGCGGGCACCTCTTCGACCTCGAGCTGATTGCCAACCCGGCGCATACAGGCAATTTCTTGGCTCCCCTCCGCGACCAGTTCTTCCAGCGCTTGATCCACACGCCAGTATTCAAATCGCAAAAGAATCCGATTTTGTTTAAGTTCGCCTAGATACAGGCGAACGGAAATCTCACTTAGAGCGGTAACTTCGGCAAGATAATTACAGGAGCAACTTACGGTGACGAGGCTCAAATCTTCGAAAAGCCTTCGCATGACGCCGGGCGCATGGTCTTTCAGGAACATCTCCCTGCATCGGCCTTGCCACCGAATGTGATTGACGAAATAGACGTTGCCTACCAGGTTGGTCTCTTCCAACCCGACAATATGCCGGTATTCATAGAAGCGCGTGTTCAATGTGCGATCGCGAAAACGAATGGACTTGGCTCGCCATCCGGCTTTATTATGCAGGTCTGTATCCGGCGATCTTGTGCAGCGAACTCAATCCATCCGTCCGGCAGCTCCGCACTTACGCGAAGCAGCGGCGGCAGGTGAATTCCGAGCTTGATTAAGGACTCGCGCACACTCCACAGGCGCGTACCGATTTCCGCGGGCTGGGGACTTTCGCGGGCCAAGTGGTTCCAAAAGGCAAAATGTTCGGGCCCGAGCAGATCCCGCCATTCCTCATCATCGTGAGGCACGATCCGCTCCAGATCGCAGCCTATGGCGCTTCTTCCCGAGACGGCGATACGGAAGCGGCCGCTGTGAGCGGCAGAAACAAACGTCTCGCGGCGCTGGTCGCCATTTGTGTAGCCCTCAGGCTTGCCGTCGACCCGGTAAGTTACTCTTAACGGCTTGAGCATGGATGCGGTTTCGGACGAGTCGCCACGAAAAGCGATCTTAATGCCTGCCTGCGGAACAATTTCACCAAGCCGGCGCTCGAGATAAGGGCCGATCAGGCCAACAGCCCGAACGGATGTGAGCGTCTCTGAAGCTACTTGACGAAGAGTCAGGCCACGCCACTGCTCAAGGATGCGCCCTCCGGTATCGAGGAGATCCAGATCATAGACAAACGCGCCCCCGCCTGAAGAACGCTCCATCGCCTGGACCATAACTTCAGAGGCGGCGAGATTTGCAAAGACTCGAATCTCATCCACTCGCGTGGGAACGACTGTTCGATGCGGGATGCAGGCCTGAATCGCGTGAATGGCCGCATCGCGAATGCCAGGATCTCCTAACAACAACCGCGATGGATAATAACTCCCGAACCAGCGCGCGGCATTGCTTTCCGAGCCGGCGCCTTTAAGGTGCGCGCGGCAGGCGGTTGCGGTCAAATACGAGTACCCTAGAAGCCTCTGGAAGCGGCCCGATTGAAATAGTATGCTTCCATAGAGGTCTAGGTCAGGAGCAATCGCAGGAGCCAAGGCCTGCTCCTGTGACTCGTCAACTGGGGCGAATGGCGGCGCGTTTTCAAGCCTGATGTTGGCGCGAAAGTGATCGATTTGGAACCCGGTCTGCCCCGCGCGGATCGCAACGGCTATGTTCCCGCCGGAATCGCTGGTCGCATAGACCCGGATCGTGGCAGGCTCATTTTGCGGTACCGTAATCGGACGCTCGAAGGCAACATCGCCCCACACCATCCCACTTGTGCCGCTGCTGACTGCGGCTGCTGCCTGGGCCATGGCTTCCATTCCCATGACGGCCGGCATAAGCGGCATTCGTTCGAAGACATGATCCTTCAAGTAAGGGTCAGTGGAAAGGGATAGATTGGCGTCCGCGATCAGCTCGACGCCGGGCACGAAGAGCCTGGTGCGTTCCAGAAAGCGCAAGAGCGGTGGATCGGCCTGTTCGAACGGCAGCTCGGGTAGATTCTTGAAACGGCTTGCAACAACCAGAGAGGATGGGAGGGCCTGCTGCGCGAGAATCGATTGCAAGATCGCCGTGCCCTGCTCAGGCGAAATGGGCGTAATGCCTTCCTGGGCAAGCGATTCCACGGTTCCCAAGCGTTCTCCCATGCCGATTCCGGACCAAAGCGACCATTCGAGCGTGAGGCATCGGCAGGAGGGATGGGAAGCGCCGAACTCTTCTGTGATTTGCCTCAGGCGTTCGTTCGCAAGAGCGTAATCGGCGTTGCCGCGCATTCCCATGCGGCTGATGATAGAGCCGAAGGAAAGCAACAGCCGCAAGGATTCGTGGGAAACAGACGTCAGTAGATTGCGAAGGCCGTCCACTTTGGGAGCGAGCGTCGCCGCCACAGCACCGGCGTCGAGAGACTCAATCTTAGCCGGGACATTGCGTCCAGCCGAGTGCAGAATGGCCGTGATTTTGCCGAAGGCGCGTTCGCCTTCTTCAATTGCGGCCGCGACTGCTGCGCGATCACTAATATCTGCGCGGAGATATTTATAGCGGATGCCGACGGCCGACATACGATTCAGATTCTGAGCCAACTCGGTATCGTCTTCGGGCGCAGAACGGCCCACAATGAGAAGCCGCGCAGAAGCGGCTCGGGCGAGCGCGAACGCGCATTCGGCCCCGATGCCCTTGCCGCCACCGGAGGCGAGCAGCACGTCTTGTTCGCCCAGAAACGGCTGTGCGGAATTCGGAATCGGAACGGACCGAAGGCGAGGCACACGCCGTGTGCCGCCTTCGTCGTATGAGATCTCTGCGAAACCCTGCGTGCCGACTGCTTCGAGATACGCCTGTTCGCAGGCCGCGGGCGAAACAGGAATTCGAATCACGCAGACATCGACGCGCGGATACTCCATGCGCAATGAGCGAGCAAAGCCGCTCGAGCCATCGCCGTGATGAAGCAAAACAAAACGGTCATCGTCGGGTTGCAACAGCCGTGCCGCGTCAAGAAGTAGACTCGCCTGGTTGTCCCCCACGCCGGGAGGCAGGCATAACAACACTCCGCTACCGGGTTTGGAGAACGCCTGACGAAGCGCGTTCTTCAACGGGTGATCTTCGGGCATCAGGATGCGCCAGTTGGATGCGCCCGTTAGCGGCTGCGAGCGCGCGAGGCTGGCCTCCGAAATCCACTCGATTGCGAAGCATCGGACCCACGACGCGAGACCGGCAGGCAAAGGCTCGCGATGTTCGGGAGCGTTTCGTCCCGTCTCGACGAGCGCTTCGGTGAGAGTAGCCACTGTGGCGTTCGCAAAAGTGGTGGGCATCACAGGCATCGGAGCGCAGAGCTCGCGGGCAGCTTGCGCCACAATCTGAGCGACGGCAATCGAGTTCAGGTGCAGATCGGAAAACAGGCGATGATCTTCCCGGACGGCCACAGGCGGCAACTCGACATGACGCGCGATGAGGGTACGTACCGTCTCGAAGGGCGATCCTTGCAGAGCCGAGCCTTGTAGAGTAAGGACCGCGGGCTCGTGGATCGGCTTTGGTCGTTGACTGCGCGCACCGGGCGGTTGCAGGCGCGGGACCGATTCGCAAGGATTCGCCAGGAATGTCGGCCTGGCCATGGCGAACGGCTTAGTGAATCGGCTTTCGAAAAGCGCGGGCAGCCGTACGGGGGCTCCAAGCGCGAATGCCGCGCCCGCGACATCCAGCAAGCCTCGATAGGATTCGCTTCCGGCATCGAGCGAAATGGCGGGTATCGGGAATGATTGAGACACTAGGCCTGACAACATGGCGCCCGGACCGGCTTCGATGAACAGATCCACTTGCGGCGCCGCGGCGGAAATGGCCGATTGAAATTCGACCCGCTGCGTGATCTGGCGCGTGAGCAGGTCAGGCAGATTGACGTCGCTCGGCAAGAGGCGGCCCAGGACGGTCGAATAGACGGGGCGCTGGAGAGGATGGAAGCGCTCATCCTTGAAGGATGCAGCCAGTGCGCGCGCTACAGCAACCATCAGTTGAGAGTGAAACGCATGCGCGACCGGGAGCGAGGACACGTGCCAGCCTCGGGCCCGCGCACACTTGGTGACATCGGAGATGGCTTGCCGCTCGCCGCTTACGACCGTTTGATGCGGGCCGTTGATGGCGGCGATCACAGGCCCCGGAGCAAGTAGCGATTCAATTTGCTCAGCCGAGGCAGCAATACTTGCCATTGCGCCTTCGGTTGCGTGGATCATCATGGCGCGACCGCGCGTATGCGCTATCTGAATGGCGGATTGGGCTTCGATTGCGCCGGCCCAGCTTAGGGCAGTAATCTCTCCTAAACTGTGGCCAACCGAAAGGTCGCCGGTGATCCCGAGAGCGGCGAGCGCGGACAACGCGGATAGTGAGGCCGTGACAACCGCGGGCTGAGCGATGGACGTATCTGTATCAGGCCCAGCGGGGATTTCGGCATCAAGATAGAGCCGTTCGCATTCGGCGAAGCGCCGGCCGAGCGTTCCCGCCGTCCTTCGTACCGGTGCCGCCTGGCCGGGGAAGAGCAAGCCGATGCGGGGTTGTTGCCCGGCAGATGACAAGTAGATGGATTTTGACGGCTGGATGTGATGTGTAACGCCGCTTTGCACCAGATCGCGCAACGCAATCGATTTCTCGAGAAGCTGAAGCGGGGTTGAGGCAACCAGTGCCGCACGGAACGGTCCGGTTGCTGAACTGTACAGAGCGGCCGCGGCATCTGACATTTCCGCGAGCGAGAGATAGCGAGCAATTTCAATCAGCGCAGACAGCCGGGCAATCAGCGCCGATGCACTTTCGGCCGCAAAGACGAAGAGTTCCGCGTCTTGCGGCGAATTCGCAAGGGTGCGAAGTTCGTGTTTCGTCGGAGCTCGACGCGTGGGCCCGGCTTCTTCTAAAACAATGTGGGTGTTGATGCCGCCAAAGCCCATGGCGCTCACGGCGGCAAAACGAGCGCCGGAAGTTGCCCATGGCTCTGGTTCGCGCAACACGCGGAGTGCGGGCCGTTCGCCAGTAAGCTCGGAGTGCGGGTCGTCGCAACCGGTGGTGGGCGGCAGCACTCGAGACTGCAAAGCCATGGCAGCTTTGATGAGACCGGCCGCACCCGCCGCAGCTTTAGCATGGCCGATATTTGCCTTGATGGAGCCGATGACCGCAGCTTGCGTGTCCGGTTTCCGGCGGCGTAACGCGCCGATAGTTGTCAATTCTGTGAGGTCGCCGATCTCAGTGCCTGTCCCGTGGCCCTCGAAATAACCGACCGAAGAAATGTCGATTGCGGCGCGCCGGTAGGCCCTTTCCAGAGCGAGCGTTTGGCCGGCGACCTTAGGACGCGTCATGCTGCCGGCGCCATCGGACGAAATGCCCCAGCCGCGGATCAGGGCATAGATCTGCCGCTTAGCGGCGATCGCGTCGGCTTCGCGCATCAGCAGAACCAGCCCGCATCCCTCGCCCGGCAAGAAGCCCGCGGAACGTTTGTCGTACACGCGCATCTGTTGTTTTGCAAGCGCGCCGACGCGGGCGAAGCCGACCAATTCAAACGGGTCGATGCTCAGATCGACGCCGCCCGCCAGAGCGGCATCGGCATCGCCGGAGGCCAGGGCCGAACAGGCTTGCGCGACGGCGAGCAGGGAGGATGCGCAGGCTCCATCCACCACATAGCCGCCGCCCTGCAGATTGAAGAAATTGCAGATTCTGCCGGCAATGGTGTTGGCAAGGCCGCCCACGAGCGATTCTGGACCAGGGGCTGGGAAGGGATCTTTGTAGGTGGCCTCTATTCTTTCAAGCAGCGCGGGGATCCAATTCTCAGAGCACCCGTCATCAGCGAGAGCAGCAGCCAATACACGACGCACGAAGGGCCATCTCTGCCGTATCAACTGGGCGCGCGATATGTCGCCGGTCAGGGTGTTGCCAAGATAGACCGCGGTAGTGGATTTCGGGAGTCCGGTGCCATCCGCGAAGCCAGCGTCCGCGAGCGTATCGGCTGCCACGTCGAGAGCCAGCCAATGAGCCATGTCGGAGGCGCGGAAGGCGTCACCTGAGACGCGGAATTTGACCCGGTCGAACTCGTAATTCGAGAGAAAGGCGCCCTCGGTAGCGTAGGTGGTATCGGCTTGCTTCGGATCGTCCGACCAGTAATCGTCCAGGTTGAGGCGCTCGGGCGGGATACGCCGAAAAGCTCTCCGCTGAGCCAGTACGTTGTTCCACAGTTCGGATGGAGAAAGGGCGTCGGGGTAACGGCAGCCCATGCCGACGATCGCAATTGCGGGACTCTCCAAGTGCACTTCTCCGTCCAGGCGAATAATGCTGCCTATTTTCCCATAATTAGAAGCGTTTTAAGAGGATCTCTAACAGGCGGCTTGCGCAATTTGCAATTGTGTGCGAGTTTCCGCACGCCAAGCTTCGTACGGCTCGCCCGCAATGTCCGGGCGCTGAGCGGCGGCGAGCGCCGAATCGGTCAGCGAGGCTGCTTGCAAAGCCGATACGCCGCAAAGAAGCCGGCAGGCAATCTCAGTATGGGGCGTTTGAATTCCCGCCAGGTGACGGGCCTTTGCGGCGAAAGCCGCCCCTTGCGCCAAGTGGCTGCGATATTCACCCGCGAGGCGCGGCAGTTCATTCAGCTCTGCTTCGTCAACGCCACCCGCATAGGTGGCGGCCAAGCCGAGGCCGCTCCAGAGGTCGGCCCGGCGCTGCGGGACAAAGCGATTGATGCATGCGGCAGCGCGCGCCACATCCGCTCCGTTGAAGAACCAGAGAGAGCGGCCCAGCCCCTGATCGAAAGCGCGAGCCGCATATCCAGAAAGCCCGCGCGGCACTCGCATTTCCGCGATGGCGGATCGCCAGTGGAAATAGCCCTCGTGAAAACCATAGCCGTCGATAATGAGCCAGCCGAGGCATGTATCATGGCTGCGGCGGGCTTTTTCGGCACTCCGGCGCAGCCTAGGAATTCGTGCAACTGCCCAGCCTTGACCCACATACAGCATGTAGCGGTGCGCGGCCGCGGGTCCTTCAAGAAATTGTCCGAACCTCTGTGACCGGCGCAGCCAGACGCGATCTGTCAGAGCTAGACCCATTCCCGCACCTTCGAACGCGAAGCCGCGAAACTCCGCGGCGATGGCGTTCAGACGCTGAGCCAAGGCGTCGAGCTCACGAGTCTCGAGCGCGGTCAAGTAGCCTGCAATGAAACTGCGGCCAATGTTCTCGAGATGGGCACGCTTGGCGGGTGTCGCGTCTTGAAAGCCACGGCGCGAGAACGAGGCCTCGTCGGGGGAAATGCCGAAGAGAGCGCGATTGAGCCACACCTGTGCGCTCAATGCACGGCTTCGAACAAGCCAGCGGCACCCTGGCCGCCGCCGACGCACATAGTGACCACGCCGTAGCGTGAACCGCGACGGCGCGCCAGTTCGTTCGCAATAGTGCCGACCAGGCGCGATCCCGTCACGCCGAACGGATGGCCAATCGAGATAGAACCGCCGTTCACGTTGAGCCGTTCCATCGGCAGGCCCAGGCGATCACGGCAATAGACCACCTGCACCGCGAAGGCCTCGTTGAGTTCCCAAAGATCGATATCGCCGATCTCGAGGCCGTGACGCTTGAGCAGCTTCGGCACCGCGAAGACGGGACCGATGCCCATCTCCTTGGGCTCGCAACCGGCGACGGCAAAGCCGCGGAACAGAAGCTTGTAGGGAACGCCGAGCGAATCCGCACGGTCGCGCGACATCAGTAATGTCGCCGAAGCGCCGTCGGAGAGCTGGGATGAATTGCCGGCAGTTACCGTTCCCATTCCGCTGTTTGGATCGAAATGCGGCTTGAGGGCGAGCAAGCCTTCGAGAGTGGTATCGGGACGATTGCACTCGTCGCGATCGCAACAGACTTCTTTTGTGCCGATTTTTTCGCCGGTCTTCTTGTCCAAAAGGGTCATGGTGACCCGCATGGGCGCGATCTCGCCGGCGAAGAAGCCCTCCTGTTGCGCACGAGCGGTGCGTTGCTGGCTGGCGAGAGCATATTCGTCTTGCACTTCGCGCGGAATCTGATACTTTTTTGCCACCACTTCGGCGGTATCGCCCATGCGCATATAGAGGCCGGGCGCTTTCTTCATGAGCATCAAATGCGGATTGACGTCTTGCGGAGTAAGGCTGATGCTTTCGACGCCGCCACCCATGGCCGCCTCGGCACCTTCGTGGATGATCTCGTGCGCTGCCATCGCAATGGCCTGCAGACCCGAGGAACAGAATCGATTGACGGTGGTGGCCGCAACTGTGACCGGCAGGCCCGCGAGAACTGCCGAAAGCCGGGCTACGTTCATGCCCTGCGGCCCGTGAGGCTGAGCACAGCCGAGGATCACGTCTTCAATCTCACCAGGATCGAGCTGCGGCGTTTTGCGCAGAACGTCCTGGATGCAATGCGCCGCAAGATCCTCAGGACGCGTCATGTTGAACGATCCGCGGTACGATTTGGCGAGTCCTGTGCGTGAACTCGCAACGATAACAGCTTCTTTGATCGCCATCTTCTAATGATCGCGGGAAGCCACAGTATATACCTACAAAGGGGGACCTGATGAGTGAACTTGTGAGCTCCGCAGCGCGCGGCGATGTGGCGGTGATCACGATCGACAATCCGCCGGTGAACGCAATCGGTCCGGGAGTTCCGGAAGGGATCGAGGCGGCCATTTACGCGGCCGAAGCCGATGCGCAAGTCCGCGCGATTGTCGTGATCGGTGCCGGACGAACGTTTATTGCAGGCGCGGATATTCGAGAGTTCGGAAAGATCGTTTCGGGCGAGCGGCCGGCGCTGACGCTGCTGCCATTCCTGCTGGCGATTGAAGATTGTCCGAAACCTGTAGTGATGGCGATTTACGGCCAGGCATTCGGCGGCGGTTTGGAGACGGCCATGGCCGGGCATTATCGCGTGATGACCCCGACGGCGCAGGTGGGCCAGCCAGAAGTGAAGCTCGGGTTGATTCCGGGCGCGGGAGGGACGCAACGGCTGCCGCGGCTTGCCGGGGTGATGAAGGCGCTGGAGATGTGTGCGGCGGGCGAGCCGGTGAATGCGCAGGAGGCCTTTTCGGCCGGCATCGTGGACCGGATTATCGAGGGCGATCTGCTGGAGGGCGCCATTGGGTTTGCGCGCGAAGTGGTCAATAAGCCGGTGCGGAAGACGCGCGAGCGCAACGGAAAACTGGCAGGCGCGTTCCCGATGATGTTCTCGATGGCGCGAGAGCAAGCTCGCAAGAAAGGGCGCGGCATGATTGCGCCGCTGGCCGCGATCGATGCGGTGGAAGCGGCGACGAAGCTGCCGTTTGAAGAAGGATGCAAGCGGGAGGCTGAGCTTTTTGAGCAGTGCCTGCATTCGACGCAATCGAAGGCTTTGATTCATGCGTTCTTCGCCCAGCGCGCGGTGGGGAAGATTCCCGGCCTGCCGAAGGATGCGAAGATCGCGGAAATTCGGCAGGCGGCGGTGATCGGCGCGGGAACCATGGGTGGCGGAATCGCTATGAACTATGCGAACGCGGGAATCCCGGTGATCGTAAAGGAGACCGCGCAGGATGCGCTTGATCGCGGCATGGCGGTGATTCGAAACAATTACGCGAAGACGGTGAAGAAGGGCCGCTTGACCCAGGCCGCCATGGACGAACGTATGGCGCGCATCACGCCGCAGCTCAGCTACGAGGGTTTCGAAGAGGCGGACATTATTACGGAAGCGGTGTTCGAGAACATGCAGGTGAAGAAGCAGGTCTTCGGTGAGCTGGATAAGGTCGCGAAACCGGACGCCATTTTGGCTTCGAACACCTCGACGCTGGACATCGATGAGATTGCGGCGGCGACGAGCCGGCCGGAAATGGTGATCGGCACACATTTTTTCAGCCCTGCGAATGTGATGAAACTGCTGGAAGTGGTGCGGGGCAGAGCGACCAGCAATGACGTGATTGCGACCGCAATGGCGCTTGGCAAGAAGCTGAACAAAGTAGCGGTTCTGGCGCGGAATGCGCATGGATTCATTGGCAACCGGATGGTGGGGCCGTATCTGCGCGAGGCGCAGTTTCTGGTGGAAGAGGGCGCCACGGTGGAACAGGTGAACCAGGCGCTCTATGATTTCGGAATGGCGATGGGGCCGCTGGCGATGGACGATCTGGCGGGGCTCGACATCGGCTATCACATCCGGCAGGAGGCGAAGCATCTGCGGAAACCTGGCGTGCGGGAGCCGCTGGTTGCCGATAAGCTGTTCGAGCTGGGGCGCTTCGGACAGAAGACGGGTCGCGGGTGGTCGCAATACGACGCGGAGCGCAAGCCATCGGCCGACCCGGAGACAGCAGAGCTGATTGAGAAGACGGCACGCGAGGCGGGCATTCAGAGGCGAGAGATTCCGCAAGAAGAAATTGTGGACCGGTGCGTGTACGCGCTGGTGAACGAGGGCGCCAAGCTGCTGGCCGAGGGCGTTGCCCTGCGCGCGGCCGATATCGACGTTGTGTACTTGTTCGGATATGGGTTCCCCGCCTGGCGCGGCGGCCCGATGTTCTACGCCGATACGGTGGGACTCAAAAATGTTTTGGCGCGTGTCGAGGAGTTCAAAGCCCAGCACGGCGCGGACTTATGGGAACCGGCGCCTTTGTTGAAGGAACTGGCGCAATCGGGACGGACATTCGAAGTCTTCGATAAGGAGCATGCTGCTTGAATGCTTCATTTACTCAGGCCGGATTGCGACGCCGGCCGGGACCCAGGAACAGAATAGTGCGGGATCGCGATCGCAGATGTTTGGATCGGCCTGAAAGCGGCCGGTAAAAGCATTTAGCGCCGGCAGGTTCTTCGAAGCGGCGATCGCCATTTTGTGGTCGGCCGAGCTTTTGCGCACGAGATAGATCAGACGAATGTGTTGTCCTGTTCGAGGGAGGGCGAATGGCAGCGCTGGCGCGCCCGTATCTTCAGCAGTTACCCCATTTCGTGTGATTGCGGCGGACACGAAGCGGAGTCGGACTTGTCCAGCATGCCGTGGCTCGATCAGATAATGCGAGATTTCGTAGCCGGTGGCGATGGGGACGACTATTCGAAGACGCCCGCCTGCGGCCAGATCCATGTACGAGTTTTCCGTGGACGCGCCGGCTACCGCGATGGGCACAGCAGGTTTGTGGATGCAGCCAGTGACCGACACTAGGATCACGAGGGCATGAGAGCAGTCATCCTATGCTTATGCGCAGGCATCGTCATGGCGGGTGACGTTGCAGCCGCGCAGACCGTTCCGCCTCCCCTTGGAAAGCTGATCGACGCCGGTGGTTAGTGGTCACTAACGGCATCCTCGAGGTTGTGGAAGCGGTTAGAAACGGGACTAAACTGCCGCGGTAGAGCTAGACGCATGACCTAGGCAGCCTGTGTTCGTGCGGCGGCGGCTCGTTTGAAGGCGGCGTAAGCGATATCCAGGACGGCGTTGGCGGCGCTGTAAGACTCGATGTCGGCAATTGAAAATTCGAAGCCAAGTTCTGCTGGGTTGAAAGGTTTGTTGTCGCGTTTGGCCTGAGTGTAGAGGCGATAGGCGGTTTCGAGAGTTTGGGTGTCACGATTCTGGCGGTCGGATTGAGCCTGGCGGAGCTCGGCGAGATCCTTTTCGCGGCGGCGATGGAGGCGCGCTTCCTGGAGATGTAGATTGCGGAGCTGTTTTTCGAAGGCGAGCGCGGTGTGCAGTTCGATTAGGGCGGGACGCAGTCCGGGCTCATGTTCGTCGAACTGGTTTGCGAATTGGATGCGGCCCTGCGCGTAGATTGCGAATTCGAGGGCGGGGATGCGCTGGAGCCGCCAGGAGGAATCGGCAATGGATTGCACCAGATCGCATTCGCGCTGGCCGACGGGACGGAGTTCCTTTTCGTAATCGCGGACGTGTCGTTCGTACGCGGCGGCATCCTCGCTGGGGAGCAGGACTGTGCGGCCGGTGAGCGCATTTTTGAGCGCATTCAACGAGGATTTGGCCTTACCGTCCGCCGATGCGGGACCAGTAGACAGTTGAGCATTCGCGGCGTTGGCGATGCGTTTCGCTTCGGAAACGGGAGCGGCGTGCGATTCCGGTGCGGCGGCGGAAGCGGCGGTGGAGAGCGGATGAGAGCTCATGGCGGCTACAACGTAGCAGGCGGGAAGAAAGGCGTGAAGGGTAGCGATCGAACGCGGAGCGGGTAAGTTGCGGGATGCATTGGGGTTGCGGCGGGAGAGAAAATTTGCAGAAGTTGTGAACGGGGGAAACGAGCGAGTCGCTCAACAGTGTGTGTTGATGATGGAATCGGCCATAGTCGTTTCCCCGAAATTGTTGTCAGTTACTTACTCACTTGAGGACGGAGCAACAAATACAATGCGACGACATGCGTGATCATCAACAATGGCACGTAAATGACCGGGATCGCATAGGCGGCGCCGAATTGGCCCGGCATCGCATCGAGGCCAGTCCGAATGGCGTGGTAGTAGTCGACGATGATGTCAATCGGCCCCACGACATTAAAGGCGACGACGAAAAACCAGAACAGCGGCCGTATCCTTGCCGTGAGAAGCGCCAACAAGGCGAGCACGCCGGTTAAGAAGTCACCATAGGCGGCGAATGTTGCGAAGCCGGGGGGCATATTGGGGCCGACGATTCCGGGGAGGATGAAGACAAGCCCAAAGAATCGGAAGCTGTGCAGAGTAGCGATCGCACGTTGAGCGTCGAACCGATTCGCGGCCTTGAGCCAGGGCCAAAGATAGGCGTTAAAGCAAAGCAGCCACGCGACGTAACCGAAAACCAGATGAATTCTAAAGATATTTTCCGCTGACATTTCAGGCCTCCTGAGAAAAGAGTTGCTACCCTGCCCGCTCGTAGGATGATGTACATCATCCTATGGATTCGAAATTCTTCGTCTCCGCCGAGTTGCTTCGGAAATTGCGCTTTCAGATGATCCGCAGCATCCTATACTCATGCGGTACCGGCCCGAACATAAACTCGAGACGCGTCGGAAGATTGTAAAGGATGCCTCGCGCCGCTTGCGGGCCGAAGGCCTAAACGGCGCCGCAGTTTCGGCCGTTATGAAAGACGCCGGCCTCACCCACGGAGGTTTTTACAAGCATTTCGGGAGCAAGGACGATTTGCTCCTGGAGTCACTTCGCGAGGGCTTCAGGGAAATCGAGGATACCTTGGCCCATGCCGCTGAACAGTCGCCGCCGGGAGAGGCATGGAAAGCCATTGTAAGAACCTATCTGAGCTTAGAACTCTGTGAACACTCCGAGCGTGGGTGCCCCCTGGCGGCACTTTCACCGGAACTGGCGCGGGCAGACAAGCGGATGAAGCCGCAGATTTTTTTAGAGTTAGTGAACTACAAGAGCCGAATGATGGCGTTCATGCCTGGCCAGCGAACCGCGGAGAAAGAACGCGCTTTCTTCGTGATTTTTTCGACGATGATCGGGGCACTTCAAATTGCGCGAATGCTGCCGGATCGCGCGATGCGAGAAAAAGTGCTAGTAAGTACGAGAGAATTTATCTTGCGCAGCTTCTGACCGCATCAACTATGAGCGAGTGGCGGCTATTAAGTCCTGGAATGCAATAAACTAATTTATGAAATGGCTACAGCTCCACCGCACTTGGTCGGCGAGAATAAGTATCTGCACACGTCGTACCGGCCAGACTGCGATTATGTGGACGGGTTCGTTCTGGAGCGTAATTTAGGCGCACACCCGCATGGCCGGCTACAGACTTTGGTTGCGGCCTATCTGCTGCAACGCGAACGACAGTGGCAGATTCATGCGGTTGTAGAGGTTCGGCTGAAGATTCGGGCGCGAAAGTACCGGGTGCCGGACATCATGGTTCTTCGTGCCGCCGCTTCATACCCAGCGGTGATCGAACAACCGCCATTACTCTGTATTGAGATCGTATCGCCCGACGACAAATTGCCGGATTTGGTTATCCGTGCGGGCGATTACCTTTCTGTGGGTGTGCCCGTCACCTGGATTTTGAATCCGGAAACAAAGCACGCTTTCATCTACTCGGACCAAGGCACCGTCGAATCATTGGAGCCTGTGTTGCGTCACGGCCAGATCGAACTGCCGATCGCAGAATTGCTCGGACAACTCTAACATCGGCGAATTGCCGGATTGAAACAGGCGCAATTCGGGCAAGTGATTTCGACCTCCGCTGTGTGACGGCAGACGGCATTCCGCGGAGTCAAGCGCCAAACGGGTTCTGATCCGGATGCCAGCTTCCATCGGCCGTTCCGTACGGACTGGCAACGACCAGAAGATAGCCGTCCGGGTCTCGCATCCAGCACTCCCAGTGATTCGGGCCGCCGTCGCCCTCAGGAGGGTTTCGATGCCGGGGTATCACAATCTCGACGTCCATCTCGGCGGCACGCTGCACGACGCCGTCAAAGTCGTCAACCTCGAACCAAAGCAAGACCCCGTTTCCATACGGTTTATCGTGCCGATCGGCTATTGCACCGTGATGATGCTCGGCATCGAAGCTGTGTAGTTGCAGAATAAGCTGGCCATTTGAAACCAATTGTTCATATACAGCGCCGCCATGATTGCTTCGGCAGCCGAGGAGGCGTTGGTACCATCTGCTGCTTGCTTCGACATCGGTTACGGCGATCAAAGGTTGAGGGCGCACGCCGAATACGATATCAGCTTTGGGTGGACGCGCCATGACCCAGATCGTAAGAAATCGATGCCCAGCATGATGCTCTTCAATAGGCCGAGCGGCGGCTGCACAGCGCGGCGCTCGAGAACCTGCAGAGCACGCTCGACGAGGGGCATGGCTTGCGAGAGTACACGAGATGGATCCCGTTCACTTGCCCAAGGGAACGGACGCGATCACGGCCCAGCGCGAGGACCCCAAGTTGGCCGTGTACACAAACCCGGCGTTAGAACTCAGTCCGATGCCAATCGGATTTTCGCCCGCGGGCACGGTGGTTTTCACACGGTTCGTCTTCTCATCAATCACGGTTACGCTTTGCCCGTGCCGGTTCGCCACATACACCAAGCCTTGCACTGCCGATATGGCAATTGACTGCGGCTGCAATCCAACCCCGATTGTTGCAACCGGCCGTAAACTCGTCATATCCAAAGCGGACATTGAATTATCGCCATAATTTACAACAAACACGCGCTTCGCCTCATCGTCGATCGCAATCGCGCAAGGTATTTCGCCCACATGCGCGCGCATTACGCGAAGCGTTTCCTCGTCAACGGCCACTAATTCCGCCGCCCCCGCCCTCGTTATATACACCGTTCCGGCTTCTTCGCTCACTGCCATACCCCACATGTGCTCGCCTACGTTCACTGACTGCACCATATGTGTTCTCCCATCCAGCACCTTCACATTGGGACTCTCATAGCCGATAAGGAAAACCTTGTTCGTCTTTCTATCCACGGCTACGCCATCCGCCGAGCCCAGCTTCAACATCTCTACCGAATTGCTCGCACCGTCGATTTCCGCAACCAGATCGCTGAACGTGTTCGTCACATACACCTTGCCGGTTGCCTCGTTCACTGCCAGCACATAGGGGTGCGGCCCTGCTTTCACCTTCGTTATGACGCGATCGGTTTGGCCGTCGATGACCGTCACCGTGCCATCACCTGAATCCGCTACATAGGCCCGCCCCGTTCTGGTGTCTACCGCAACAGCGCTCGGGGTCTTTCCCACATCGACGCGGACAGAAGTCTTCGCCGCTCCGTTCAAAATCCAAAGCTCATCGTGCCGCGCATCCACCAGGTAGGTCTTGCCGTTGTTTGGATTGAAAGCCGTCACCCTACTGCTGATCAGCGTCCCCTCCGCTGCCGTAGCGCCCAGCAATTGTGCGCCACACGCAAAGACGAGGCACCCGAGTTTCATTCTCATGGGAATCTTGGCAATCATATGACACGCCGCACGCAAGCGTCGAGCAGCCAAGAATTGGGCAAATGATAGCTTCTAGAAAGTGTGCTTTTCACGCGCGCTCGTCGCGCTGGTCATTTTCCCAACCACGCTTCTCGTAACCACTAAGCCACTCTTCGCGCAACCGCCCTCCCAATCCACACGCGTTCTCGCTCTCTACTCAACCGACGTCGAATCCGATCACGTCGAATTTGCTCGCCAGGCCATCCCCTTCTTTTCCGACCTCGCACATCAGCAGAAAATTCAGTTCGAATCCAGCACCGATTGGAACAAGCTCGCGAGCGACCAGCTCAAGCAGTACAAGATGATCCTCTGGTTAAACGACTTCCCGCATACTCCGGCGCAGCGGCATGGCTTCGAGGCTTATATGCAGTCCGGCGGCGGGTGGCTCGGTTTTCACATCGCTGCTTATAACGACGAAGATACTCACTGGCCATGGTTCGTTAATTTTCTTGGTGGAGCGGTTTTCTACAGCAATAATTGGCCGCCTTTGCCGGCTAGTCTAGATGTCGATAAGACTGCTGATCCTGTAGTGCGAGACCTCCCGCACCGATTCGTTTCTCCCGTAAACGAGTGGTACATTTGGAAGCCCAGTCCGCGTCTTAACCCGGAAGTAAAGGTTCTTGTGACCCTCGATCCTTCGAACTACCCGCTTGGCTTCAAAGACGTCCTGCTCTCCGGCGACTTGCCGGTCGTTTGGACCAACACCAGGTACAACATGCTTTACCTCAATATGGGTCACGGCGACAAGATATTTACCAGCCCCACCCAGAACGTGCTCTTTCGCAACGCCTTTGTTTCCGTCTTTTCGGGACGTAAGAAGCTCGCCAGCGACGTCATCTTGGCACGCTGACACGGGCTATATGCCAGGTAACGATAAACTGATTAAACGAATATAGGCATACAGAACAAATACGTGAAGCCCTGAATGCTTCCGAGGTTGGCATTGGGAAAGCAGTGCTCTGAAGCTGTCATGCAGGGTACGGGTTGGATGTATGTGGCATATCGAGAAAATCGAGATTAGCGGCGGATTTCTTCCCGGGTTGAACATCAACATGCCACAGGGTCTGACGTGCATCATTGGGCCGAGGGGCAGTGGGAAATCAACACTCGCGGAAGCGCTAAGATTCGTAGTCTGTGGCACCTCGGCTGTGCCGAAGCACTGCATTGATCTCATTCAGGCGAATCTTGCCGGTGGAGCCGTCGTAACCATCACAGCTATGGCGGAGGGCTCGGGCCGCTACACAATCAAGCGAGCCTTGAAACAGCAACCTATCCTTGTGACCTCAGATGGCAGGACGATCAGCGCGGTAGATCTTGATCGCGGTACGTTTCTACCGCTCGATGCTTACAGCAGCCCTGAGATCGAGGCGATAGCGGACGAGGTTCTCGGCGAGAAGCGTCGAAATCTTTTGGACGACCTGCGGAACGAGCAGATGCGCGCAATCCATCTGTCGCTGGCCGAGAGCGCGCGAGGTCTTGATTCAAACGCAGATCGTATCAGAACGGCACAACGCACTATCGAAGATCTCACGGAGCAAATAGAAGAACTCGGGGACGTCCGCGCCCGGCTGAACGCCCTTGCTCCTTCCGAGGGTGGAGAATCGGCGGCGGATTTTGCGCGACTCTCCCGGCAGCATCAGCTAAATCAGCGGGAAGTTAGCAAGCTAGATGCCGCCGATCGAGATTTAAAAGCATTGAACGAAAAGCTCAACCAACTAGAACGAGATGCACAGCTTGCGTTCAAGGCTCGCCTCGCGGAGGAGAATTCGCAGAATGCAGAGATCCTGCGCCCGCATGATGATCTGCTGGTCGCGTCTTCAGGGGCCGTTCACGGACATATATCGGCAATAAGGGATGAGATTCGCAAAGGACTTGATGCCATCGCAGTGGCTCGTCAAAAGGTCAGCGAAGCCCACACGGCCCATGCCGGCGACTTCGCCAGACTGACCGCTCTCAACCAAGCGGCAAGCGAACATGCGCGAACTCGGGCAGGTCTGGAGCAGCAAGTTGCCAGACTTCAAGGCCTCGAGGAACAACGGTTTGAGGCCAATGAGGAACTAAAGAAGCTGCTCGAAGAGCGGAAATCTTTGAAAAGCGCTCATATTCTGATGCGCGATCAAATCTCCACAATTCGGGAGGAGGTCGCGGCTGATCTCCAGCGCGAAGCAGGCGAGCGTGTACGCATCCGAATCATGCGAAACGCTGACGATTTGGCATATCAGCAGATGCTAACCGATGCGCTTCGCGGCGCCAGGGTACGAAACCACGACGAGATCGTCGCGTCATTGATGCAACTGAGACCGGAGCAACTCGCGCAGTTGATCCAGACCAATGACCTGGAATCTTTCGAGGAGCTTACCTCGTTCGGGACTGAGCGCTCGCGCAAAATACTCGAGGCGTTTCGTGCGAGCATTGATCCTCTGACCTTAGAGGTGATTGCGATCGAAGATAGAATCGGTATCGAGCTGAACGTCTCACCTGCAGGAAAGGCCAATTTCAAGGATGCAGCCGACCTTTCGCGCGGCCAGAAGTGCACTGCACTGTTGCCCATACTTTTGGCAAGAAGAGATAGCCCTCTGATCATTGACCAGCCAGAGGACAACCTGGACAATCATTTTATTTTCGAGACGGTAGTGAATGCGGTTCAGCGATTGAAGCGACATCGACAGATGATCTTCATAACTCACAACGCGAACATTCCCGTATTGGCTGAAGCGGATCTTGTGCTGGTGATGAATTCGGATGGCCGTATTGGCGCGGTTGAGAAGTCCGGAACCGTCGATCAATGTCGCGAACAGATCATCGACCTACTGGAAGGCGGACGGGAGGCATTCGAATTGCGGTCGAAGCGCTATGCAAGCGCCTGAGATTCCGTATGACACGGTTCGTCATCTTGTAGTGGAGGACCCACGCGAGGCCCGCAGGTTATTTCTGCGGATTCTCGATGCCGGCGGCCCCATACTCGACCACTTTCTTGGACAGATTTCCTCTCCGACCGATGGGCGCCTGCGGCAACTAGTCGCCAGCGCATTAAGGAACAATCGGGAGAGAGAACGTCTTGCGCCCTACCTAATCGCGTGGCAGGAAACGGAGACAGATGAGTTCTCACGACGCGCGATCGCACGGGCTCTGGAGGGCCTTAATACCGGGTCGGCAGCGCAGACGACGTTGGCGTTTGAGGTCGCCCGATTGACGGCTGCGATGGGTCGAGAGATGGCGCAGCGGGAGCGGTTGAATCGCGAGTTGGAAATCGCGAAGGAAGTGCAGGAGCGCCTCTTTCCGCAGCGGTTCCCGGTGATTGCGGGGCTCGACTACTGCGGGCGTTGCAGGCCGGCGCGAGAGGTCGGCGGGGATTACTACGACTTTCTAGAGTTGTCCCAAGGAAAGCTCGGGATTGCGATCGGCGACGTCTCCGGCAAAGGCATCGGCGCAGCGCTCTTGATGGCGAGTCTCGAAGCTTCATTGCGCGGCTTGGCTTCCCTGGGCAACGATTTGGCCGAGCTGATCAAGCGAGTGAATCGCATCATCTACGAATCTTCATCCGCGAACCGCTACGCCACTCTGTTCTACGCGGAGTACGATCCGGGCGGCCGCCGACTTTCTTACGTGAACGCGGGTCACAATGCACCTGTGGTCCTACGCAAATCTAAAGCCGGCCACCAAGTATTTCGGCTCGAGACGGGCGGCACGGTGGTCGGACTACTGGCTCAGTCGTATCAGCAAGATTCTTTTTCCCTGATGCCCGGCGACCTGGTCGTGCTGTTCACGGATGGTGTTTCTGAATCCATGAACGGCCGTGAGGAGGAATGGGGCGAAGCCCGATTGATCGAGTTGGCGAAAACTTGCGATGGGCTGCCTGCTTCTGAAGCGATGGGCCGAATTTTCGCAGCCGCAGAAGCGTTCGCCGCCGGCGCTTCCCAGCACGACGATATGACTTTGGTGGTGCTCCGTGTTTTAGCTCATCGGAGTTAAATCAGTGCGGGTAAACCTCGAACGATCGCGCGGCTTCTGACCGGCGCCACTCTTAGAGCATCCGAGCGGAGAGAGCTGAACCTTTTGTCGCTAAACTCCGCCCGGTTATTCTGAGTTACTCCGGCTTGCGCTTGCGTGGACGGCGGATGCCGCCGCCGGCTCCCGCAGCGGCTCGTTTGCGGGGCGCGGCCTTTTTCGGTTTCGGAGGAGGAGGGTTCGGTTCGAAGATGGTCGGCTGACCTTCGACGATCGGTTGCGGCTCATCCTCCTCTTCGATGATCTGTTCGGGCGCGGGCTCGGGCAGCGCGGGAGGATAGAACTCCGCGCCTAAGTGCACGATCAAGCCGCGCTCTTCGTCGGGTTCGGTGCGGACCACCGTTTTGTCCTGCGCGTAATTCAAAAATTCCGAGAATTGCTGGAAGCCGTACTTCGAGAGATCGAATTCCGGGTGCTCGGCTTGCATCCATTGCTCGAGCTCCTCGGCGGTCGCACCCTCTTCGAGCTCCATGCGATGCGTTTCGAGCACGTCGCGCAGTGCCGGGAGAGCCTCTTCGGGCTTGGGCGCGGGCTTATCCGGTCCGTGGCCGCCGCGACGTTCAATGATATATCGTCCGCCCGAGCCGCTGACGTTGATGAACTCGGATTTCTTGAGTTTCTCCACGAAATCGGAGAAGCTGCCGGCTCCGTAGGCGCGCTCGCTAAACGCAGGATCGAGCTGCAGCATGGTGCTCTTCAGCAGGCCGAGCTGCGGCTGCACAGCACGGCGCTCGAGGACCTGCAGAGCGCGCTCGACGAGCGGCATAGCTTGCGACAGGTCCAAGGGTGGCGGACGCTGGCCGCGGTCTCGTTTGTCTTTTCGCTCCGGGCGCTCGGGCCGGTCGCTACGGTCAGCGCGCTCGAGGCGATCGCGATCGCGCCGGTCCGGCATAGGCTGGGCCACAATCCGGTCGCCGTCTTCGAGCAGCGATTCATAGCTCACGAACTCGTGGCAGTTCTGCTGAAGAATGGTGCTGGTGAAGGCTTTGCCACCCAGGACGAAAACGGTCTTGCCGTATTCCTTCAGCTTGTTCACGAGCGGAATAAAATCGCTATCGCCGCTGACGATGGCGAAGGCGTTGACGTGCGCATGCGTGAACGCCATTTCGAGCGCGTCAAGCGCTAAGTTGATATCCGCTCCGTTCTTGTCGCCTCGGGGAGACGGGATGCGCTGCACCATCTGGACGGCGTTCTCCGCCATCTGCCGGGTGGCGCCTTCCTGGCGGCCCCAATTCGCGTAGGCAAATTTGGCGACGACGTCGCCGCGCTCCTTTAATGCGCCGAGCGCGAGCGACACGTCGAATTCACGCCGTAGGGTCGATTTAACACCGATCTCGATGTTGTCGTAATCGACGAACACGGCGATGTTCAGTCTGTCTTGCATTCATTTCCTTTTCTGTCCGCCGCGCCGGTTCCGGAGAGCCGGCAGCGAGGAGCATGTTACGCCGAGGTCCATTGTTATGCCAAAACAAGGGGCTCAGGCTATCTGCTTTACTGAGTCGCGAATGAAATGAACGATTCTCTCGAGCGAAGCGCCGGGCTGGAATACCTCGGCAACGCCGAGTTTCTTAAGCTCGGCAGCATCTTCGTCGGGGATGATTCCGCCGACGATGACGAGAACATCGGTCATCTCCTTTTCGCGAAGCAACTCCATGATGCGCGGCACAATGGCATTGTGCGCGCCCGACAGAATGGACAACCCAATCACTTGGACGTCTTCCTGCAGAGCTGCATTAACGATCATTTCCGGCGTCTGCCGGAGGCCAGTGTAAATGACTTCCATACCTGCGTCGCGCAGGGCGCGTGCGATGATTTTCGCGCCGCGATCGTGTCCATCGAGGCCCGGTTTGGCGACGAGCACACGAATCGGAATGTCCATACCTACACTGTCC
>DATJUG010000118.1:0-13397 GCA_035502635.1 Bryobacteraceae bacterium
ATTCCTGCTGAAGTCGAACGATCCCAATCTTCGGTCGCGGCTGCAATTGGCAAGCACACTGGCGGGACTGGATCCGACTCCGCGCTGGCTTTCTTCTGCCGACAAGTATCAGCGAAGCCTGAGAATTTTGGAGTGGGCCCAGCAGAATTTGGAAAGATGCATTCAAACCCAGCCCTCCGGGCCCAACAGCGAGCAGCAAACTCTGCTCGAGCAGGCTGACAACGCGATGAGCAATCAAAAGCCAGCTCAGGTGACGAACGAATTGTCGGAAGGAACTCTCGCGCTGGCAGAGAAAATCTGGGAGGCTCGGCTGAGCGCGTGCGGACCGTCGACAGCGCCGGACGAAGAAGCGTTGCGGCTGATCATGCTCAAGTTGACCCAGCCAAGCTGATTCAATGGCCATATGAAAGCCGCAGTGCTGCATCACACCGCGCCCATTAGCAACGGGCCGCTTCAAATCGAAGAGATTGCTGAACCGTCAGCGGGACCGGCTACCAAACCCAGGCAGGTGTTGCTACGCGTGCGGGCATGCGGCGTATGCCGGACCGATCTGCACATCGTCGAAGGCGAGTTGCCGCAGCGCTTAGAGCGCGTCATTCCGGGGCATCAGATCGTGGGAGAGATCTCCGCGGGAGAAACGGACAAACTCCCGCGCGGTGCCCGGGTAGGCGTCTCCTGGATAGGCGGCGTGGACGGCACGTGCCCGTATTGCAAGCGGGGAATGGAAAATTTGTGTGATGCGCCCACATTTACCGGTTACACAGTGAACGGCGGATATGCGGAATACGCGGTGGCGAGAGCGGATTTTGTATTTCCGCTCCCGGCTGCACTGGACGATTTGCACGCGGCGCCTCTGCTGTGCGCGGGCATCATCGGGTTCCGCAGCCTGCGCGTGGCGGGTGTAGAACATGGCGAGCGGGTCGGCTTGTTCGGTTTCGGCGCATCCGCTCATTTAGCGATTGCGGTGCTGCGCGCGTGGGACTGCGAGGTCTACGTTTCG
Source organism: Bryobacteraceae bacterium (assembly GCA_035502635.1). GTDB lineage: Bacteria > Acidobacteriota > Terriglobia > Bryobacterales > Bryobacteraceae > Bog-105. The sequence continues at coordinate 1,001 of DATJUG010000118.1, forward strand.
ACGCGCGGCGAATCGCACCGCAAGCTGGCCGAGTCGCTCGGGGCAAAGTGGGTGGGCAGCGAACGAGAGAAACCGCCGGCGGAACTCGACCGCGCCATAACTTTCGCGCCGAGTGGGGATGTCGTGATCGCGGCGCTATCGACCCTGCGCAAGGGCGGCGTCGTGGCGATCAACGCAATCCACTTAGACCGCATTCCCGAATTCGACTATGATCGCCTGCTATGGGGCGAGCGGCAGATGCGAAGCGTTGCAAACATGACCCGCTCCGACGCGCACGATTTTCTGCAGACTGCCAGCGAGATCGGGCTGCGGCCGAAAGTGACTGTCTTTCCGCTGGAGCAGGCGAATGAAGCGCTGCTTGCGGTCAAGCGCGATGCCATTGACGGCGCCGCGGTGATCGTGCCATAGCACCCGTCATAATTCAAGCTGGCCCTTGTACATCATGTCCTTCAGGCGGAATCTTTTCTGCACCGTGACGGAGCCGAATCTTGTGACGAAGTTCACTTCCTTGTCGCTGGGGGTAACGGCATGCGTGCGCGGGAAGAAAAGATGAACGGCGCCGGTTGCCGGGTCGATCACGGCGCCGTCGGGAGCGATCACTGATTGGCCTCGCGGCATTAGTTTCGAGTTGGCGAGGAAACCCGGGATTTGGGTTGGGTCGTTCGCCGGGCGCTCGGCACTTGCGGGCGTGTTGGCGGGCACGAGACCGATGACCGTGATCACATAATCCTTGGCGGCACGCTCAGCGACGATCGATGCGGTTGGGTCTTTTGAGCGGGACAGAGCTTCGCGAACGGGCAAGGCGCTGTCCCAACGCACCGTGACAGGAAGCGATGGCACTTCGCCGATGCCGGTGTTGCGCGCGATGCCTCCATCCCAGCGGCCGTCTGAAACGCCACGGGCGCCGCTCATTCCGCCTTGTGGGCCAAGCGGCGGCGTAACGGGCATGTCATCGGGCTCGAGCGGCCTGCCGAAGGAAGCCATGGCTTGCTGAGACCAGGGCGAATCGGTCAAGATTTTTTGGATCTCCCCAGGCGACCATTCCGAGGGATCTTGCTTGTTCCAGGGCTGAGAGGAGCAAAGAACAATGAGAGGTATCAGGAAGAAGAGCGCCGGCGTGAAACGGCGCGGCAGAGCGGTCATATTTCAGGATAACGTCGACGAAACGCCGCCCATCCCATAGCGAGAAAACGGCCACAAAGCGATGCGGTTGAAGGCTCTCTATCGCCTAGCCTCACCACGCCAGTAAACGGCTCATTCGGCGTCGCGGAGAAAAGGGATCAGGAGCGAACACCCAGGCGGCGCAGCTCCTCGTTGGCATCCGCCATCCGCTGATAGATCTGCTCGCGCTCGGCGACAAGTTTCAAGACGCGATCGATATCGAGCTTGGACAGCACGGGTTCCAGCTCCGAGCGCTGGCGAGCCAGCAGGCATTCGATCTGGGAGGCCGCTTTCTTGAAAAGCTGCACCGCATCGCTCAACTCAGCTTCAACGAAGGCGAGGCGCTTGCGATCTTCCGTCTTGTGGCGGTAAATCCTGCCGATCAGTTCATCCTGCTTGTGAGTGTTCATGTGCGGCAATGACACACACATTGACGGATGAAAAAGACTGTTCGCAAACGTTCCGGAACTTCCGGAAAGCGGGAAATCGAAGCTGAAGCGGTGGAAAACACCATCAATTCACGCCGGAAAGCGGCAACAAATCGAGCCTCTCAATCGTCATTCTATATTAGGCCGTGACTAAATCGCCCACCATTCGCCTTTTGATCGGGCTGCTCGTGACGCTGGGAGCAATGATGGGCTTCTCCTGGTACGCGTTGTACCAGTTGAGCGGGCTACGAAAGCTGCAGACACAAACGATCGATTTGAACCGGCACGACTCGCTGCTGCTTTTGCGGGTCCAAAACGACCTGAACACCGTCGGCCTGAAGCTACGCGATATGACCGATTTGCCGCAAGCGACCGGAATTGGAGCGTATCAAAGCGATTTCGCTTCGCTGCGGGAAGATCTGGAGGAGGCCATCGAAGCTGAGGCGAAATTGGCGCCAGTGACGCGGCGAGCGGGACGTCAAGCCGAATTGGTAAGTGCGCTGAAGCAGTTCTGGCAACTGACCGACCAGGTCTTTGGAGAAGCCAAGGCGGGGCAAGAAGCAAAGGCGCGCAGACTCGCGTTGTCGCAGTTATCGCCGCAGCAGTCCGCGCTGGCGGCGCGCGTGTCCGGGTTGTTGGAGCGAAATAACGAGGCCGAAGAACGCGCCGACGTCAAAGTGGCCTCTATCTACGAAGGCGTGGAAGGCGACATTTACGCTTTTCTCGCCGCCACCATGATTGCGATTGCCGCCACCAGCCTCTATCTGATCTATTCCAACCGCCAAATGTTCGAGCAGATTCAATCGCTCTCGAAACAGCGCAGAGTGTTGGCGGCACGATTGATCACGGTACAGGAAGAAGTACTTAGATCGGTATCGCGCGAGCTGCATGACGAGTTCGGCCAAATACTAACCGCGGTGGGGGCGATGCTGGCGCGCGCTGAACGAAAAGGCGTTCCGGCCGATTCGCCGTTTCGAACCGAGTTGAGCGAAGTGCGGCAAATCACGCACAACACGCTCGAGAAAATGCGCAGCCTGTCGCAAATGCTGCATCCCGCGGTGATCGACGATTATGGGCTGGCGAAGGGAATCGAATGGTACACGGAAGTCTTTGAGCGACAAACCGGCATTCACACTACCGCAACTGTCATCGGAACTCCGGTTCGTATCACGGGGCAACCCGCGATCCACACGTTCCGCATCGTGCAGGAGGCGCTGAACAACGCGGCCAAGCACTCGGGAACGAAGGTTGCGGAAGTCGAGATGATTTTTTCGCCCGACACTTTGACGGTGAACGTTCGCGATTTCGGTTGCGGGATGGTTCAATCCAGGAAAAACAACAAGCCGGGTTTGGGCCTGATTGCAATGCGAGAACGCGCGGAATTACTGTGCGCCAAGTTTGATATCTCCTCCATCCCAAGCGCAGGCACAACCGTTTCGATTGCGCTGCCGCTTCGACAAGAAGATCATATTTCCGAAGCACTAGAAGATAGCGGTTTCCAAGAGGTAGTGAGTCAAAAATCATGAACGAAGAAACAACAGTTTTACTTGCAGACGATCACAGCCTGGTCCGGCGCGGTTTCCGGCGCATTCTCGAAGATGATGAGGGAATGAAAGTGGTCGGTGAAGCCAGCAATGGCGTCGAAGCTATTCGAATGGCATACGAGCTGAAGCCCAACGTTGTCGTAATGGACCTCTCGATGCCTGAACTGGATGGCGTGCAGGCGACCAAAGAAATCGTCAAGCATCTGCCGGACACGGAAGTTCTGGTGCTCAGCATGCACTCTGACGATAACTATGTTCGGAATGCATTCGACGCCGGAGCAAAAGGTTACCTGCTCAAAAGCGCTATCGATGTGGACCTGGTGGGCGCAATCAAGGCGGTAGCACAAGGAGAGCGGTTCATCGGTTCGGGCCTTAAGTACGTGGCGCAGGAGCAGGATGACGAACTAAAGAAGCTGACCGGACGCGAGAAGCAGGTGCTTCAGCTCATTGCGCAAGGAAAGTCGAATAAAGAAATCGCAACCCTGTTGGATTTGAGCGTCAACACGGTTTCGGTGCACCGCGCCAATCTGATGGAAAAAATGAATATCCACCGTACGGCGGAACTGGTGCTCTTTGCCATTCGAAAAGGATTGGTGGCGCCGCAGTAAGCTTTACGGGGGGATTAGTCCACTACCGGCCGCACGCGCATTCCATTCTTCAGCTCCGCGTCGCTTGGCTCAATCACCCGGTCCGCCACCTCGGCGCCCGGCTCGAGCCCGGATAGAATCTGCACATTGTTGATATCGCTTACGCCCGCAGTTACTGGTATCCATTCAATTGTGGCGCCCTTCAGTTTGTAAACGCCGTTGGCGCCGCGAGCGATACGGAGCGCGGCCTTCGGAATACTCAAGGCGTTTTTCACTACTTTCGAAACGATGGTCGCGTTTACCGTAACGCCGGGCAGCAGATCGCGGTTCGGATTCTGCACAATGGTGGTGACTTCGCCAACCGTGCGCGTCCCAAGCGCGATCACCTCGGTCGGCAGCTTGTTGACGCTCCCCCACCAGGTCTGTCCTGGGCGCGCGTCCCAGGTGATCTGGACCGGCATGCCGAGAGCTACGCGGCCCAGATCCGGCTCGTCGACGTAGACGATCACCTTCACCTGATCCAGGTTGCCCACCAGCGCCACCAGGTCTCCCGGCTGAAGGTAGGCTCCCACTTTTAAATCGAATTGGTAGATGGTACCGGCAATCGGCGCTGTGACCTCGCCCAAGGCGAGCCGGTGTTGGGCGAGCGAAACCGCGGATTGCGCATCGTGCAGCTTGGCTTGCGCTACTGCCTTGTCGGTTGCAGTCACCAAGGTCCGCCGCTGATCTTCGAGCGTAGCCAATTGCAGTTTGGCGCGCTCTAGCGCATCTTTCGCGTCCTGAACCTGAAGCTTGGTGGCCGCCTGTTGCGCGGCCAGACGCTGCATGGAATCGTAATTGCGCTCAGCCACCTGGAGCGCGACCTGGGCGGTCTTAATGGAGTTGTTCACATTGGCAAGCGCCGCTGCTTTACCTCCCTGTCCCAGCGTGGTGCTCTCGGCCTGCGCTTCCTGCTGGCGAGCGAGCGCATCCGCCAAGGCAGATTGCGCAGCAGTGGTATCGAGTATCACCAGCGGTTGTCCAGCTCGCACAGTTTGCCCGCGCTGAACTGAAATGCTCTGCACCACGCCCGCGATTTCGGCGCGCGCCGCCGCCCATTCCGCAGGCTCTACTTTGCCGTTGGTTGAGACCGTACTCTCAATTGTTCTGGGCTTGGCAGTTGCGAAATGGATGACGGGCGCCGATCCGCCATGACCGAGTCCCCACCAGAGCAGTAGCAAGATCGGCAAAATCAGCAGCAGCCACCATTTCCTCATCGTGTCGGCGGGCCAGAGAATGTCCCGTCCACATTGTGACAAACCTCTCTGCTAAGGAACTCGCGCAAGACGGGCGCGGAGGCAGGCACGCCGCGCAAATAGCAGACGAGTTGCTGTCCTGCATCGCGGCGCATATCCGCGCCCTTTGCGCTAATAAGGCTCAATTTCCTGGCATTTGAGGATCGGTTACGCGCTAGACTGAAACCTTCATGGCTCTTTATCGAATTCATCGAATCAAAGAAACACAGGCGGAAAATTTCCGCTGGGCAGCGCACACCGGCGGCCTAGCCGTTGTAAAACCCAAGGATTACGAGGCCGGCATCGAAGAACTGCAAGCGGTGACGCCTTATGCAGCATGGAAAATGTTGGGGCAGGAAAACCGGCCACTGCGTCCGGGCGATCTTCTGGAAGCAGTTCATCCTGAGACCGGCGGCGGTGACTTACAGATTGTCAAGTACATCGGGTTCGAGCCAGCAAAGTGGTACGTCGCTGAGACTATGTCAGATACCGGTACTAATGCCGCCGAGATAGGCGCGCCCGCTATTTCCGCGACACCGGCTCATCCCATATAATCGGTTGCCGATAATCGACACGATGACCACGCACGGCATGTCCGAAACGCCCCGATGGGGACAATTCGCGCTAGTCAGTTACATTCCCGAGCCGCTGGGCTCGTTCTTCTATGATCTTCGCGGGTCGCTCCCCGGTGAGAGCAATCCTCAAGCGCACGTGACCATTCTTCCGCCGCGGCCGTTGCGAGTAGCGGTGGATTCCGCCTCCGAGCAGGCTTTGCGAATTCTGGCGAATTTCCAGGCTTTCGAGATCGAACTATCGAGCGTCCAGCGCTTCCCGGAGACGAATTTTCTGTACCTGGATATCGGGGACGGCAACTCGCTAGTTCACGATCTGCACGACGCTCTGAATACCGGCGACTTGGCTTGCGCCGAGGAGTTCGAATTCCGCCCGCACCTGACGCTTGGGGGCCCGGTCGCCGAGCCAGATGTGCACGCGCTACAGGATCAGGCGAAGATCGCGTGGCTCGCCACGGACCACTCGAAGCGCTTTATGCTGGACGAGATCGTCTTCCTATGGTTGAATCCGGCTAATCGGCAGGGGGAGTGGCACCGCTTGTGGTCCTTTAACCTGCGTACCAAAGAGACAGCGATGACAAAAGCCGCTAGCGCGGCTCTTACGAATCGAACATCGTGAGGTTGCTAAAATTTTTCCGGCTCGGATAGGTTGCGAGCAAAGGCCACACTTTGCTAGAACTATTCGTGAAGTCGTGCGCCTCGGCTACTTGGTATTCGCGGGCTGAAGCGGTGGGCAACAGGGAACAGTATACGTATGTTCGGCTGTGATTGGCATTGCGTCCGACGCAGACCGCGTCGCCCCTTCCAATTTTTCCCGAATGGCGAGAATGACGAATGCATTGGTTTATTTGGCTCGTGTCAGCAGTTGCCGCACGACCCGCCAGCGACCCGCTCCAAGGGCTGCTCGCGACGCCAGTTCTTTCTGACGGGCCATCGCGCGCGCCACCAAAACGTTGGATACATTGGCGCACGCAATCAGCAGCACGAAGCCAACCGCGACCAGCAGCATCCCCAGATATTGAGCGGTCAGCTTACCGATCATGAACTCGCGAATGGGCATGAACATTACGCCCCAACCGTGATTCGTGTCCGGGTAGGACGCATCCAGGCGCTTGGCAATGGTCCACATTTCGGCTTGGCTTTCGCCGGGCGAAACGGGCGGCCGCAAACGCGCCATTACAAATATTGAATGATTACCCGGGTATGTTTTTGCCGGGCGTCGAGCGCGAGGGGGGCCCAAAAATCGATTCCCGACGGAAACTCGAAAGCTTTCGGCATCACCCCGACAACCGTGTACTTTTTCAAATCGAGCTCGACTTCCCGCCCCACGATGTGCGGGTCGGCATTGAAGTGGGTTTGCCAGTGCGGTGGCTCAGCACAATGACGCGCTCGTGTCCGGGCTCGTCTTCTTCGGGTACGAACGTGCGGCCCAGCATCGCATTCGCGCGCAGCAGGGGGAAGAACTCCTTAGAGACCCGCAGCGCCAGCAGATTCTCGGGATATCCTCCCGACGTGAGCGCCATTCCCCACCACTCGAACGCCGCCATCTGGTCAAACGAACGATTCTGCGTTTTCCAATCCAGGTAATTGGCGGGCGCCACTGTATTCGGCAGATCCGGTTTTCCCGGCGGTGTCTCAGTCAACACATACACGCCGCGGTCATCGGGCACACTCAGCGGCTTAATCAGAAGCGCATCGGCGAGACTGAAGATGGCGGTGTTCGCGCCGATGCCCATCGCCAGCGCAATTACGCCGGCGGCCGATAATCCGGGCGCTTTCAACATCGTTCGGATGGCAAATCGGATATCGCTCGGCGAGGTCATTTTCAGCTCCTTATTTTCAGGCGCTTCCCGCGCGCTCAACTGCCTTATGGCCCGAGACGCAAAAATTGCAGGTCTTGTTCCGGATAGTTAATTATGACTGTTTCGCTGCGATTGAGGGATGCTAGTAGTACACGCTCATGAGCCGTTGTTTGCTGTTGTTGATGCTGGTCCCGCTGAGCGGGTTCGCCCAAAGCACTACGCCTGCCGACGATGCGATGCAGCAGCCGACGGGCTCGGTTGAGGGCCGAGTCACCAATGCCGAAACCGGCGACGGCATTTCGGGAGCCACGGTTCGATTAATTCCTGTGGGCAAGCGCGGGATGCCGGGCTCGGACAAAAGCACAACGTCTAAGTACGACGGGTCGTTTAGCCTCGACAGCGTGGCTCCCGGAACATATTTTGTTTTTGCAACACAATCTAACTTCACGTCGAGGCCGAACGGCAACGGACAGTCACCATCTTCGATTGAGGTGGAGCCGGGAGGGGCGGTTAGTAATGTCGCGCTGCAACTCAGTCCGATGGGAAAAATTCGGGGGAAAGTGGTGGACGACAACGGCAACCCTGTAACTGGAGCGCGCGTTCAGGCTTTAGAGATTTATAGCGTTCGCGGCAGGACGCACCTTAGACGAGTTTCCGAATCGTCAACGGACGAACAGGGCAAGTACGCGCTGAAGACGCAAGGAGCCGGGAAATACTACGTGGTCGCGGAACCGGGAAGCGAGACAGAGCAGGCGAAGCCCGAGGACCAAACCAATGCGCCAGAGCAGCCCGGCTCGGATAATAAACCGGAACAACCAGCTTTGGATCTGGTTCGCACCTTCTATCCGAAGTCATTGGACATTGAGAGTGCGACCGAAGTGGATGCTTCGTCAGGGCAAGATACATCCGACGTGACCATTCAGTTAAAGCGGGCAGCGGCATACCACATTCGCGGCAAGATTGAAGGGCTGACACCTGGATCATCGAACCGTGTGCCGAGTATCTCGCTTGGGCCGCGTGGCAGCCTCTCTTCCGATGGGGTAGGGCAGGTTGTGAGACCACAGGCGGATGGCACGTTCGACATTCCAAGAGTGCTTCCGGGCAGCTACACGCTGACGGCGACCGGGGTTGACAACTCTGTGAGCGGCGGCCGATTTCGGAGCCGATTGTTGGTTCGCCAGGACGTGGATGTCAGCGCCGACGATGTAAACGGACTCGTACTAACGGTCGTACCGCTAATAACGCTTTCGGGACGCGTAACGATGGAGAGCCAAGACAACGCCAATTTGTCCGGCATTCGGGTGAACTTGATGCCGACGGGAGCGGGCGCGGTGGGAGGCTTTCAAACGGTGGCTGCACAGGGCGATGGAAGTTTCAGGCTCGATAACGTACCGCCCGGCGAATATACAGTTCGGGTGGTGGGCACGCCATCTGGCAGCTACGTCAAATCGGTTCTCTACAATCGGCAGGACATAATGACGGCCGGCATCGATCTCACACAAGGAGGCGGCGGGGAGATTGAGGTCATATTGCGGACGGGGACCGGCGAAGTAGACGGCACGATCTCGAGCGCAACGGCAACACACACCACGATGATGGTGCTAGCGGCGGAGACGTTGGGCGCCGATGGGTCCGGAGTGTTTTTCGGAAACATGCAAGCGAGCGGGAATTTCGTGATCGGGAATGTTCCACCGGGGCGGTATTACGCATTCGCGGTGGAACGCTGGTCGCCTTTGTGGCAAAATCCCGATTTTCTGCGCCAGATGCAGAATCAAGGAGCCAGCGTAGACGTTGCGGAAAATGGACGCGTACAGGTTCAGCTCCCAGTCATTACTACAGACCAGGTGCAGGCCGCAGCGATGCCGTTGGGGCTTACGGCGCAGTAACTGGACAGACATGCGGCCGTTATCCTTGCGCGAAAAGATGGAAGCGGCGGTCGAGTGAGTTTTTAGCGCTCTGCTACGGTCACAATCTCATATGCGAGAAGACCGGGAGCGAGACTCGTCACTACCCGCAGCAAGTGGTTCATGAACCGCATGAAAAGGTTTTCCGGGCGAATCGGGATGACCCGTTCAATCGGAATCACCGTGTAATAACGCGCTGTGACGCGGTATCCGCTCTGCTCCAGAAGGTTTTGGACCGTTTTGCGCGTGAAGAAGCGCACGTGCGACCAGTCCAGAATGCCGCGGTCGCTATAGCTGAAGCGCCCGCACAATATCATAAGCCGGACTGTAAAGTTAACGGCGTTTGGAACCGAAACGATGAGTTTTCCGCGCGAGGCGAGCTGGGTCCTCAGTTCGCGGAGAAGTTTAGCGGGATCACGCAGGTGCTCCAGAAGATCTAGCACGATGACACGATCGAATTCTTGTCCTGAGCTGATGTTTTGCCGGCAAAGCCCCTTCTCGGGATTTGCCTCAATTACCCTCTCATAACCAGAGTCGGGCGCAACTCTGGGCGCCCGGTCCACACCGGTGACCCGGTTGCCCGCGCGAACAAGCTCGGCACCGAATGCTCCGTCACCGCATCCAATCTCAAGCACCTTCTGATTTCTGCCAACCAGCCAGGATGCGTAGTAGTGGCTGGAGTAAAGACTGCGCTTGATGGCGTACGGAACAAAGTATTCTTCGTATTCCGGATAAGAGCGAACGGCTCGTGATGTTTCCGTGTAACGGTACAGCGCCCGAAGAATAGCCTTTGCATACTTCAGACCGTTCACATAACAAATCTCATCGCCGTAAAAGGTTGGAATCGGCACCTCGAGAATACGAAAGTTCTGGTGATGCAGCTTGATGATGATCTCGGTATCGAAATGAAAATCGTCGGTCAGCTTATCGAGCTCGATCTGCGATAAGGCGTGCAGGTTGTAGGCGCGGTAGCCGCTGTGGAACTCGGTCAGATTCAGGCCTAGTGCACGGTTCTCAAAGGCAGTGAGGACCCGGTTGCCGAGGTACTTGTAAAGCGGCATCCCGCCTTTGAGCGGCCCTCCGAAATCCTTCATCATGCGGGATCCGAAGACCGCGTCCGCCTCGCCGCGGACCAGCGGAGCGTACATGTGCGATAAGAGCTCCGGCGCGTATTGGCCGTCGCCGTGCAAGAGCACGACGATATCGAACCCTTGCTCGATGAAGTAGCGATAGCCGGCCTTTTGGTTGCCTCCATAGCCCAGATTCTTGCGGTGTTTCAAGACGTGGAGCTTCGGCAGTTTGGTCATTGCCTGGATGCCAACAGCGAGCTCGAACGTTGCATCCTGACTGGCGTCGTCAAAAACCACAACTTGTTCCACGTTGCGCCAGACTTCCGGCGTGATACGCCTGAGTACCTGGCTTAAAGTGGTGAGCGCATTGTAGGCAACGATCAAGATCCCGATGCGTTTCCCGCAACTGCTAGCTCGCTCGGGCGTTTCTTCGAGCGCGCCTTGCCTGAATTGAGGAAGCGGATTGAACGGCAGAGACAGACTAGGGGATGATTCTGACGGGGGTGCGGAAATGGTTAACGTATCGCTAGCCATGCGTGCTCGGTCGCATCCTGATCGTAGCAATCAGGGCTTCTCATTGAGCGCACCGGGCGACTGCTGCCCATTCTGCGCGTCATATTAGAAGCGACGCTATCAGGCTGACCTCAGTTACCTCTTGGAAACCCGGTTGCGTCCCAGGCGGTAGGGATTACGGCGCGGGGCAATCGCTGAACGGCTTTGTGGCAAGGAGGATTGGCCGGAGGGAGCAGCCGGAACTGGAGCAGTCTCCCCGTTGTCTTGGCCAGCCGTCCCTTGCTCCGCCCGATCAATCAGCGGCTGAGCGGTCATAAACAGCGACGTGCATAGTCCGGCAGCCATTGGTAGGTAGACATCGTAGGCAGCGGCGTCGAAAAAATAGTCAATGACGAGTGCGGTGAAACAGAGCAGAAGACATAACGACATGCTGCGAAGCTCCGTCAGTTGCAAACGTCGAGCCACCCGGTCCAGTCTTAAAATGCCAGTCAGGCAAGCCGCAAAGGTGCCGAGGAAAAGAACAAATCCCACGAAACCCATCTCGCTGGATACCTGGACATAGGAATTGTGACTGACGAGCCATAACGGATGCTCACCGCGGCTTTCCGACAGGGCGCTGGCTGCAACCGGAAACACACCCATGCCAACGCCGAAAAGGGGATGAGTCAGTGTGAGTTCAATACCTTCCTTCAGCAGATACTTCCGGCTCTCGGCGGATTCGCGCGCAGAGGCCGCCTCCATAGACGAATCGCTCGCATCGAAGATGGTCTTGTAGCGTTCGAGCGCAGTGCGGTCAATACTCAAGGCGCCTATCAACAGCGCGACAAAAGCAACTGCAAGAATTTTGAATTTGTTCGCAAACGAGACTTTGAACAACGCGACCAGTGTTAAAGCTGCAGCCATCAACAGGCCGGCGCGTGACGCCGTCTTCACCGATAGCGCGAGGGAAAGCAGCGCAATCAGCGAGAGCGGAATCTTCCAGACCACCTTTACGCGGGAGATGAGAAGAATCAGGAACGGGAGCCCGAACATGATATGGAATGCCGCTTCGTTCGAATTGCCGAGGCTGCCGACCGAAGTCATGCGCTCACCCACTATGCGGTTCGTCACGGCCATGATGACCGCCGAAGCGGCCGCGGCCCAGCCGAATACAGCAAACGTTTTCCGCGAATCCGAGAAATCCTTCGTCAGTCCGACAATGATAAAGTAGGCAGCCGCAGATTTCAGCCAGACACTCGATAGTTGGTGAAGGCTTTCCGATCGCCACTCGCTGAACGGCAGAACGAAAACCGCCCAGCCTGTGAACAGGATGAACAGGATGCCCACCGGGCTTCTGATCGCGCGGGCGAACTCCCCCTTGAACAGTACGATTGCCAGGGCGAGGGCCGAGAGTAGCAGCATGACGTACAGGTTCGGCGCGCCCCACACCATCGCCGCCTCAAATACGCGCGAGTACAACATGAACGCGTAGATCAGTAGCAATCGCGTGGTGAGACGGCCGGACCGCTCTTGAAAGACGGCAGCGGGAGGGGTGGCTAAGCT
>DATJUG010000119.1:0-5782 GCA_035502635.1 Bryobacteraceae bacterium
GATTGCGCCTGGTCGATGCTCGACTGCCGCTCGATTTGCTGTGCTAGATAAAACAGGTAGCCTAGGAGCAGAATCGAAAGCAGGGCAAATGTGCCCGCAACGGCGCGCCTCATTTCTTGGATCTTTGGCTGGCTGAAAAAAGCGGCCTCATGCGGCTCGTCTTAGCGCTAGCATTTCATTCAGTTGAAAGATTAGTTTACGCCGCGACCAAACGTCTGCAACAAATGCAGTTGACGAGCACAAAAAATCCGCTTCTGCAGAGCATCCGGCGGGCGGCTGCAGCGGGACGGCCGACCGAAGACGGGCTGATTGTGGCCGAGGGGCCGCACCTTCTCGAGGAAGCTCTCAGCGGGGAATGGCGGATCGAGCAGGTGTTCGCCACGCCGGGCGCGCTCAACCGGCATGCGGATCTTTTGAGCAGAACTGACGCGGAGATCCGGGAAATCTCGGCGCGCGCGTTTGATTCTGTGGCCGCCACCGAGGCCAGCCAAGAGCTGCTCGCGTTATTGCGGCCGCGGGCCTGGGATTGGGAAGAATTAGTCGCAGGACGAGCGCTGGTTGTCGCATTGGACGCGATGCAGGATCCGGGGAACGCCGGCACAATCGTGCGGTCGGCTGAGGCGTTCGGCGCAACCGGAGTGATCCTTTTGCAGGGCAGCGTCCGCGTGGCGAACGGAAAGTTCTTGCGGGCGACGGCCGGGTCGATCTTCCGGATGCCGTTCGTGGAGAGTTGGGAGGCTAACGAGTTCATCAAGCAGGCGCAGCGCCGCCATCTGGGACTATACGCTTTGGTCCCGGCAGCGGGTACCAGTTTGGCCGAAAACGATTTTCGCCAGCCTTGTGCTCTGGCGGTTGGCAGCGAGGCCCATGGTATCTCGCTTGAATTGGCCCGCCACATGCGGCCAATTTCCATCCCAACTGGGAAGGTGGAGTCTCTGAACGCCGCGATCGCCTGTTCGATCGCGCTGTTCGAAGCTCAGAAGCAAAGAAGCCCGCATGAGCCTATTTGACACGGCGCCTCTACCAGGCGATCGGGACCGCGACTTGGCTGGTCGGCCGCTGGCCGATCGCATGCGTCCGCAGAATTTGAACGAGTTTATTGGTCAGGAGCACATTCTCGGCCCAGGAAAGCCATTGCGCGCCCAGATTGAAAGCGGCCATCTTACGTCTTTGATCTTGTGGGGCCCTCCCGGCTCGGGGAAAACTACACTTGCGGCTTTGATGGCCCAGCAGAGCCACTCGGACTTCATTTCCTTTAGCGCGGTGCTGAGTGGAATCAAAGAAATTAAGGCCGTTATGGCTGATGCCGAGAAGGCTAAGCGCTTGGGGCGCCGCACGGTCCTATTTATCGACGAAATACATCGCTTCAATAAGGCCCAGCAGGACGCCTTTCTGCCCTATGTGGAGCGCGGTGACGTGGTGCTCATTGGTGCTACGACGGAAAACCCGTCCTTTGAAGTGGTTTCGGCTCTGCTCTCCAGAACCAAGGTATATACACTGCGAGCGTTGGAACTCGCGGAGGTGGTGGTGCTGCTACAGCGGGCATTGGAGATTCCAGTGCGCGGGTTGGGCCACCTCAGCCTAAAGGTTTCGCGCGAATCTCTCGATGAGATTGCAGTAGCTTCGAGCGGTGATGCGCGTGCGGCCCTGAATACGCTGGAGTTAGCGGCCGAGTCGGCTCAGGAAGGAGTGATTGATCGGCAAGCCATAGCCGATGCCTTGCAGCGGAAGGTATTGCTCTACGACAAGTCGGGGGAGGAACACTATAACCTTATCTCGGCGCTACACAAATCAGTTCGGTCGAGCGATGCCGACGCGGCGCTGTACTGGCTGGGGCGGATGATGAAGGCCGGGGAGGACCGGCTCTATCTGGCGAGACGCTTGGTGCGTATGGCTATAGAAGACATTGGGTTAGCGGATCCTCGCGCGGTGGAGCAGGCGATTGCGTGCATGCAGACGGTGCATTTTCTCGGCATTCCCGAGGGAGACCAAGCGCTGGCCCAACTCACTATCTATCTAGCGCTTGCGCCGAAGTCGGATGCTGCTTATCGGGCGCTGAATAAAGTGAACGCAACCATCGAAACCACCGTGGCCGCGCCAGTTCCGCTCCATTTGAGGAATGCGCCGACGCGCTTAATGAAGCAAATGGGCTACGCGAAGGGGTATAAGCATGCGCATCAGGAACCGGATGCGGTAACCAATATGCAATGTCTCCCTGAGGCATTGGAAGGAACGGTTTTTTATGAGCCCACTGAGCGGGGCTTTGAGCAAAAACTTCGCGAACGTTTGCAGTGGCTAAGCGAACGGCGTGTGAAAACGGACACAGAGCAGGGGTGACGAACAAACAAGATGCCCTGCTATTGTGTAAGTTAAAAGATCGGAGTTATGATATCGTGTCAGAAACCGTGACTCTAGGTAGGCGCCTTGAGACTCCGGAGGTAACCACCACGGAGCGGCGGCGGTCGAGCCGCTTTCCCATCGAGCGCGAACTCCGTTACAAAACCCTCAATCAGAGAACGGAGATTCTCGCCGGCAACGGTAAGACGCTGAATATCAGCAGCTCTGGTGTGCTGTTCACTTCCGATCACGACTTACCTGTTGGAACGCGGCTGGAGGTTTCGATTAGCTGGCCGGCCCAACTCAATGAGAAGTGCCTGTTGAACCTGGTGGCCCGGGGGCGGGTCACTCGCCACACGACCGGCCAGTTGGCGCTGCAAATCCAGCAATACGAGTTCAGAACTCAGAGCCGGCCAGGAACAGGCAAGGAGAAATAGCGCTCGAACGGGCGGCCCAACGCTTATCCGCGACTTGGGCTACCATCGGTGTTGTGCGCAGACGCTTTACTTTAGCTGCCGCCGCGCTGAGCCTGCTGGTCTTGCTGGCGCTGCTTGTCTGGCAGGGCTCGTTCAGCTTCTGGTTTTCACCCCCCGGTCCCCGCGAAACCATCCTACTCTGGTCAGTCTCCACGCTCATCTTTCTGCTGACGGTCACCCTGACCTTCATGCTGTTCCGGGCGGGCGTAAAGGCCTATATCGAGCGGCAGCAGAACAAAGAAGGCTCGCGCATCCGCTCAAAACTGTTGCTGGGCGCGCTCGCGCTCACGCTGGCGCCCACCCTGTTCTCCGCGCTGTTCAACTACGCGGTGCTCAACCGAACCTTGGACAAATGGTTCACTCAGCCGGCGCGCGGAATTGAACTCAGCCTGCAGGACCTTGACAAATCGTACACCAAGGAAGCGCAGGAGCGGGTGCAAGCCGAAACGGAGTGGATCAGCCTTTTGCCGCAAACTCGCGAGGCGGCAGAGAGTGGTCACATCGACGCAGCATTTTTCCGGGACTTGTCGGCGCCGCGTGGCATTCGGCAGATCGTATTGACCCCGCGGCAGGGCGTTCCGATGCTGCTGTACCAGCAATTTGAGAAACCGGACGCTGGCCTTCTGCGCGCCCTTGCGCAAGTCACGAACGGGGATCAGAGTTTGGGCGTCGTTACCGTATCAGCCGCCATGGCCGGGCAGCCGTCGGCCAATGAAAATGCTCTGCAGCGGTTTATGAATGAGCAAAAACAGTTGGGAAGCCGGAAGAAGTTTTATCACGATACCTACTTCCTCCTGATCTGCTTGCTCACTCTGTTTGTTTTGTTCTTCGCCGCCTGGTGCGCGCAGATGTTGTCGCGCCAGATCAGCGTGCCGATTTCGGCGCTGCTCGGGGCGGCGCAGGAGGTCCGGCGCGGCAACTTGTCTTACCGCGTGCGCGTGAATGCGATGGACGAGTTGGCGACGCTTGTGCGGGCGTTTAATGAGATGACCAATGAGTTGGAGGGCAATGCGCGCGAACTCGAAGTTCGGAGGCGTTTCACGGAAGCCATCCTCGAAAGCATTCCCACCGGCGTCATTTCGGTCTCCGCAGACGAACGAATTGAGAGGGTGAACCGCGCATTGGCCGGCATTTTCCAGTCAGAGGTCGCATCATCAGCCAAACAACTGCGAGATCTGTTTTCAGGTGAGGACTTGGATGAGGTCCGCCATTTGCTCAAGCGCGCCCGCCGCACCGGCACAGCAGCTTGTCAGCTCGAAATTCAGCGTTCTTCTGCCGTGCTGCACTTGGCCGTCACCGTGGCGTCACTAGAAGAGCAGCGTGGGTTTGTATTGGTGCTCGAAGACACCAGCGATCTGTTGCGCGCTCAAAAGGCCGCGGCGTGGCAGGAAGTGGCACGCCGGATCGCGCATGAGATCAAGAATCCGCTCACGCCTATTTCTCTTTCTGCCGATCGGATCGCGCGCCAATTGCGTCGCCTACCGCTACCGCCGCAGGCGCACGCGATTCTCGAAGAGTGCACGCAAACCATTCAGCAGGAAGTGCAGACCGTGAAATCGCTGGTGAATGAGTTCTCACAGTTCTCGCGCTTCCCCGCTGCGCAACCGGTAGCCACGGACCTGAACGACATTGTCGAAAGCGCGCTGGCGCTGTTCACGGGGCGGCTGGATGGCATCGCCGTCTCCGTAAATTTGGACCCCAGGATACCGTTCGTCCATGCCGATCGCGAGCAGATGAAGCGCGTGATTGTCAATCTGGTCGACAATGCCGCGGAAGCGATGCGGGAAGCTCCTGTGCGGCGTTTGTTGGTGGCAACCTCTCAGTCCACGCCGGATCTGATCGAGCTTTCGGTTACCGACACGGGCTCGGGCATTTCCGCCGCGGATAAGGAGAAATTGTTCTTGCCATACTTCTCGACCAAAGGCCGCGGCACAGGGCTGGGTCTTGCCATCGTCAGCCATATCATCGCGGAGCATCACGGCAGGGTGCGGGTAGAAGACAATTATCCGGCGGGCGCCCGCTTCATCATCGAATTGAATGTGTTGACTACTGAGCCGACCGTTGACGCCGGCGACCTGCGTACCGCTACCGTAAAGGTTTAGTCTCCCGGAAATGCCAATACGCGGTCCAAAAGTTCTTGTTGTCGATGATGAGCCCGGCATTCGCCAGTCGCTCCGCGGAGTGTTGACGGACGAAGGCTACCAGTGCACCGCCGTCGAAAGCGGCGAAGCGTGCCTGGCGGAACTCGAGCGTGAATCGTACGAAGCAGTACTGCTAGATATCTGGATGCCGGGTATCGATGGGCTCGATACGCTGGCCCGCGTTCAAGATCTTCCCGCGGGAGAAAGGCCGGCCGTGATCATGATCTCGGGCCACGGGAATATCGAGACGGCGGTCAAGGCGACCAAGTTAGGAGCCTTCGATTTCATAGAGAAGCCGCTCACCATCGAAAAGGTCAGCGTGGTGGTGAAGAACGCCATCCAGCAACGGCGAACCGATCTTGAACTGCAAAGACTGCGCGAAGACACCGACCTTCCGGAGATCATCGGAGACAGCGTGCCGATGAAGGCGCTGCGGCAGCAATTGAAGTTGATGGCGGGAACGAATGGCCGGGTCTTGATTTATGGCGAGAGCGGGACAGGCAAGGAACTCGTCGCGCGCGCGATACATAGCGCCAGTCTGCGCGCCGAAGGGCCGTTCGTCGAAGTAAACTGCGCCGCGTTGCCGGAAGACCTAATCGAGAGCGAGTTGTTCGGCCATCGCCGCACGAGCCTGGACGGCACGACCGATCATAAGATCGGGAAAATGCAGAAGGCGCACGGCGGCACATTTTTCCTGAACGAAGTCGGCGATATGAGCCTGAAGACGCAGGCCAAGGTGCTGCGCGCCCTGGATGAGCACCGCTTTGAGCCGGTGGGCGCGCCGCAGTCGGTACAGGTGGATGTGCGTGTGATCGCAGCGACGAACAA
>DATJUG010000120.1:0-6424 GCA_035502635.1 Bryobacteraceae bacterium
GATTTTGCCTTCGCGCAGGCTGACCACCGTAAATCCTTCGGGCGTGCCCATGCGGGGGCCGCGCCACCAATTGCCGCAGACGGCGCCGCTGGTGATGTACTGCCTGCCCTGGTAGCTGACGATTTCATTGACGTGCGTGTGTCCCTGGAGGACCGCGATCACGTTGTGGCCCTCGAGAACCTTGAGCACCTGCGGTGTATTGGCCACGGTCAGCGTGTTGTACTTGGCGTTCGGCTCGTCGAGCGTGGCATAGGTGGTGAAGGCCGTCACGAGAGGGACGTGCGTCACGACGATCACGGGCGCGCCCGGCCGCACCATTTTCAAATCGTCCGCGAGCCAGCCGACCTGGGGATCGTCGATGCGCGCTTCCCACATGCGGTCGGCCGTGGGCTGCACCGAATCGAGCACCGCGAAGTGATATCCGCGACGATCGAACGAGTAGTACGTCTTGCCGCCGATCCGCTGCTCATACATTTTCTTTCCATAGGCGGGATCGGCGGGCGACACGCCACTCTTCGCCTGGACGCCGAAGAGATCGTGATTGCCGATCACGTGGTAAAGCTTCATCTGGAGCTGCTGCTCGGTCTTCTGGTAGAGGTCGTAGACCAGCTTCGCGCGCGCGTTGCCCACGCTTAGCGCGTCGAAGACGTGGTCGCCGCCCATGATCGCGAATTCGCTGCTGATTCCCGCGATCTTGCGGAAGCATTCATCGCATCCCTGGGGCGCGCGCAATTCGGGCTCGATGTGGGTATCCGTGAAAAAGATGAAATCAAACGATCCGGGCGCCGGCTCCGATTTCCCATCGGCCCATCCCAGCTCGCGCGCGCCCAGCGCCGCCGCGGCGCCCGCGCCGGCCACCGCTTGCAGAAATTTTCTGCGATCGAGGATCATCGAGCCTCCTGGCGAAACTGCCCTTGCTACTGATTGGCTTCGGGCGTGGTGGCGGCCGTGGCGGAAGCGGTTGGCGGCAGCTCCGACGCAATCAGCGCTTCGACGCGATCCCACACGGCGGGATCGCATTCGATTTCGGTATGCGACGTCGCGAGATGCCGATCCCACCACGGATAGGCGGCGTAGCAATCGACCGGATGCTTGCTGTAGTCGAAGCGGAAATTCCCGAGGATCCTGGTGCGTTCGGGATCGGCGGCGCGAATGCGGCTTTCGCCATGGAGCAAGCCGTGGGGCTGGTAGAAATTGGCGGCTTCCTCGACGTTCGCTGGAATCACCACATCGTTTTCGTGATGCTTCTCGATGCTATCCACCTGAATCGTGAGCAGCACCGGAATGTTGGCCTTCTGGAGTTGACGCGCGAGCGTGATCGCTTCCGAAGCGCCCCAGCTGTGGCCATAGAGGATGATGCGCGCGTCTTGCTTCTCTTGCTTGCTGAGCTTGCCGTCGTGGTTCGCATCGAGCAGGCGGAGGATCGTGGCGTACGCCGCGTTTCTGCGGTGATTTTCAAACGCCGCGGCGTAAACGCCGGCGGGATACTCGCTGCGAATCTGCGCCGCGAGGTGCGCCTCCATGTGCGAGAGATTGTTGTGGCTGACGTAGCCGCCGACAAACCCGATGACGATCGTGGGAGGGGCCGCGGCAGAGGTTGAAGAGGAAGCGGGAGCGGCGATGGTGGCGGACGCTTCGGTAGCGGCGGCAGCGCGCGCTTGCGGCTCTTCGCCGCAAACCAACGCGCAGCAACCCAAAACGGCAAGCGCGATGAGACAAGTACGCATCGAATCGGCCGGGGATGCGCAGATCATAACAAGGAATCGGGCGCAGGTGAAGTTGAACGGGGCGGCAGCAGAGCAAGAAAAAGGCCCCGTTCCCCAGAAAAGGAGGAACGGGGCCGGTTAAGCTGTGGTCCTCGCCGCCTAGAAGCTGAACTTCAGGGCGAAGTCGATGATGCGGGCCGGGACAGATGTCCTCGTGATCACGCCGAAGGTGGCAAGCGTGTTGAGGTTATTGCCCGGGGGATTGAACTGTGCGTGGTTCCAGACGTTGTAGAATTCCGCCCGGAACTGCAAATTGGTGCTCTCCCAGATTTTCGTATTCTTAATAAGGGAAATATCCCAGTTGTGCTGGCCGGGGCCGAGAATCGTACCGACGCCGGAATTGCCGAAGCCCGTGCCGGCATTAGGTTTAGTTGATCCGGCTGCACCGCACGGCAGGGACGCGTCTCCACCCGGATTCGACTGGCCCCCAATGCATTGCGGGGCGGACGCCGGAAGCGTGGAGAACGACTGGAAAGCGCTCGTGTTGATCCAATTATTCAGCCGTTGCTCGTTGCTGCCCGAAGTGGCAATCGGAATTCCAGACTTGCAATTGCCCGTTACGGGATCGCAGTCAACCGGGTCCGCCAGCAAGGCTCGGACGTTATTGCCAAACGGGCTGCTGCCATCGTAGAGAGTCGCGCCGTTACCATCCACGACGGTGAAGGGTTCACCATCCTGAATGGTGGTGACACCGGAAACGGTCCAGCCACCCAGCACTTTTCCGGTGATGCCCTCCATATGCTTCCACGGCAGATCGTAGCTGTAGCTAATAACGAGACGCTGCGGACGGTTGAACGCCGCCGGACCATACTGCTGGCGCAGATCGTTGGGATTGTTGCTGGTGCCGCCGCCGGAGAGGACGTTACCGGGAGCCGCGATGCCGCCTCCCGCCTCGGAGGAGTTGATGTTCGTTGTGGAATTGCTCCACGTATAGGCAACCTGCAGCAACAGGCCATGGGAGAACTGGTGCTTCAACTGAGCCTGCAAGCTGTTGTACACATCGTCGCCCACAGTGCTCGTAGTCGATAGCCCCGTAGGATCCATGCCGAGATAGGGAACGCGGCCTTGGATATTGGCGACCAGATTCTGCAGGATCTGATTCATCGGATTCGTATTGCCAACATTAAAGGGCAACACTGCCGGCGTGTGGTTGGCGGCGTTTCCGTTTCCGACGACCATGCCGTAGTCCTGCGGGTCGGAGGCCAGCGGTTCGTTCGGCGCTCCTGCCGCAAGATAGCCGATGTTGATGTTGCGGGCCCAGTCGTAGAGGTGCGTGCCGTGCTGTCCCACGTAACCGATATCGGCGATCCAGCCGGGCTTGAACTCGTATTGGAGATCAAGGTTGTATTCCTGAATGAGCGGCGTGCCGAGATTTGCCGCGTCGGAGGTGCTGTTGTTGGTTAGGTCCGAACCCGCAACAGCTTGGGCGCCACTCGTCACGGTGCCCTGGCTGGTTACACCGAGCGTTCGCGGTATCCACCCCAGCGTGCCCGTGCCGGGTTCAGGAGCGGGGTTGTCCAAGGTACCGATCGCCGGAATCGAGCCAGCGTAGGGCGGATCGGCCTGTTGGTTGTTGCCGAGGAGATTGCCGTAAATGCGGTCGTAGAAGATGCCGTAACCGCCGCGGACGACGAAGCTATTGCCCAGCGGCTGCCAGGCAAAGCCAAGGCGAGGAGCGAGATTCAACCATGGCGCCCCGTGTTCGAGTGTCTTGTTGCTGTTTACGTAGACCCCGGTGGCGCCATTGGGGGCCATCAGACCAAGGTTCGTTGCCTTGTTATAGTTTGACTGGACGACATAGCCAGCAAGAGTCCCGATGGGGTTTGCTGCGCCGGTGGTGGGGTCACCAATGAAAAAGCCCCCGGTGTTGTTGATCTCGGCCAAGCTAGCCCAGGCATTCGTAAAGAGTCCGGTGGCATCGGTGGGGAACCCATCGTACTCCCAGCGGAGGCCAATGTTCAGGGTCAGGTTGCGCGTCACCTTCACGTCGTCCTCCGCGAAGGATGAGAATTCGTTGACGCGGAGGGCGTGGTAGTTTGGAGCGGTCGGCGCCAGGCGGGTCGTCAGGTTGGCGAGGATTCCACCGAAGAACGGATTGTCTCCGCTCGTCATCATGTCCTCGAGGTTTCCGAAGATGAGCTCGCCGCGGCCCGCACCGCCGAGAGTCCAGTTCCACTGGATGCGCTGCGCCTCAAAGCCGGCGCGGATCGCGTGCTTGCCGTGGTTCCAGGAGATCTGGTCGGAATATTGAAAGGTATTGAAGAAGTTCGTATCGGCGGCGAAAAAGTTTCCGCCGGCGTTGAACGTTCCCCAGCCTCCGCCGATTCCGCTGGCATTCAAAACGGGAACGAGAGTCAGCTCGTGGTACGTTGTCGACTGCCCGGCGATACCAGGGCACGGCTGGCCGTTATTGACGGTCGGAATCATGCCCACGGCGCAGGCCTGCACGTTGAGGCCATCCACGCTGTTCGTAACTTCCCGTTGATACGATACCCGGGCCTCGTTGACGAAGTTGCTGCTCAAAACCGAGGTGAGCTTGAGCAGCGAGTCCGTGGTGGTGTAGGTCGCGTTTTCGGGGCCGCCCGGCATGCACGGGCCCAGGCAAACGAAGCTCTGTACCTGAGGATCCTTCGCGTAGAAGAGCTTGGAAGTGAGCGTGTGCTTGCTCGAAAGAACGTAATCGCCATTGGCTACGTATTGGTCTTCGTTCGCCTGGATGGGCTGGACGATGCTGTCGAGGCAAAACGGATTATTGCCGGCACCGGCGCTTTCTCCGCCGCAGGCTCCGGGGTGCGATGGGACGAATGAGCCACTAGGAATGTAATAGCCGCTGTTGTATCCGCCCTTGGGTCCTGCCGCCTGGAGGATTCCGATCATCGCCGGGTTGATGTTGGAACCCTGCTGATTGACGGGAACGCCCGCGAATCCGACCGGGCCTGAAAACACGCAGCCGAGATATTGGGCATACGTATAGCCCGTTGTGCCGCAGGTGCTAGTGGAGGGGTTTGTGGCGGCAGCGGTGCCCCATAGCTGAGCGGGAATCGGTGTGGTGCAACCGTCTGCGCGATTGCCGCAAGGAGTGTTGAACGGAGGCATGCTGACGCCGCTGGTGAAGCCGGTGGAGAAGCCGTTGGTGCCGATTCCATTGAGCTGGCGCGTGCCCTGATAGGAGAAGAAGAAGAAAATCTTGTCCTTCTTGATCGGGCCGCCGATCGTGCCGCCGAACTGATTCTCTTTGAAGGTCTGCGGCGCATTGATGCCCGTGCCGCCGGGACCGAGCTCGGTTTGCTTCAAGAAGAAATCGTTGGCATCAAAGAAATTGTTGTGGACGTATTCCCAAGCGGAGCCATGGAACTGGTTCGTGCCGCTCTTGGTGACGACGTTGACGCTCGCGCCCGGATTCTGGCCGTAGGAAGCGTCGTACTGCGAGGTTTGAATCTTGAATTCCTGAATGGCGTCCGGATTGGGGATGCCGATGCCCGGATAGTTGCCGGATTGCGCGCCGCCGCCGCTGCCGTAGTTCGTGATCGAGGCGCCGTCCATGAGGTAATTGTTCTGATCGGAGCCCGAACCATTCACGTTGATATCCTGCGTGCCCGCGCCGATCGCCGCGGCGCTCGAGACGTTCACGACGACACCGGGCGAAAGATCGATGATCTGTGTGTAGTTGCGGGAACTGAGGGGCAGGTCGGTGACTTCCTTCGATCCGACCAACGCGCCGTTCGTGGCGTTCTGGGTCTGAATGGTCTCGGCGGTGGATTCGACGGTGATCTGCTCGGACTGAGCGCCAACCTGCAAGGCGTGGTTAAGCACCGGGGTTTCGGTGACGTTCACGGTTACCGCCGACACCTCGACCGTCTTGAATCCCGTCGCGGAAAACTTCACATCATAGTTCCCTGGAGGCAGCAACGAGAACTTGTAGCTCCCATTGGCGTCCGTCGTCGCGGTACGAACCGCGCCAGTGGCGTTGTCGGTAATCGTTACCGTCGCGCCGGAAATTACCGCGCCCGAGGGATCGGTTACAGTTCCGGTGAGCGAACCCGTAGTAGATGTTTGTGCGAGCGATGCGGAAACGAAGAACAGCAGACAGAAACAAAGAAGCAGCGCAGACACAAATCCGCGCAAAGACAAGCGTGTATAAATCACTTGATTCCCCCCGTAATCAATTTCACATCCCACCCACGCGCAAAAACTCGCGCGGCCGATCAGCAATCGGCGCCACCACTGACGCCAATGCCACCACAAAAAGTGAATCTACCCCTGGCCCCGGACGGTTGGAAAACCGGCCGATCGGCAATTGGTGCCACCACTGACGCCAATGCCGCTAACACCACCACCGAGAAGCAAGTCTACTTGGCCCTGGATCCTCGGAACACGGCCCTGCTGTGCGGGCGAAATATCACAGTGTGGAAAGCGATGTCAAGAAAATATAGTCTCAATAGCGGAATCAAGCTGGGCGAATGCTCATGGAGACGAACGCGCGCATCGCGCGCGGCGAACGCGAATCGCGTCCGCTCAGCGTTTCTGGCCGACGAGGCCGGCGATTGTATCCATTAGGTCGAACTTTGTGAGCACTTCGAGCTTGCCGGCCTCCATCTCGACGAAGACGGCGGGGCTTTCGTGGCTGAGCAGATGGGTGACGCGCTCGATTGGGGCGT
>DATJUG010000121.1:0-70764 GCA_035502635.1 Bryobacteraceae bacterium
GCAGAAGAGCGAATCCGAGATGCTGCGGACCAAGAACTTCGGCCGAAAGTCACTGAACGAAATCAAGGAGATTCTCAACGGGCTCGGCCTTTCGTTCGGCATGAAGTTCGATTCGCAGGGCCGGCTGGTGGGCGGCACAGCGCCGGCGCCGATTTCCGACCACGGCTACGACAACTACGCGGGAATCGAGGAATAGCTCATGCGGCACCGCAAAGCCGGAGTCAAGCTCAAGCGCGACCTCAGTGCAAGACGCGCGCTGTTGCGCGGCCTGGTAACGAATGTCATCGAAGAAGAGCGGATCACGACGACCGTTCCGAAGGCAAAGGCAGCGCGGCCGCTGGTTGAAAAAATGATCACGCTGGCCAAGGAAGACAACCTGCACTCGCGCCGGCAGGCAGCGGCCTTTCTGACGAAGAAGGAAGCGGTTGAGAAGCTCTTCGACAAGCTTGGGCCGCGCTTTAACCAGCGAAATGGCGGTTACACGCGCATCGTGAGGCTCGGCTGGCGCCAAGGCGACGGAGCGGAGACCGCCAAGCTCGAGTTGGTGGGTTCCGAGTTAGTGAAGCGCGCGGCTGACCGCGCGGCCAGGCGCGAAGAGCGGCTCAAAGCCTTGCGGACAGGCAGTGAAGAAGCCGAAGGCGGCGACGAGAAAAAGTAAAAGACGTATTCGGAGGCGAACCTAACCCTTGCGCCGCTTTTTATGTTTCGGTGGCGCGGGGGCGCTGGTAGTGTTCGCATCGGCATGAGGATCTTCGGCGCTCCCTGGAGCGCCGATTTTGCTTAAGATGCGATCGTGAATCCAGTGCTCGTCCCACCATTCTTTGGGGTCAACCTGGTTGCCCGAAACCAGCATGCTGAAGTGCACGTGATCGCCGAAAGCCATCCCGGTTGAGCCGCTGATGCCGATCTGCTGCTCCTTCTGCACCATGTCTCCTACCTTGACAAGGATGCGGCTCATGTGACCGTAGAGGCTTTCGAGCGAATAGCCGTGGTCTAGGATGACGCAGTTGCCGTAGATGCCGAGGCGATCCGCATAAATGACCTTTCCTGAATTAGCCGCTTTCACTGGCATGTTGGTCGTCTGCGCCAGGTCGTAGCCCAGGTGCACCTGCTCATCGACCTTACGGCCGTTATAGAAGTAACTGCGGCGATCGGCGAAGTAAGACTCTCGCGCGCCCTTCACCGGAATGAACGGACCCGACCACAGAATGCGCTTCTCGGTATTGTTGCGCAGATCGTAGATGGTCTGGGCATTCGCACGGCGCATCTCGCGATTGATCTTTACAAAGCGATCGATCAGGCTGCCGGAGCCTTCGGGGTCCAGTTCGCCGACTACTTTCTGCAGCTCCCGGTCAGTCAGTTCGATATTGCTCTCGCGAAACTTCTTCGGGAATACTTTGGTCCAGAAGGTCGTTGTCACTTCAGTGCCGGCGGCGTTGCGCACAAACGCTAGCGGGACCGTTTGCGGCGAGACATCCCAGGGAAACGCAAAGAGCGAGAAGCGATGATTGCTCGAGTCCGGCTCGCCGGGCATGGGAAATGTTCCGGAAGTATAGTTGGCCACCCGAACGCCGGCATCTGTCCAGTTGCCGCCTAAATCGAGCACTACCAACTCCGCTCCGCCTTGGTTGATGTAATGCTGGCGGCCATCGGCGACGATTGAGGGCGGACGAAGAACAATCTGAATGTCTTGGGCGAGCGTGGTGGTGGCGCCGCGGAAATCGTTCGATTTCGCTTTGAGAATCAGCTTCGCCGGACCCTCTTTCAGGAAAGCCGCTTCTTTCTTACCCGCGTTGAAGCTGTAGATGCGGCTGGACTGTTTGGAGCGCGTTTTGTCCTTGTAAACAGTCGCGGTCTGCCCATCTTGTTCGACGGAAGCGGAGAAAGATTTGACCCCATCGGGAGAATCGGCCTCAACCCGAATGGGCGTTTCGGTGCCAATGGCAGGCACGGGTTTGGCGAGCTTCAGGTTCACGTGCTTGCCCGAGAACCAAAAGAAGCAGAAAACTATCACGACAATAGCGGCGACGATTGATAGCGCGCGTTTCAACATCTGGTTTTGCATTTCAGGTCTCAATGACTCGGCGGCCCTCAATACGATAGTTGCCTTTGAGGACCCAAGAGATCGCTTCGGAATAAATTTTGTGCTCTTCGGCCAGAATTCGAGACGATAGCGTCTCGAGCGAGTCGCCGTCGAGGACAGGGACGGCGGACTGGAGCAGGATCGGCCCGCTATCGAGGTGTTCGTCCACGAAGTGGACTGTGCATCCGGTCACCTTCACCCCGTGTGTAAGCGCTTGGTATTGGGCATCAAGTCCGGGGAAAGCGGGAAGCAGCGAGGGATGGATATTGAGGATGCGATGGGGAAATTGCCGAACGAACTGTCCGCTCAAAAGCCGCATGTATCCTGCCAAACAGACGAGGTCGATTTTGTTTTGATGAAGCAAATCAGCAACTTGCGAGTCGAAGGCGGTACGTTCGAGACCGGCCGACTCGATGACGCCGCAAGGCAGGCCTAGTTCCCGGGCGCGCGCGAGGCCGAGTGCGTTGGGTTTGTTTGAAAAAACGAAGCCAATTTCAGCTTCAAGGCGGCCGTTTTGCACGTTGCGGGCAATCGCTTCGAAGTTGGAGCCCCGTCCGGAAAGCAGAATGCCGAGCCGCCGCCCGCTCACAAATAAATGACCTTCGGCGTGTTGGATCGGGTTTGGACGACGCGGCCGATTTGATGGAACGGCTCGTGCAGCTTCTTGAGAACTTGCGAAACGAAGCCAATTCTCTTGGCGGGCACGGCAAGGACCAGACCGATGCCGAGATTGAAGGTTTGGCGAAAATCCTCTTCCGGGATGTTGCCGAGCTGCTTCAGCAGATTGAAGATTGGCTGCTTGGGCCAGGAATGGGGATCGATTTCGGCCGAACAGTGGCGAGGCAGCATGCGGGGAACGTTGTCGGTAAGTCCGCCGCCGGTAATGTGGGCGGCGCCCTTGAGGAGCTTGGCTTGGTGGAGGGCCTGGATGGGGCCAAGATAAGAACGATGGATTTTGAGGAGCTCTTGGGCGAGCGTGGCGGAGAGATCGGGTAGGCGGGCGTCCAACTCGTGGCCTGCGATTTCGAACAGGATTTTGCGGGCGAGCGAATATCCGTTGGTATGCAGGCCGTGGGAGGGTAGACCGAGGAGCAGGTCGCCAGGCTCGATGGTGGCGCCGGTGATCATGCGCTTGCGCTCGACCGCGCCGACGATGAAACCCGCGAGATCGTATTCGCCGGACGCGTACATGCCCGGCATCTCCGCGGTTTCTCCGCCGATGAGCGCGCAGCCGTTCTTGACGCAAGCGCGCGCGAGCCCTTCGACAACGCGGCCGCAGATCTTCGCATCCAGTTTTCCCACCGCGAAGTAATCGAGGAAGAAGAGCGGCTTGGCGCCTTGGACGGCGATGTCGTTCACGCAGTGATTGACGAGATCTTCACCGATGGTGTCGTGACGGCCCGTCGCGAAAGCAATTTTTAGCTTGGTGCCGACGCCATCGGCGGAACTGATAAGCACGGGGTCGCGCCAGCCTTTCAGAGAAAATCCGGCGCCGAAGCTGCCGATGGAGGTCAACACTTCGGGCGTAAAAGTTTTCGAAACCGTGCGTTTGATCAGAGAGACGGCGCGGTTGGCTTCAGCGATATGGACGCCGGCGTCGCTGTAGGTGGTTTTGGTGGTCCTGCTGGTCGGCACTCGCTTGAAGCATCAAGTTTAGCGAATACTAAAAAAAGAAGACGGGGCGGCTTTAGGCCTGCCCCACCAAGTTACTCCTGCGGGAATGTGAAGTCCGAGTTATAGCCTTCGCCCGCATCTTCATACAGAGCGGGCGGCTGCAGAGGTTTCGATCCCACAGAGGGACCGGAATCATTGATTTTTGAATTCGCCTTGTCGCGATCCATCAGGTCTTTCAAGAGAGGCTCGGTGATGGAGCCATTTTGACGATCGTTCGATTTCATGGCAGCAAGGTAGCAGCAGCGCAGCCGAGACCAAAGCTTTGGATCGCCCGAATGGCCAATCCCGGCGCGGCAAGTGATTGCCTTCGCAGAGGATGAGGCGCAGTGTGTAAGAATGAGGAAATTTGCCGGGCTTGTGA
The DNA here is from genome assembly GCA_035502635.1 of Bryobacteraceae bacterium. Classification (GTDB taxonomy): domain Bacteria; phylum Acidobacteriota; class Terriglobia; order Bryobacterales; family Bryobacteraceae; genus Bog-105. The sequence goes on from DATJUG010000121.1 coordinate 4,119, forward strand.
CTGGACGATGGATTCGATGAAACAAGGACTCAGAACGAGTGGATTGGTATTGATTGTCGCAGTAATGGCCGTGGCGGAAGTTCCGTCCGCGATCGCGATCAAGGATGCGCACGTGGTGACGGTGAGCGGCGCAGATCTTCCGAAGGCGACGGTGCTGTTGCGCGACGGCTTGATCCAGGATGTGGGGCCGAATCTCGCGATTCCAGCCGATGCCTGGGTGATCGATGGAACCGGCCTAACAGTGTACCCGGGATTTATCGACGGCTTAAGCACCTGGGGCATACCAGGCGCCGCGGCGACACCAGCGAGAACCGCAGCAGGTGTAGCGCCGACGCCTGCTCCCAAACCGGCCGCCACGCCGAGTGCATCCGAAGAACCTCCCAGGCATGGACCGGAAGACCGGCCGCAGAATCATTCGTTCGAGCGGGCAGCGGATATGGTGACGCCGAGCGATCAACGGCTGGCAGCGGCGCGCGCCGCCGGGTTCACCACCGCAGCCACGTTTCCCAACCAAGGTATTTTCGAAGGCCTGGGCGCGATGATCGATCTGGCCGGTGCGCGTGGACGCGACATGGTGGTCGCGCAGCCCATAGGGCAGCAGATCCTGTTTCGCGTCAGCGGCTTCGGGCGTTCCGGCTTTCCCAATTCGCTGATGGGCAACATTGCGTATGTCAGGCAGTTATTCCTCGACCTGAATCAGTACAAGGAGGCGCAGCAGATGTATGAAGCGCATCCGGCAGGGAATCGCAGGCTGGAGTACGATCACGATCTCGAGGGTTTGGCCGAGTCGCCGCGGCTGTTGCTGCCGGCCGACGAAGAGCAGCAGATCGACCGGATTCTCAGTCTCGGACGTGAACTGAAACATCCGTTCGTTCTGTATGGGCTGCACGAAGCATACAAGCGCGTGGACGAGCTGAAGCAGGCGAAGGTACCGGCACTGATCAGTTTGAAGTGGCCAGAGAAGCCGAAGGATGCGGACCCGAGCGACATCCCGAATTATCGCGATTTGTCGATGCGTCAGCAGGCGCCCGCGGTTCCCGGCATGCTGGCGAAGGCGGGCGTATCGTTTGCGTTTTACTCAGATGGCTTAGATACAGCGCCGGATTTGAAAAAGGCAGTGAAGAAGGCCGTGGATGCGGGACTGTCGCGGGCAGACGCGATCCGCGCCCTGACGTTGAGCGCGGCACAGATCTACGGCGTGTCGGACCGGTTAGGAAGCATTGAAAAGGGGAAGATTGCGAACCTGGTGGTCATGAAAGGGGATGCGTTCGAGGATAAGACGACGGTGGAGTATTTGTTTGTGGATGGCACGGAGTTTGAGCCTTCGAAAGACTTGCAGAAGCCGCCAGCCAACAAAGAACGCGAACAAAAACCAGCCGCTGCGGAAGGAGACACGAACTGATGCGACGCGGAATTTCGATCGGCTGTTTGCTGGCGCTACTGGCCGCATGCGCCTGCGCGCAGACCACTCTGATCCGAAACGCTACGGTGCTGACGGTTACCAAGGGAACGATCGAGAACGGGAGCGTTCTGATCGAGAACGGAAAGATTGCCGCGATCGGCAAGAATGTCAGCGCACCCGCGGACGCGACGGTTGTGGATGCGACCGGCAAATACCTGATGCCGGGCATCATCGACTGCCATTCGCATACCGCGATTGAAGGCGGTGTCAACGAGGGAACAGTTTCGGATTCGTCCATGGTGAACATCAAAGACGTAATCGATCCGACCGACATCAATATCTATCGCGGGTTGGCGGGCGGGCTGACGATTTCGAACGTATTGCACGGCAGCGCAAACGCGATCGGCGGCCAGACCATCGTGGTCAAGCTGCGCTGGGGCAAGAGCGCGCAGGAAATGATCATGCAAGGCGCCAAGCCGGGCATCAAGTTTGCGCTGGGCGAGAATCCAAAGCGGCAAGGCTATCCGGGCAGCTTCTTCAGCGCAGCTCCAGTGGAGCGGCGTTATCCGGGCACTCGCATGGGTGTGGAAGAAGTGATTCGGGAAAGCTTCACCGAAGCCAAGAATTATCAGGCCGAGTGGAAAGAGTATAACGAGCGCGTCGCGCGCGGCGAACATCCGATTCCACCGCGCCGGGATCTGCGTCTGGAGCCGCTGGTAGAGGTGCTCGAGGGGAAGCGCTATGTGCACGCGCACTGCTACCGGTCCGACGAAATTTTGATGCTGCTGCGGGTGGCGGATGAGATGGGTTTCAAGATCCGCACGCTGCAACATGCGCTGGAAGGGTACAAGGTCGCGAAAGAGATTGCCGAGCACGGCGCCGGTGCGTCCACCTTCAGCGATTGGTGGTCGTACAAGATTGAGGCCTACGACGCCACGCCGTATAACGTCGCCATCATGATGCGTCACGGGGTTGTCGTTTCGGTGAATTCGGATTCCGACGAGTTGCAGCGGCACTTGAATCTGGAGGCGGCGAAGAGCATGCGCTATGGAGATCTCACCGAGGATCAAGCGCTGGCGTTGGTGACCATCAATCCCGCGAAGCAATTAGGAATCGATGACCAGGTGGGCTCGATTGAAGTGGGTAAGTCGGCCGACTTAGTGCTGTTCGACCAGCATCCGTTATCGAATTACTCCAAGGCGCTGAAAGTATGGATCGACGGGCACGAGTATTTTGATCGAGAGCGCGATTTAGAGAATCGGCCTAAGTTCGACCAAAGGAAGAAAGAGCTGCTGGATAAGGAAACGGCGAATCCGAAGCCCGCTGTACCGTCGAAATAACTCCCCTTCGCGAGCAGTTTTGCGGACCTGCATGGCGATTAGATACGGCGCAACTTCCAAGTGCCGCGGGCGAACACAATGAGACTGATGACCGTCATGACGGTATTTGAAACGGGGATCGCCGCAAACACCCCGTCGACGCCCAGCGACGTGCGATTCGCCAAGAACCACGCCAGCGGAATTTCGCAGAGCCAGAAGCTAACGACGTTGATCACGGTAGGCGTGATAGTGTCGCCAGCCCCGTTAAATGCCTGCACCATGACCATGCCGAACGCATAAGTGAGATTGCCGTAGCCGATGATGCGGAGACAATCGGCTGCAAAGGCGGAGACCACGGGATCGGCCGAAAAGAAGGAAACGATGGCGTGTGGTGCGAAGATCAGCAGAAGCGCGATAGTTACCAGATAAACGGCATTGTATCCGGCGGTGACATACACGGCGCGTTGCGCGCGTTCGGGCTTCTTCGCTCCGAGGTTCTGGCCGACCATGGTGGCGGCAGCTCCGCTTAATCCCCAGGAGGGAAGAATGACGAACATGAAAATCCGGATACCGATGGTGTAACCGGCTACCGCGAGGCTGCCAAAGGTACTGATGAAGCGAACCAGCACGAGCCAGCTAGTGTGTGCAATCAAGAATTGGAGAACGCCGGTTGAAGATACGCGAACGAGCGATTCCATGACCTGGGGCACAACGCGCAGATGCCGCGCGGCGATACGCACGCGCGCTCGTCCATTGGTGAGCATCCAGAACTGATACACAACGCCGCAGGAGCGGCCGATCAGCGTAGCGACGGCGGCTCCCGTCACACCGAGCTTGGGGAATGGCCCCAGACCGAAGATGAAGCAGGGATCGAGCAGCAGGTTGATGAGATTCGCGACCCACAGGACGCGCATGGCTATCGACGCGTCTCCCGCACCCCTGAATATGGCGTTGTTCAGGAAGAGCAGAATGACCACGGCCGTTCCGCCGAATACAATTTCGGTGTAGCGATGACCGCCCGCGATGAGCATTCTATCCGCGCCCATGAGATTGAGTAATTGATGCGCGAAAATCACGGCGGGAATGCCGATGGCGACTGCGATTCCAATACCTAGAAAGATGGATTGCATGGCTGCGGTCGCGGCGCCTTCCGGGTCCTTTTCGCCGGTGCGCCGTGCGACCATAGCCGTGGTCGAGAGGCTGACGCCGAGTGCAACCGAAAAGACGAGCGTCAGCATGGATTCGGTGAGGCCGACGGTGGCGATGGCATTTGCGCCGAGGCGCGACACCCAAAACACATCCACCAGGGCAAAAAGCGACTCCATGAGCATCTCCAGAACCATGGGAATCGCGAGCAGAAAAACAGCGCGGCTGATGGAGACTTGTGTGAAGTCCTGGTGCGTTCCTTTGATTGCCTCGGTGATGGTCCGCCAAACGCCTGCATTGGGCTGGGTTGACACTTCTGCTTGCATAAATAGCTCCAGTTCGCGCTAATAGAGCGCGAAGTTTATAGCTTGGGGAAATCGGGAAGCTTACGCGATCACAAAGGCCGCAGCTTCCGGAATAAGACTCGTGGCGGTAATCCGCGGGTCTTCGGCTGAGGTCGTATGGATACGCATAGGCTGGACGAGCAAGTGCCGGATATGATTACTATAGCTGCGGGCGGGCGCGAAAGCAAGGGGCGTTGCTCGATGCGTCAAGTTGGCGGGGTGGGTCTCCGGGTCAAAAAGCTTTCGCGAAATAGATATATACTAACTTCGCTTTACAGAAGCCTAGGAGGAAACATGAGGTCAACATATACCCTTCGCCTGCTCGCGGCGCTGAGCATCGCAATTGGAATCCTCGCCGCTGGGGCGTTTGCGCAAGATGAAGGCTCAAACGACAAGCGATTCCAATTGCACAGCACAACGTTTCGCAACGACAGCATCCTGCCGATCATCACGATCAACAACATCGTCGTGAATGGGAAGAATAGCTGCTCGATCAACGGAGCGCCGGGCGGGAACAAATCGCCGGAGCTGTCCTGGAGCGGCACGCCGCCGGGCACGCGGAGTTTCGTCGTGACTCTGTATGACGCCACAGCGGCGTTTACGCACTGGGGCATGTACAACATTTCGGGAGACGTCGCCGGGCTGCCGATGAATGCCGGCGTGGCAGGAAGCTCCTACGGGGCGCAGATCGTGAATGACTTCTATGTGGGCGCCGAGTACGATGGCCCGTGTCCTCCCGCCAATGTTGAGCCGTTCGTTCACCATTACGTCTTCACCGTCTATGCGCTCGATACCGAGTTGGATTTGCCAAGCTCGGCTAATTTCCCTGCCAATGCCGAGACGCTGTACCAAGCGCTCATTGAGGCGGGAAAATGCCGCCACATCCTGGCGAGCGCGAGCCTCACCGGACTTTACTCGACTACCAAGCCGTCTAACTGACCGGCAGCCGCTTTGAATCGGCTATGACTTCTACAGTCGGGCGTTCTCGCTGAGCGAGGGCTCGGTATAATTCAAGCTAGGCCATCCCCACATGCAGTTTCGTAAGCCCGCGATCGCTGCGGCTGGCGTTGGTGCGGCACTCCTGCTGCTTCAAGCCGTCGCGGCGCAACAGAACGCGCCCCCACCGAAGGCGACGCCACAGAGCTCGAGCAGCAGCACGAACAGTTCCTCCCCGCCAGGTAGTAGCCAGGCGACGATTACGGTTCCGGCCGCGCCGCCAATGGTCGCCGCCCCGGGAGACACGGCTGCCAACGACAAGAAAGATAACAATGCCATTCGCGTTCAGGTGAACGAAGTCATTGTGCCGGTGACGGTCACCGACGAAAAGGGGCGCTTTGTCTCCGATCTCGATGAAAAAGATTTTCACATCTTCGAAGAGAATAAGCCGCAGGCGATCCGCTATTTTACGCGCGAGCGCAGCCAGCCGGTGGTGATCGGCTTCATACTCGACCTAAGTACGGCAAGCCGCATCCATTGGAAGAATTTTCAAGACGCCAGCGAGGAACTGGTGCAAAATCTGCTGACGGGAGATCCGAAATACTCGGGCTACCTGATCGATTATGCGCAAGATGCCGAGGTGGCGGTCAACACCACGAGCGATCCCGAGCCGATTGTTCAGAAGATTCGGGCCCTGAAGCCGGGCGGCGGCTCCGCGCTGTACGACGCTATCTTCCTGGCGTGCACCAGCCGCAAGCTGGTGCAGGGGGAACCGATCGAGCCGCGGCGCGTGATTGTGATTATCGGCGACGGGCACGACAATGCGAGCAAGCACTCGCTGTCGCAGGTAGTCGAGCTGGCGCAGAGAAACCTGGTGACGATCTATTGCATCAGCACGCAGGCGTTCGGATTTACGAACGAGAGTGACGACAACCTGGTGCGCCTTGCCCAGGAAACCGGCGGGCGCGTGGTCTACCCGCTGGGCGATGTTTACAAGGACACGGACGGATATCTTTCCAAGCCCTCGGACGACGGCAATTACGCGCTGACCGTGGGGACCGGCGCTTACCGGTCGGTGGTGGATGGCAAGATGTACCACGCCGTGGCGGATATTGCGGGAGAAGTGACCACGCAATACATCATTCGCTATGTCTCCGACAATCAGACGTCTAAAGCGTACCGAAACGTCAAGGTAGTGGTGGACCTGGGGAACGTGCACGTGCGGGCGCGCAAAGGGTACTACGCGGCTACGCCGTAACGGGCTAGGGTCTAGGGAGGGGCGCGAAGAGACGATAAGCTGTTGAGTGGAGATGGGTGTGAGTGCTCGGGTCGTCAGCTTTCGCGATTACGCGCTCAAGCAGGGAGAATTTTCGCTGCTCGAAGCCGCTTTGCCGGGCCGAGCGGTAGAGCCGATCGGAATCTTGCTGCGGGATGCGGAAAGCGACACCTTGTACGTGCGCTTGCGGCGGGACTGGGAGACGCTGGCAAACGAAGAGGATGCCGAGGTGCTGGCGGAGCTCGAAGACGACTTGCTCGCAAAATCGCGCGAAGGCGGCGGCGCGGCGGTGCTCGAGTATTTGGAGGGCGCGCTGTCGCAATCGATTCGGGTGAGCGGGCGCGAAGCAGTCAGCGTTCGCGATTTCGATAAGAAGCTGGGTGAACTCTACCGCGAGCATGTGCCGGCGCGGGTGCTGCGCTTCCGCACGCATCTGCCGCGCTATTCCCTGGCGGTTGCGGCCGGTCCGTTTCTTACCAACCCTGAAGACATTCAGGCCGAGGAATGGATGGAGACTCCGCCGGATCTGCATCTGGACGACGATATGTTCATCGCGCGCATCCAGGGCCATTCGATGGAGCCAAAGATTCCGGACGGCAGTTTGTGCGTGTTTCGGCGCAACGTAGTGGGTTCGCGGACGGGACGTTTGGTGCTGGTCCGGAATTCGGAGCTGGCGGACGAGAATCAGTACACTGTGAAGCGCTACCGCAGCGAGAAGAAGACGAGCGAAGACGGCTTCCTGCAGACGCGCATCCGGTTGGAGAGCCTGAATCCGGCCTACCCTTCGTGGGACTTGGACGAAGAAGAAGGCAAGTACCAGGTGATTGCGGAGTTTGTGCGCGTGCTCGACTAGCGCACCCGGCGTTTTGGCCGGCCCGGGCGGGCGTTTTCTCCGGCTACTGCGAATTGCAGTTTTTTCTCCACCGCGTCTACGTGATCGAGGCGCACTTGCAGCCGGTCACCGATCGAGAACATCTTGCGGCTGCGCACGCCGATAATTTTTCGGCCGTTTTCGTGATAGAGAAAACGATCGCCGGGCAAGCTTTCGATCGGCACCAGGCCTTCGACGAAGAGCTCGGTCAGCTCCACGAAGAAGCCGAACTTGGTGGTGCTGATGATGAGCGCATCGAACTCGTCGCCCACGCGGTCCTCCATGAATCTGACTTTCTTCCATTCGATGAGCTCGCGTTCGGCTTCGGCGGCGCGGCGCTCGGTGAGAGAGGTGTCGTCGCCCAGCTCGCGCAAGAGACTCTCTTCAAGTAGCGATTGGCCGGTGGCGAGATGATGGGCCAGGATGCGATGTACGATCAGATCCGGGTAGCGGCGGATGGGCGAGGTGAAGTGCGTATAGGCCGCGGCGGCCAGGGCGAAGTGCCCTTCGTTAAGGTTGCTGTAGCGCGCTTGCTTCAACGAACGGAGCATCAAATAGCTCAGGATGCGCTCTTCGGGTTTGCCCGCGATTTTTGCAATCAGCCGCTGATAATTGCGGGAGGAAATTGAAAAATCTTCGCGGGGGAGCACGACGTCGCGGCGTGTCTTACGGCCGTCGCGCTGGCGCGTTTGCACGGCGAAGCGCTTGACGGGCAGCGCTCCGATTCCCAGCGAATAGCCGAAGTGGGTCGCGATTTCTTCGAAGTCCATGACGCGCTTGGCGTCGGGCTTTTCGTGGATGCGGTAGAGGGTGGGGACAGCGGCCGATTCCAGATGCCCCGCGACGGCTTCGTTGGCTGCCAGCATGAACTCCTCGATGATCCGGTGCGCGATATTGCGCTCGGCGCGGGTGACGCCGATCATCTGGCCCGACATGTCCAGTTCGATATTGGTCTCAGGCATATCGAAATCGATAGAACCGCGGCGGGTGCGCTTGCGGTTCAACAGCAACGCCAGCTCACGCATCAACTCGAATCGGTCTACGAGTTTGCGATAGCGCTCGCGCAAGGCCGCGTCGCCTTCGAGAACGCGAAAGACGTTGGTGTAGGTCATGCGCTCGGCGCTGCAAATCACGCCGCGGGTGAACTCCTGCGCGACGATGTCGCCCTGTCGATCGATCTCGAGAAGCGCAGACAATACCAGCCGGTCCTCGTGTGGGCGCAGGGAGCAGATATCGGTCGAGAGTTCGACCGGGAGCATGGGCACGGCGCGGTCCGGGAAATAGACGCTGGTACCGCGCAGCAGTGCTTCCGTGTCGATCGGCGTGCCGGGCTGGACATAGTGGCTGACGTCGGCGATATGTACTTGGAGCGCGAAATGGCCATTGGCCAGCCGCTCCACCCAGACGGCGTCGTCGAAGTCGCGCGCGGTTTCGCCGTCCATGGTGACGATGTCGAGTTCTCTGAAATCGCGCCGGCCGCTCAGCTCGCGGGGATCGCTGCCGTGAGGCATGGAGCGAGCCTGCTCGATGACCTCCGGCGGAAATTCGTGTGGCAGATGGTGTTTGCGGATAATGATTTCGACGTCCACGCCGAAATCGTCGGGATAGCCCAGGACTTCGAGCACTCGCCCGACGCCTGCGTCGCTGTCTTCCGGAAACTCGAGTAGCTCGACGTTGACGATCATGCCGTCGAGGTCTTCGACGGACTTGATCTCGAGCGGCGCGGCGCCGACGCGATCCGCAGAAGCACGAGGCGGCGGGATCTCCATCCCGATCGGGATCTCAATCCACTGCTGCAGGCGGTCGTCGGCTGGCCGCACGAAGTTGCCTCGTTTCAGGATGCGGAACTCGCCGACCACCGTTTCGTGCGCGCGGCGGAGTATGCGAATGATCTCGCCCTCTGCCCTGCCTTCGTTGGCGATGCGCGTGATGTGTACGAGCGCTCGGTCGCCATGCATGGCTTTCGAGGCTTCGCCGGGCGGAAGAAAGATATCGCCCTGGATACCTTCGAGGGGCGCATCGGGAATCAGAAAGCCGAAGCCATCGCGATGAATGGAGAGCCGGCCGGCGGCATATTCGCGACTGCCAGCTGTCGTAGCGTAATGCCCGGAGCGCAGCTCTACCAGCACGCCTTTTTCTGAAAGCCGGTCGAGCGCATTTTCGAGATCGTCGCGTTCTTCGCCGGCGAGGCGCAGCTCCTTGACGAGCTGCTTGTAAGTCGCGCGCGCATGCGGAAGTTTGCGAATATGTTCGAGCAGGCTGGCGTCACTGATCGGTTTGGGCATTGCCGTTTATTGACGGCTGCGCCGTCAATCGCAATTATAGGAAGGGCGGTCGCTATGCTGACCACATGGAACTGAAAGCGATCCGTTTGACCATCCCCGAGAAAGGAAACCTCATCGTCGGGCAGAGTCACTTCATCAAGACCGTGGAAGATATCTACGAGGCCATGGTGAACACTTCGCCGCATCTGAAATTCGGCATCGCATTCAACGAAGCTTCTGGCGACTGCCTGACACGCGTCGACGGCAATGATGAGGACTTGAAGCAAAACGCCGTTCAGAATGCGACCGCTATCGGCGCTGGCCACATCTTCGTCGTCGCGTTGCGAGAAGGATTTCCCATCAATGTGCTGGGACGCATCCAGGCGGTGCCTGAAGTCGCCAACATCTATTGCGCGACCGCAAATCCGGCAGAAGCGATCGTAGCCGAAACGGAACAGGGGCGCGGCATTCTCGGCGTGGTCGATGGCAGCTCACCGAAGGGCGTTGAGACTGAGACGCATGCGAAAGCGCGCATCGAGCTGCTGCAAAAATTCGGCTACAAGCGCTAGAGAATCGGCAACAAGCCTTGCTCCCGGAGCCCGTCCTGGCGGAGACCGCTAATCTTTAAATCGACAATCCGATTCGGCTCGCGCACGGTTGCCGTCTCCACTTTTAGGAAATTTGTGCTCAGCGCGAATCCGCGCTCTTGGAGTGTTACGGCGGAGAGCGTCTTGCCGGTCATGCGCTGCCGGAATTCGAGGTTCTTGCCATCGGAAAGATTGCGCAAGAGGCTGGTACGCTCATGGCGCACTTGCACGGGTACCGGATCGCCGTATGTGGCGGCGAGTGTGCCGGGGCGCTCGGAATAGGTGAAGACATGCAGATAGGTAAACGGCCGTTCTCCAATGAAACGAAGAGTTTCGTCGAACTCGGCGGCGGTCTCGCCCGGGAAGCCGGTCATTAGGTCAGCGCCGATGGCGGCATCCGGCATCAGCCGGCGTGCGATTTCCAAGCGGGTGGCGTAATGGCGCGTCCGGTATTTGCGAAACATGCGCTTCAACACGGCGTCGGAGCCGGACTGCAGCGGCAGATGCACGTGCTTGGCGATGCGCGGCTCGCGCGCTACCAACTCGAGCAAATCTTCGCTCCAATCCATAGGTTCGACCGAGCTGATGCGCAGGCGCTGCACGTCCGTCTCATGCAAGATGGCGCGAAGAAGATCGGGGAAACGCATGCCGGGCGCGAGATCCCGTCCCCAGCGGCCTAGATTGATTCCACTGAGTACGATTTCCGCATAGCTTTCGGCCAGGTCACGAACCTGAGAGATTACGCTCTGAAGCGGCGCACTACGGCTTCGGCCCCGGACCGACGGAATGATGCAGAACGAACAGCGATTACTGCAGCCGTCCTGCACCTTGAGATTCGGACGCGTGCGATCCGCGCGCGCGTCGCGCACGGGAGCGGCCGAAAATTGTTTCTGAGCCGCGATATCGCTGATGAGGATCTGGCCGTGATATGCCTCGCTCGCGCCCGCAACAATCTCAGGGATTGCGGTCTTGTACGAGTTGCCGACCACCCAGGTCACGCCGTCCATGGCGGCCAGCTCGTGCGGGGCGCGCTGGGCGTAGCAGCCAGTGACCAGAATCTGTGCCTCCGGATGATCGCGGTGCAAACCGCGAACGACACGCCGCGCGTCCACATCAGCGCTATGCGTGACGGTGCAAGTGTTCAGGATCAGGAGATCGGCGGATTTAGCGTTGGCTGCCACAGCGAAACCGCGCTCCTCGAGCGAAGCTTCTATGGCGGCGCCATCGGCCTGCGAAGCGCGGCAACCGAAACTCTGAACGAAGAACGTTTTCACGCTATTTTCAGTGTAAGTGCGGATGAGCACGCAGGGCGCGGCGCAAGGAATGTTCGTTGTAGCGAACCTGACCTGCCTAGAAGAAAGACATCAATCAGAACAGGTCACCAACGGGCGGAAATGTCAGCACGAGGCTCAGAACCAGCAGTGCGAGAGCAAGCGCGCTAATACGCCCTGCAGGAACTGTCTTTTTCCGCCAATTCCACTCCAATATGCCCCAAGTAACCAGCCAAACAAGAATGGCAACAGTGGTTACGCCTGAGAGAGGCCCCGTTGGCTTGTAGAAAACAAGGCTGCGCTGAACGAGTGCAGATTTGTCAGCGAGGATGGCCAGGACTGCCAGAACAAAGCAGCCAATGCCCGCCGAGAAAATAGCGGCTGCGCCGGAACCGTTTGTCAGGGCCGGACTCTCAGATCGACCGGCGTTATACGGCGTCTTCATTTTGCTCCTCCTGGACCGAATTGGATCGTGCCGCCGCCCTGAACCGGTGCGTGTTTGTCGATCTCTGCGCCAAACAAACCTGCAATCCCAGCAGCAACAAGGGAACCGAGGCTAAAGACGAGCACCGCTGCCCGAAGTTGGCGATGATTCCTCAGATGGTGGCCATACCTGATGAAGACGAACGCGACCATAGTGATCGAGATTGGAGCGAGCCACGCAACGTGCTCCTTCCATTCCATCCCCAACGAGTGCCAATCGATTGTAGCGGGGCTGGACATCAGCAGGTGTTGAGGAAACATCGAGAGATCGAACGTTCCAGGCGGAGGCGCCGCGCGATACCACGGATAAATGACATAAGCCCCGCTGAGCACAGCAGCCCATGCGACCACGACCATCGTGATCAGATAAATGCGCATGAAGCGGTTCTGGCCGGGCGTGAATTCGCCTGCCGTGGACGACGTGGTGAACTGATAAAGCCCGAGTAGCGCGCCGGAACATGCGAGCAAGTAGAGTCCACCAAATGCCATGCCATGAATGAGTGTCCAGAGAGCGCGTGTTGTGATTTCCATCTGCCGTCTCTTTCTCTGCGGATCAGCCGTGAATGCGGCCACGGGTCATTGGAATCCGATTTCGTTCATTGATCGAAATCCCGGCGTGTTCGTCGGCTGTGGCAGCCAGAGGTCACCCGAGTCCGGTTTCTTCTTGTCTTTTCCCCATGTCCAGTACATACCGACATACGCATACTGTTCGGTTTGGCCGGCTACGGAATGGCCGTAGCAAAACAAAAACTGCTCCCCTGGATGATGCTTGAAGTGATAGTAACCGCCGATGTCGATCATCGTTGAAGCTTCGGTCTGAGGCGTGGCGTAGCCTTCACGTCCGTGGGAAAAGATTTCGCCTCCGAGTTCCAGCCGCTCGCCCAACGCGTATTTCAACAGAAATGCGCCGTATGGGAAGTTGCGGTACTGGGTCTGCGGAACAATGACCTCCCCGGCGCCGCCGTCCAGAAGCCAATGTCCGAAATTCTTCTGCAGCCACAGGGGCACTTTGTACCACACCCTCCCCACCCCGAGTCCCTTGTCGTAGTTACCCGTCGGTATTTCGAACATCGTAAACGTGCCGATCTGCGGAATGTACTTCGATTCTTTAATGAACGCAATCTTGGCGCCCAGTTCCATATCGGTGTAGCCGAAGGCGGAGGGGCCAATGCCGCCGGGGGCGTAAATCGGATCGTTGGAGGGATTGATGGTGCCCCAGGGTGCGATGATGTGTAGCTGCACCCTGGGAATGGCGCCCCAGTTGAACTCGAAAGCCGGACCGGTGGAATCAATTTCCGCCGGTGTCCCATCCATACTTCCAAAGATGTAGAACTCGTAGTGGTGCAGTTCGACAGGGACCGGATCATCAGTTTGAAACGGAGGCCCTTGTGCCCACAGGCTCGGAGCCGCAAGCATCAAGAACAGCATGATAGGAGAACATTTGCGCCTGCTCAACGGGCGTTTGTATCGCGGCTTGAGCAGGGTCCGTCCCACCAGGACGTTCGAGAGAAATAGCATCAGGACCGTCCGCGCCTCATGTTCACGAAGTTTTTTTGTCTCGCAGATTGCCCGCAAATGGCATCCGCAGCTTGGTGCCCGGAGATAGGAACCTATGAATCCCGTCTGACAGGAACACCAGGCCAACCAAAAGCCGAATGAGAAACTTGGCTTTAGGCGCTGTAGAAACGAGTATTCGCTGATAGAATGGCATCGCCAAGCAGTGGGCGGCGAATTCACTATATCATGATTCGTAATCGGATCTCGAAAACGAAGTCAGGGCAAAGCGATCTAATGGCGGATCGCGATTTGTATTCAGGATTGATCCGGCTCCATGTCCTGCACCACGCCGTCGAGGGTCCGATTTTCGGTCTTGGGATGATCGAGGAACTGGCACGCCACGGCTATCGCATCAGTCCCGGGAGTCTGTATCCTCTCCTGCAAGGGCTTGAGAAGAAGGGCTACCTGCGATCAATCGAGCAGCGAAAAGGTAAATCGTTCCGGCGAGTTTACCGAGCGACTCCGTTGGGCCGGAAAGCTTTACTGGCATCGAAAAGCAAAGTACGAGAACTGTTTCATGAACTCATTGAAGAGGACTAGTTCGGGCAGTTGGGCATCCACGAAAAGCATGGTGGCGTGTACTCAAAAAGGGGGTTACTGATGCCCGATAATGTTTCCTAGTTGCTTCTGTATCACCGGCACCCGGAAACTTGTGTTCGGATCGCCGACGATTCAGGAAACGACCGGATACCGCCGTGGCGGGCTTCCAGTTTCCATAAGGCCAGTTCAAAGGAACAGAAGCGAAGTACTTCCCAGTGACGTGACCCCGCTCCCGCGGCCCTGCCATAGCCCCGACGCGGCTCGACGGTAATAGACATGTGGGCTGGACTCAATTAGTTCACGATCGAGCCGGTGTCCGGTTGCGCTTGGTGGACGATCTCGTAGAGAACTGGATGCGGCTGAAATGCGGACCACGCAGGCTGCTCCACGAATTCGCGAAAACCGGCGTCATGCGCGGCCTGATAATGCGCCATTGAGGACCATCGTGCAACGTTAACGAAACGGAACGGAGCGTCAGGGGTAATTGCACGATGAAGTTTATGGCCCAAATAGCCGGGTTTCTTCTGCATATAAGCATTGACCTGTTTCCACAATTCCAGGAACTGATCCTCACGTCCTTGCGGGACTTCGAAAGAATTAATCAAAACAATGCCTGTCATTTTTGTGCTTTAGTGAAATTCAGTTTTTATTGAGGGACCGCACGCTACTGTCGACGCGGCGGCGGCCCGACGACGGTTGTTTCAAGTTGGCTCAAAAGCTTGGCGACTTCTTTGCCGAATTCAGGAGTATTCGCCGGGACACGCTTAGCCAATTGATCCAGTTCCGGAAACAGGCGTTCAAATCCAGCAGGAGTACCTGCTCCAAGGAAGCGAACCGGCGACGAGGAAGTGTTTCCCTGTGCATGAGGAATACGCTTGGGAAGGAACGCAAATGTGCCCGAACTCAGATCGTGCCACTGGCCACCCGTGAAAACGGAGAGAACTCCGTCGAGCACGTAGACGTATTCGTCCATATTGTGGTGGAAGTGAAGCGGGGTCATGAACCCAGGAAATTCTTCACAGTGGCCGAGCCACCACTCGTTCTGAGATTTGGCGCCGTCGATCAGAATCCGCATTTCTCCTAACCCTTGACTCAACCCGGCGACATCTTGAGTTCTAACGATTAATGGATGAGTGGCGGAAACTGTCACAGTATTCATGGTTGTATGTCCTCCCGATAAAGCAACTCCGGATTTTCGGTTCAATAATGCAAGTGGAACGAGATTAAAGAACGATCGGCGATTCATGATTCTCCTTCGCTTTTGCGGCTCCTGACTGAAAGCCTTTGTTCGGCCTGTTCCAGTGCGCCCGCGACTAGAGTCTCTGCAGCCCAGAGAGAAACGCGCGTGACTTCGTTCTGAGATAGCCCATGCAAATTCGTCAATACCATTACAGATTCGATACCAACGCACAAGGAAAGGGCTGAGACAAGCCGTTCAAACTGTTTTCCTCCAAGCCGTTTTTTCGCTGGTGCGAGGGCCGTCCTGATCCACTCAACCCGGTTGGTCCTCACAGGTATGGAGTCCTCAGCGCTGGAGTTGTGATCCAGAGCGTGCTCGGCAGTGAGGCGCACAATCGTTCGGCAAGCGGCCTGGTTCTCATAGACAAATCGCTGCACCATTGCCACCAGAAGCCGAATGCGCGCCGTCAGGTCTTCTGGGAATTCAGTATTGGATACCAGGGGCTGGGTGCTCTTGATGGCAGCCTCAGCCAATAACTGCTCCTGCGAAGGGAAGTATCGGTAGGCGGTGCGTCTAGAAACTTGTGCCGCTTCGGCAACCGCTGTCACAGTGGGTATTTCGCCACTCTGCATCAGTTCGGACGCGGTCTTCACAAGAAGAACACGAGTGCGCGCGCGTTGGCGAAATCTACCTTGTTCTTCGCCGGTGCTCATAACAAGCTCGATTGTAACACACAAGTGTCATAATGGCACCGGAGTGCCATAAAAGAAGACCGGCTATTCACGCCGCTATCAGCCATCGCCGCGACCGAGGTTCACGCGGCTTCGGAGGCTTACGGATCAGACGTACTCACTGGCGTCAGCATCCATCAGCAGCTCGAAACGGTGTCCGTAGTATGAAAGACTGCTTCATATGAACAACGTTTTCCCACGACGCCGATTTCTGCAGACCGCCTCCGTTGCCGCGACCAGCCTGTTCGCGTCAAAGGGCATTTTTCTAGATGAGCCGCTGTTTGCCGAGAGCGGCAAGCCGGTTCCAGCCAGCGATCGATTGCGGGTCGGCATCATCGGCGTTGGAATGGAGGGCTCGGGCGTTCTGCAGAACGCGATCGGGCTGCGCGGCATCGAATGCGTCGCGGCGGCGGATCTCTACGATGGCCGCCACACTCTGGCGCGACAGATCACGAACAATCCCAAGCTGCCGGCGACTCGGCATTATCAGGAGCTCTTGGATCGCAAGGACATCGATTGCATCCTGGCGGCGGTTCCCGACCACTGGCACATGCGCGTGGTGGTGGATGCATGCAACGCGGGCAAGGACATTTACTGCGAGAAGCCGATGTCGCACACCATCCCACAGGGGTTTCAGATGGTGGAAGCGGCGCAGAAGAACAAGCGGATTGTACAGATCGGCTCGCAGCGCGTTAGTTCAGCTCTGTGCCGCAAGGCGCATGATCTGTATGCGGGCGGTGCGATCGGCGATATCGAGATGGTCGAGTTGAGCCTGGGCCGCAACAGCCCGACGGGGGCCTGGGTGTATCCGCCGCCATTGGACCTTTCGCCCCAAAATCTTGATTGGGATACCTGGTTGAACGATGCACCGAAAATTCCGTTCGACAAGTTCCGCTTTGCGCGGTGGCGCTGCTGGAAGGAGTACGGGACAGGCGTGGCAGGCGATCTGATGGTGCATCTGCTGAGCGGCATGCAGTACACGCTCGGCTGGAACGAGGCGCCGCGTTCGGCCACCGCGCTGGGTGGCATTTTCCGTTTCAAGGACGGCCGTAACATGCCGGACCTGCAAACCGTACTTTTCGATTATCACGGCATTCCGGTCTATGTACGCCTTAGCCTTGCGGCGGAGACGCCGGAGTTGGCTCGTTTCCTGGGTCCGAAAGGCATTCTGGACGCGAACGGAACGGAGCTGCGATATTCGCCGCAAAGCGGGCTCGACACGGACCCAAGCTACTACGACAACAGCTTTCCGCAACCCATGAAGAGCGAATATGAGAGCCAATGGCACGCCGAGCACGACCCGCCGCCCGGCCGGGAGCCGATGACCGATGACGCCGTTTATCACGGCGACGATTGGGATGATCTGCGGCCCCATCTCTGGAACTTTTTCGAGGCCGTGAAAAGCCGCAAACCGGTGGTGGAAGACGCGGTGTTTGGCAACCATGCCGCAATCGCGTGCCACATGGCGAACGAGTCTTATTTCCAGAAAAAGACCGTGTATTTCGATGCTGAAGCGAACAGCGTGAAGGCGTAGGCGGCGACATTATGGATGAAGCTCGCGAGCGCAGGGGATTCGTCAAGGCGCTGGGTGGGATGGCGGCTTTGCTCGGCAGCCAGAGCGCCATCGCGCAGCAGAGCGCCCCTCAATCTTCAGGCACTACGCTGCCGGCTTACGCACGTGCGCAAAACTATCGGTCACTCAAACAATCGAGTTACGACCGCAGCGGCGGGAATGAAGATTTCTGGCCGATGGCCGCGGGGCAGACGATTCAGGTTTTCGAGTCCCAGGGACCAGGGATCATCACGCACATATGGTTTACGATTGCCGCGGAGAGCCGAAGGCATCTCAAGGAGTTGGTGCTGCGGATGTTTTGGGAAGGCAACTCGAAGCCGAGCGTAGAGACGCCCATCGGCGATTTCTTCGGGCTGAACATGGGCGAATATGCGCTGTATCAATCGGCCTTTCTGAACTGCTCGAATGTCAAAGCTCTGAATTGCTACTTCGCTATGCCGTTTCGGCGCGCGGCGCGCATTACAGTGACGAATGAGGGGAAAAACAAGGTCGACGCCTTCTATTCGAATATCGATTACAAGCTGGTCCCCGCACTTCCCGAGGATACCTTGTATTTTCACGCGCAGTATCGCCAAGCAGCGCCGACGAAGGCAGTCCGATTCGCACAGGGTCAGCCGGAAATCAACCTGGATGGCCGCAACAACTACGTGTTTCTGGAGACGCAGGGCCGGGGCCACCTGATGGGCGTGACGTTAGGCGTAGAGCAAATATCGGATGGTTGGTTCGGAGAGGGCGACGAGATGATTTTCGTCGACGGTGATTCAAAACCTACCATCAACGGCACGGGAACTGAGGATTATTTCTGTGGCGCTTGGGATTTTGGAGGACCGGGTGGCACGCCATTCGCGAATCTATACAACGGCGCGCCCTTCATGGGCCTGGCGGAGCGGGCGGGCGGCCGGTATTGCCTGTATCGCTGGCATGCCGACAACCCGATTACGTTCGAGCGGTCGATTCGCTATACGATTGAACACGGACACGCCGATGACCGCAGCGACAACTTCTGCTCCGTCGCGTACTGGTATCAGAGCGAGCCGTACACCGAATTTCCGCCGCTACCGCCCGTTTCCGAGAGGGTTCCGCAACCGAAGTGAGTCGACGGAGGTGAACCCAGGCAGCGCGCGTTAACCTTTTTTCGAATGAGACTTGGGCGTCGCGATATCTTTGGCGCCGTCGAGGTGCTTCTGCAGCGTTGGCAGCGTCTGACTCGCGTACGCCTTCAGGTCTGCGTTCTGCGCATCGCTGGACTCCTTCGTGTATACCGCGATAGCGTGGGTGTGTCCGGTGATCATCTCCTGGATGTAACGGTGATCAAAGGCCGCGCCTTTCAGCTTCTCAAACGGCTCAACCATCTTCTGGTGTGCCGCGTCGAGTCCTTTTGGCACGGTCAGGCCGGCTTTACCCGCAACCGCAGTGAGCTGGTTGTAGTCGTTGGTGTGATCCGTGACCAGCATCTGGGCGTAATCCTTGACCGCTTGTCCAGAAGCATTGGTCGCCGCCAACTGGCCCAAATTGGCTTCCGTCATGTCGGTTTGCGCGGCGAAGTCGACGAACTCCTGGTCGGTCATCGGCGCTCCAGCTTTCATCGCACCCTTCTTGTGCCCCTGGGCAAACATCGGGGCGCAACAGAGAGCAACGCAGCAAACGGCTGAAAGAATACTTTTCATGTCCATCTTCCTCCAACACATAGAGTTATGTAGGCGGAAACCGTGACATACGGTATTGATCTGATATATTGCTTGCGTCTCTATGTATAATCGCGCACAACGGGCACCAAACGCCCTGTGCGCTGGTGTAGTCGGCGCACAACGGGCACCAATGCGCTCAGCGAAGACGCCCTGTGCGCTGGTGTGCGCCCTTTCGCACTCTCATCGCCTAATCGTTAATCACTAACATGCCAAAATCCGGAAAAGTCAAAGTTGGAATCATCGGTTCTCAATTCGAAGCAGACATTCACGCTCAGGGCTTTCAACTGATGCCCGAGGAGGCCGAAGTGGTCGCCATCGCATCGCCGACGCCCGGCAACGCGGAGAAGCTCGCGCGGAAGCATGGAATCCAGCGGGTGTTCACCGATTATCGGGAGATGCTCAAGGAACCTGATCTTGAAATGGTCACGATTACGGCGCCTAACTATCTGCACTGCCAGATGACGGTAGATATTGCAAATGCAGGCAAGCACGTGGTTTGCGAAAAGCCGTTGTGCATGACGCTGGCCGAAGCAGACGAGATGATCGACACGTGCAAGCGGCAGGGCGTTCTGCTAGCCTATGCCGAGGAACTTTTCTTCACGCCGAAATACGTGAAAGCGAAGGAAATGGCGGACCAGGGGGCGTTCGGCAAGGTCTACCTGATAAAGCAGAGCGAGAAGCACTTCGGCCCCCACAGCGAGTGGTTCTGGGACATGGAGCGATCAGGCGGCGGGGCGCTGATGGACCTGGGCTGCCACGGGATCGCCTTCTGCTACTGGTTTTTGGGGAGGCCGCGCATCAGCTCTGTGTACGCGCAGCTTGGCACATTCGTGCACGCGGACAAAACCAAGGGAGACGATGACGCCATCTGCATCCTGGAGTTTGAAAACGGCACGGTGGCATTGGTCGAGGATAGTTGGGGACGGCGGGGCGGCATGTCGGATCGAACCGAAGTATACGGCGAAGGCGGCGTGACGTACGCGGATTTACATATGGGCAACGCTTTGCCGACGTATAGCGAATACGGGTTTGGTTACGCGGTAGAGAAGGCGCCGAGTACGACGGGATGGAGTTATCCGGTATTCGAGGAGCACTGGAATTACGGAATCCCACAAGAGATGCGCCATTTCGCGCGGTGCGTCCGCGGGAAAGAGAGGCTTCAAGCAACCGGCGAGGATGGCCGCGTGGTGATGGAAGTTTTGTACGCCGCCTATGCTTCGGCGGGCCTGGGCCAGAAGGTGAGAATGCCCTATAAGCCACAGGCAAAGAAACCGATTGATGAGTGGTTAAATCGAAAAGGCAAGTGAATCCTCCGCTGGCAGAAAACATTCTGGGCCAGGCGGACGCGCTTCGGGCGATCCGCTCACATCACTTTTCCAGCGGCCGCGAGGCACTGGTTCGCGCAGCAGAGTTGCTCCGCTCGAGCAGGCGCATCATTCTTAGCGGGATGGGCGGTTCATTGTTTGCATGCATTCCGCTCAGCTATTTCTTCGCGGGGCGCGGGGTGTCTGCTACGGTCGTCGAAAGTGCGGAGCTGATGCACTTCGGCGTGCCAACGCTAGACGCGCAAACTGCTGTGATCCTGGTATCGCGCTCCGGAGAAAGCGTCGAAGTAACGAAACTGCTGCCGCTGCTGAAACAAGCCCGCACGAAGGTTATCGGCGTGGTCAACGTTCCAGGCAGCACGCTGGCGAGGGAGGCTACGCAGACCGTGATTGTCGGAAGCCCGCCGGATGAGTTGGCCGCGATTCAGACCTACACGGGAACGATTGTGACGCTTCTACTGCTGGGTTCGGCGTACTTCCTGGACTTATACGGCGCGATGAAGGTGGAACTGGACGCCAGCATCGAGGCGCTCAGCGCGTGGATTCCGGAGTGTTTTCACTGGAGCGGCGCATGGCCGAGCTTTTTCGCAAGCGCGTCTCCGCTATATGTCCTGGGGCGTGGCGCTTCGCTTGCATCGGTGGGCGCGGGCGCGCTCCTATTTCATGAAGTGGCAAAGATGGCGGCCGTCGGGATGTCCGCAGCGCAGTTCCGGCACGGCCCGGTGGAAGTGGTGAATGAGCAATTTCGGGCGGTGATTTTCGGCTCCCAAGCCGTGTCGCGAGAGATAGATCATGCATTGGCGGAAGATCTTCTGAGCGCAAACAGCAATGTGCGATGGATCGGACCGCTTGTGGCTGATTCGGGTGTTACGCCCCTTTATCCTTGGCCTGCAGGATTGCCGGAACGCTTTGCTCCGATAGCCGAGATCATTCCGATGCAGATTGCGGCTTACCGGACGGCGCAGTGGCGTGGAATCCCACTCGGCCAATTCCGGTTCGCTCCCCTGATCACGGTTTCCGAAACGGGTTTCAATCTTCCGGGCCCGGCGAGTTAGGTGTGTCGGGAGCGGCTCATTCCGTTCTGTGCGTAGATATCGGCGGTACATCTACCAAGGCCGGTATCGTAAGTGCAGCAGGGGAGTTGGGGCTTGTGGAGTCGATCCATACGCAGCCAGATGCCGGGTCATACCTGAGCCAGCTTTGCGGTCTAATTGAGCGCACCATTGGTGGGGGTGGCATTGCCCGCACGCAGCTCTCGGGGATCGGCGTAGCTGTCGCGGGATTTCTCGACCCCGAACGCGACCATCTGGTCTACAATTCGAACCTTGCATGGTTGGAAGGATTCTCTTTGCGGGGACCGTTGGCGAGCCGATTTCAATTGCCCATTGAGCTCGAGATCGATTCGAATGCGGCCGCGATGGCAGAGTGGTGCTTCGGCTCCGGCCAAGGCTCACAGCGCTTTCTTTGCATTACGTCGGGTACTGGACTGGGAGTTGGAATGGTTATCGATGGAGAGCCGCTACGGTTTGCTTACGGCTGCCTAGGGGATGTGGGACACGTCATTGTCCAGCGCGACGGACCGCGATGCACCTGCGGCGGACGCGGTTGCGCTGAGATTATGGTGTCGGCGCCGGCGGTGGCGAAACGGTTTCGCGAAAGGGCTGCGCTTGAACGGGACGTGTCCTTACGCAATGTGCTTGAGGCTGCAAGAGCTGGAGATCAGACAGCGATTCGGCTGCTTGAAGAGACAGGCCAATGGCTCGGCATTGCGATTGCGTCGATGGCGAGCACGTTTTTTCCCGATCACATTGCGATTGCGGGCGGCCTTTCGGAAGCTGGCGACTTTCTGATGAAGGCGGTCGAAGATGCGTTCCACAGGCACGCGGGAGTATTCGCGCGGTCACAAACAACTCTTACGCGCGCGGCGCTTGGGTCAAGAGCGACTTTAATCGGGGCAGCTTGGCCATTTCTGCGAAGATAAAGGCAATGCTACGGCAAGCCGCGCTCGCTATTGTGACGGCGTGTTTCGTGTGGCTGTCGCAAACACCCGGCAGCTTGTTCGCGGCTCAAGCCTCGGCCGGGGCGCAGGTCAATGCCGGCGATATTTTGGTGGCCAGCGAAAAGCTCGGCGATCCGAATTTTGCGCAAAGCGTGGTGCTGATCCTCGAGCACGATGACGACAAAGGAACCCTGGGCGTAATTATCAACAGACGCAGCGAAATTCCTCTGTCGCGAATTTTTCCGGATATCAAGGGCGCGAGCGCCGACCCGGTGTTTGTGGGCGGCCCGGTCTCAATTACCGTGGTGCAGGCGCTGCTCCGATTACCAAACGAAATGGACGAGACGACGCACGTACTGGCCGACGTTTACGCGAGCGGCAGCAGGCAAGTGATTGAGAAGTCCGTGCGCGCGCATGTTCCGTCATCCAAATTTCGGCTCTACGTTGGGTATGCAGGCTGGGCGCCGGGACAACTCGAAGCTGAGATACAAATTGGCGCGTGGATGGTGCTCTCGAACCGTTCCAAACTCATCTTCGATGACAATCCTGATTCACTTTGGTCACGCTTGACACGCGAGTCGCACATGCAGGTCGCGGCTTCCCGCTTCTCGATTGGACCGTTGCGCTCGAGCCTTTACGGTCTCGGCGCCAGCCGGTGATCACAGTTTTCCAAAAAAAGATATTTCCTTTAGTTTGAGGCGGTTCAGCGCGGATTTTTGAATTCGGCAGCCTACCTCTCGATGTAGCCTCATGGGCGTGAGAGAGGAGCACAGCGCGCAACTCTGCGAGGAGCTGTGCTGGACATATAATCCGTTGCCTTCGCAGAGTCGTTTTCAGGCGGCGAAGGCGAGGTTCAAAGGATTTTCGGGACCGGTAGGCTCGGGCAAAAGCGCGGCGTTGTGTTTTGAGGCGCTACGGCAGGGTTATATCAACCGTGGGCGGCACGGAGTTTTGGCCGCGCCGACTCTGACTATGCTGCGCGATGCGACGCTAACTGGTTTGTTTGCGGCGCTCGAGGAGCACGATGTAGATTTCGAGCTGAAAAAGTCTGATGGCGAGCTCCTGCTCAAGGCGCCGGAGAGCACGGTTCTGTTGCGATCGTTAGACGAGCCGGAGCGGTTGCGAGGAACGAACCTGGCCTGGTTCGGTATCGACGAGTTGTCGTATGCGCGCGAGGAGGCGTGGTTGCGGTTAGAGGCGCGGCTGCGGGATCCCAAGGCAGAGAAGCTGTGCGGATTCGGAGTTTGGACGCCGCAAGGGCATGACTGGCTACACAGGCGGTTTATACATGACCCGGTGCGCGGGTATGAATGCATACGGGCGCAACCGTTCGAGAACCGGTATCTGCTGGACAAAACGCCTGATTATTACGAACGACTAGAGAGCAGTTACGACCCGAAATTCTACCGGCAAGAAGTACTAGGCGAGTACTTGAATAGCCGGGCAGACCGCGTATATCACTGCTTTAATCCGGCGGTTCATCAGGTGCGGCACCTATATGACTCGCGGAAGCCGCTGCTATGGGCATTGGACTTCAACGTGGCCCCGATGACTTCGGTGCTGTTGCAGTGGGACGACGGACGGCTTGCAGCGATCGACGAGATTGTTCTGGAGCGGGCCACGACAGAAGAGGCGTGCATTGAATTCGAGAACCGGTATAGGGGGCATATGGGTCCGCTTGAAGTATTTGGCGACGCCAGCGGGAAGAATATGCATACGACCGGAACGAATGATTACACCATGCTGCAGACTTACTTGTACCGCGCGGGATTCCGGCAGTTGAAGTTACGGGTGCCTTCGAAGAACCCTCCGGTGCTGAACCGGGTGCAGAAGGTGAACGCGCTGCTGACAAATGCTCTCGGTGAGGTGCGGTTGGAAATAGACCCGCGCTGCGAAGAACTGATTAAAGATTTCGAGGAAGTGATGTTCAAGCCCGAATCGGGCGTGATTGATAAGGTGCGCGATCCAAAGCGGACGCACGCGTCGGATGCGCTGGGTTATGTGATTTGGGAACTTTTCGGCGATAAACCAAGTGCTGGCGAAATGGATAAGCCGTTGTTTTGAGAAACAGGGATAAAACAAGATGATTGAGATCGATCAAGAGCATCCGGACTTCAAGCGGCAGAAGTTAATGTGGCGCATGTACCGCGACTTATACGCGGGCGGCGATGGCTTCAAGCATCGGGCGGCCGAATACCTGCTGCGGCGCCAGAAGGAGCCGCTGGATGTATATGGTGAGCGGCTACACCGGGTGTTCTACGAGAACTATGTGGGTTCGATTGTGGATTGGTACGCATCGACATTGTTTCGCCGCGAACCGAGCCTTCAGTTCGAGGGGGGCCTGGAAACAGGACAGCAGTTCCTAGCGGAACTGGCGGACGATTGCGATCTGCGCGGCACCACACTCTCAAATTTCTTCCGCCAATGCCTGGTCGATGCATTAATCGCAGGCCGCAGCCATATTCTAATCGATTTCCCACGAGCGGCCACAACTCCCGCCAATCGGGCCGAGGAGGACGCGGCCGGCCTATCGCGAGCATACTTAATCCGTTATCAAGCCGAGGATCTTATCAACTGGAGCTTAGATGAACGCGGCGATTACGATTGGGTGGTCCTCAGGCAATCAGTGCGGCGGCAGCCCCGAATCGACTCGCCCGAGATAGTCGAGGAGACCTACTGGTATTACTTTGACAAGACCAGCTATAGAACCTATAGGCGGATTGAGCAAGAGAATCAGCCTACGAGCATCGAGCTAGTGGGATACGGCGCACACGCCTTGGTGCGACAAGCTCGAGTGCCTCTTTTTACCTTGCAGGTTAGCGATGGCTTGTGGCTCATGAGCAAGGCCGGGCACCTGCAATTGGAACATTTCAATAAATCGAATGCTCTTGGGTGGGCTATAACCATGGGCCTCTTTGCAATGCCAGTTATTTACTCGGATCGGGAATGGAATCAAATCGTCGGCGAGAGTTATTACATCCAACTGGGCCCGGGAGACAAATTCGGCTGGACCGAGCCCGACGGGAAAGTATATCAGATTGCGGCAGATAACTTAGACACATTGAAAGAAGAGATCTATCGCGTCTGCTATTTATCTCAAGCCTCGGGCGAGATGCAGGGAGGCCGTGCTCAATCGGCGGCGAGCAAACAGCTTGATTTTACGATTACCGAGGAAGTTCTACGGGGCTACGGTGCTTTGGTGAAGGATTGCATCCGGCGGGTTTTACGTGCGGTCAGCGATGCACGTGAAGACGGAATATCGATTTCCGTGACTGGGCTGGATGAACTGGACATATCCGATTTCTCTGGCGAGCTGCAGGATGCCACGAAATTGCTGAGTCTTGGAATCGACTCGCCGACTTTGAAGCGCCAGATATACCAGAGACTCGCAATGAAATATTTGAGCGACGCACGGCAGGAGACAAAGGATCAGATTGCGCGTGAGATCGATGCGCAGGTAGTGAATTAGCTAGAAAGGAGACTTCATTGTTAGATCAAACGCCAACAGAGAAGACACCCGCAACGGGTGTCGACATTCGGGATGTCGTCCGGCACGCGATTGAAGAATTCGTCCGCGCTGAGCAGGAGAAAGCAGAGCCGGCCTATAAGGCCGAGCTGCAAGACGAGCGGAAGCGCCGCGAAGGGCTTGAAGCACGATTGAACCAGCTAGTTGAAGAGAATCGAAAAGCCCGCGCGATGGCGGAAGAAGCAGACAGAAATTCGCAAATACGCAGCGAACTACAGCGGCTAGGAGTCGCCAAGCTCGATCTTGCATTTCGAGCCGTCAAGGACGATATCACACGAACCGACGACGGACAACTAAGGACGAAAGGCCCGGAGGCTAAGTCGCTGACAGAGTACCTGGCCGGGTTTGTACAAGACAACCCGGAGCTCCTGCCCGCGCGGATTGCGGGCGGAAGCGGGATGCAAACGCCGGGTAAGAATACTGCGCAAGACGCTCCCGGCAGCTTAGAAATCGACAAGATCAAGCCCGGAATGAACAAGGACGATTTAGAGAGAGTGCGCCGGGAAATTTCGAAACTGGCCAATCAGGCGCTGCGTGGCGCGTAAACGAGAGGCACTGATAAAGCGCGGACGTGGACCGGTCTAGAGACTTACGGCCGTGACGGCCCAGCACGGGTAGAGTTCACGGGGTGTAAGTAAGAACTGCACTACGAACAGCATGAAGATGCAAGTGGGCGCGGCCGCCTGGCTCTCGCCGCTTGCAGCGTTGTGAATTCACTTAGGAGATTTATGTCAACAATTACATCTGCCAATCTGGCGAATGCGATCGTAAAGCTTGTTGCTGCTGACGCATTGCCGGCTTTGATGGGTAACCTCATCATGGGTAACTTGGTGAATCGTGATTACGAGCCTGTGCTGGCGCATGCCGGCGACACGGTCAACGTGCCGATTCCTCCAGTTCTGGTAGCGAACAACATAGCAGAAGGCGGCACGGTGACGCCGCAGAATCCGAATCTTGGAAACGCTCAGATCGTGCTCAACACGCATGCTGAAGCGACCTTCCAAATTCCAGACGTGACGAAGG
This sequence comes from Bryobacteraceae bacterium, assembly GCA_035502635.1. Lineage (GTDB taxonomy): Bacteria > Acidobacteriota > Terriglobia > Bryobacterales > Bryobacteraceae > Bog-105. The sequence continues at coordinate 31,160 of DATJUG010000121.1, forward strand.
CGCTTGCTTTCCCTGAATTGCTGAAGGCCTATATGCAGCCTGCGGTGATTGCCATTGCGGAGCGCGTGGAGCACGACCTTTTGAACCTGTACAGCCAGTTCACGGCCAACGCGCAGGTGGGTACGGCCGGTACGCCAGTGACCGAAGCGACTATCGATGCGGCAGAAACCGCGCTGTTTTCTGCGATGGTGCCACCGAGTGCACCGAAGTATTTGGTGGTGGACTCGAACACGTATTCGCAAATTCGCCAGATTCCGCGCTTTAGCGAATACTACTCGGCTGGTGAAGCCGGGTTGAAAGCGCTGGTCGATGGCAATGTCGGAAAGATGAAAGACTTCTTTATCTTCCGCTCGCAGTTTGTGCCGACCACAGGCGCTGCTACTCCGAATACGCATAACCTGGCATTCACCAAGGATGCGATGGGGCTTGTGATTCGTCGTCTGCCGCAACCGCTTCCCGGGACAGGCGCGGTAGCGGAGTACGCGGAGATGGGGAATTTCGGGATCCGCGTTGTGATGAGTTATCAACCGAACCTGCTCTCTCAGCAGTTCACCGTGGACGTGCTCTACGGATGCGGCGTGTTGAGAAACAACTTCGCAGTTCAAGTAAATAGCTAGTTTCTTCTGTTAGCAAGACATGCGGGAACCCATGATGGGTTCCCGCTTCTATTTAGGGGGATCAGCCGTGGACTTAAAACAATATTTTCGTAAGATGCGCGAGATTGAGGGCACGATTCTCGAGCCATTCGTATTCATAGTTAGCCTCGAGACGCCGGACGGAGGGAAGGCTGGCATGGTAACCGAGGTATCGCGTTTCAGCGCAGCCAAGATGATCATCGAGGGGCGCGCAGTGCTGGCGAGCGAAACCCAGAAAGAGGCGTATCTCGCTCAGCAGGAGACGGCGCGGAAGGCCGCGGAAAAGACGCAACTGGCAAAGCGAGTCCAGGTCGCGATCCTGGCCGATCCAGACTTTGGCAGCTCCACACCAGCAAAGAAAAACAGCGATTCGCCGAGCGTACGGAAGTAGGCCGAGATGGGGCTATTCACAGATGCAGAGATCGTCACTCTGGACGATTTGGTTCAATTCGAAACTGCCTTAGTGCAGGTGGCGTCATCGCACGGAATCAACGTCGATACGAAGATTCAACTGGCGACTAACGCGATCAGCGACCGCCTGATGCTGTGGCTCTTGAATGTCGGAGCTTCCGACCCGCAGTGGCTGAACCGCCGGATTATCGGGCTATCGACGGTGGTGGTGACTCCGACGCTGCAGCGTTGGTTGTGCTTCGATTCACTATCTCGATTTTTCGCCGAAGCGTACAACGTGCAGCTAAATACGCGCTTTCAGGGGAAATGGACCGAATACCAGACGGCTGCTAAAGATGCTGCAGAGATGGTATTCATGTCCGGCATAGGGATCGTTTACACGCCCCTTCCCAAACCTGCGATGCCTCTGGTTGCAATTGAAACCGGAACGGTCAGTCCGCAGGCCCTGTACATTCAGACAGCATGGACGGACGGCCAAGGTGATGAAGGCGCGCTGAGCCCGATTAACGGCGTGATCTTAGATGGCGATTCGAGCATCACCGTGGGCATGAGCGAAGGCGCGCTGGGAGCGCCCTCCGCCGCGACGGGATGGAACTTGTATGCCGGCACAACGGACTCGGAGATGACCCGGCAGAATAATGCGCCGCTGGCAATCGGCTCGACATGGTTGCTGCCAGCCACAGGGTTGATCGACGGACCGCAACCCGTAAATGGCCAACAGCCGAACTTCTATATTCCGCTGTTAAAACAGATTCAACGAGGATAACTATGCTTCCGTTGACAATTGACGCCGCACAGAAAGTATCCGACCTGCTGACCACCGGCAACGCATTGCAGCAGCAGATCAGCTCGGTTTCGAGCGCCGCAAACGTAAACGTGCCGCTCATCACGGCGGCACAAGTTGTACTCAGTTCAACGGTGCCGGCGATGGGGGATAAGGATCTTCAACTGACATATCCCCGAATTTGCCTGTATGCGGCGAGTGTCAAAAATACACACGTGGAAAAGTTCCGATCGCTTTCGGGGACGGTTTCAGTGATCGCCGAAATCTGGGCCAGTGGGGACTTAATCAGCCAAACGGACCAATGGATCCATTACTACGTAGAAGCCATGACCGACATTTTACGTCAGAATATCGGGGATTGGGGGGATGGATTCTTCTTCTCCGGTGAGTACGATGTACAGCTTCAGGCGCCTAAGGTGGGCGGACTTGGTTATGTGGAGCTGGCGACGGTAACTTGCACTTTGAACGTGAGCCGTAATTAGGAGACGCCCCAATGGGAAATTACATTTCTTCGAATGCGAACCGCTTCTATGTGGCGGCAGAGACAGTCTATGGGCAAGCTGCAGCAATCAGCGGGGCGAATCGGTTCCCGGCTGTGCGGCTGCAGGCTCAACAGTTGTTGGCGTCGGGACGGCGCCTGGATAAGACAGGAACGCGGACATTTTTAGGAACTCCGACAACAGCACGCCGGCAAACTGCGTTTGAAACCCGGAGTTACCTCACGTCATGGAGCGGGTCAGCACAGCCATCCTATGGACCACTGTTTCAAGCTGCCTTAGGGGCACCGCCCGATCTAAGCAGTGGGCTATCCGTAGCTTCCGTGCAGAACAACACGCAGATTCAGACCACCGTGGCGCACGGACTTTCGTTTGGATCGGGAGTATCGTGCAGCGGCGAAATTCGGTTTGTTACGAGCGTAATCGATGCTTCCACGTTCGCTGTGAATGCGCCCTTTACGAACACGCCCGCGGCAAATGCGGCGCTTTCGCCTTGTATAACTTATCCACTAGCGATCGCCCTTCCGAGCCTGACGTTGTACGACTATTGGGATCCAGTTACGGCGGTTAGCCGCTTGATTACCGGCGCCGCCGTGGACACATTTGCCATGTCAGTGGATGGAGATTTTCACGAGTTCGTATTTAGTGGGCCGGCATGCGACCTTCTGGATTCCAGCAGCTTCGTATCCGGCGCGGCAGGGCTGACCGCCTTCCCCACGGAACCAACGCTCGCGGCATTCGATTATTCGATAGTTCCGGGGCACCTCGGACAGGCGTGGCTCGGCAGTGTACCGAATCAGTTCTTCACTCTCACGGGCGCCAGCCTCGAAGTCAAGAACAATATCGACGTGCGGAACCAGGAATTCGGCTCCTCCTATCCGCGAGCGATTGCGCCGGGAATGCGCCAGGTCGCATCCACATTTACTTTATTTGCGCAGGATGACGCGCAGACAACAGCGCTTTACGCCGCCGCAAAGCAACGAACTCCGGTTTCAGCGATGTTGCAGCTCGGGCAGCAGCAGGGGCAATTGATGGCGCTTTTCATGGCGACTGTCACACCGGAGATTCCGAATTACGACGATTCAGAGACAAGGCTGCAGTGGACATTTAAGAACAATCTTGCTCAAGGAACCTCAGAAAATGAAATTTATATCGCGTTTGCGTAGGGTTCCGAGCTACTCAAGCCTTGCGTGGTATGACAGCCGAACTGTGCCTGGTGTGCGGTTCGCGACAAAACGCATCTCGCTGGGACAACGGCTGGAGCTAACCAGGAATGTACGAGAGCTAGCCTTACGCTACGAATTTTTGAAAGCGGGCGAGCCGGGCGACCAGTTGGAGGCGTCGTTAGCGGATCTACTAGTCCGAAAGCTCTACATCGAGTGGGGCGTTGCTGAATTGGAAGGATTGCAAATCGACGGCGAGAAGGCGACACCCGCGATGCTGATCGCAAATGGACCGGAGCGTCTAAGTGACGAACTAATCGAGAGGATTCGCGCGGAATTAGAGCTATCGGACGAAGAAAGAAAAAACTTCTAATCGCATTCCACTTTCAATTCTCCTCACCGGCCGCGTGGAGGTGCGATACGTGCCGGTCAAGCGGCTTGGTGAAGGCGAGAAATTGCGCCTGGGTCACGATCGAGAATCCGGGAAGGGCAAGAGCGGTATGGGCACGAGGCGGGGTGTATTCAACGCACTGCCCGAAATCGGTTATTACGGCTCAGAGCCTATCCTTTTTGGATCAATTTCGATGGTGGAAAGAAAGTGGCGGAGGCAGTCTGTGGGACATCGATGCCAAGGCTGCCGATGCGTTAATGACGCTGGAGCGAGCGTGGCAAATGGAGAAACAGCGTGGCGAATCGTAAAAACAACTTATCCAGTCTTCTAAATCAACTATCCGCTCAGAAGATAGGCGGTCAGAGCGTCAACAAATTATTAGCGCCTACTAGCATCATCACGCAACCACAAAGTAACACGGAAAAGACCATCAAGCCGACAGCCTCAGGGGACACGAAAGCAACGGGCTTAAATGCGAAGACAGGGCCAACGGGCATTAACTTCGGATCGCCTTCCAACACCAGAACCAGCACTTCACAATCCGGTAGCGAGTGGGCTAATTTACTAACGAAAACCGCATCCGGAGGGGTCGCGAGCCTCCTTGGTGGCGGGTTGAGCAGCATCGCCGGCCTGGGCGGCCTTATTTCGGGGATAGCAAGTCTCTTCGGCGGCGGCGGATCGAGCACTCCTCCTCCGCTGGTTGAATTTCAGCTCCCGAGTTCCCAAACGCAAACAGTATATGTGAGCTCAAATGCGGGCTCGATGTATCAGGGCAGCATGACAGAGCAGGCGGGCATATCAAACTCGAATGGACCCCAATATATGAGCACCCCAACCCCCCAGGCGAATAGCTCCGCATCCAGCGGGCAATCGTTTCAATACCAGAGCACGCAGATCGCGCAAGCTGTTAAAACTGCGCTACTGAACTCAAGCTCTCTCAACGATGTGATTGCGGATATTTAAATGGAGAGTTTTCCAGTTCTGAGTTCTGGCGCGGTGACACAATATCCGGCGCAGATTGCTAGCGGGCAAGGCGCTCAAGTGATTCGCTTTCTTGACGCGTCGGATCAACGGTACCTGGTTCAGCCAAGAGCGCTGCGGCAGTGGCAGATTCGCCTGGATCTGTTGAATGAGGGCGAAATTCAGGGGCTCGAAGCGTTTTTTGTAGCTCAAAGCGGCGATTACTCACCATTCAGCTTTCCCGACCCGTTCAGCGGTGCGACGGTACCGAATTGCCGCTTGGCTGCACCGGGTTTAGTAACGGAATACGTGGGCGTCGATGTTAGTTCGACCTCCTTCTGGGTGATAGAAACAAATGGCTAATCTGTTTTACCCACAGCTCACAAGCGGCGCGTTAGCGCAGTTTCCGATACGCAAAATTCGACTTGCCCGCACTGTGAAAAATATTCTGCCTGACGGAAGCATGATTTTGTACTCCGACCCGGGTGGCGCACAACTGCTCTGGCAATTGTCATACACGGAACTATCTGATATAGACGTACAGGCCTTACAAGCTCATTTCACTGCGTGCGTGGGACCCTTCCACGCTTTCACGTTCATAGATCCGACGGATAACATGCTCATCTCGAGCTCGGACATAACTGCGGTGCCATGGCAAGTCGCGAGCTTAATTCACATTACTTCCGGAGCGCCCGATCCAACCGGCGGGACGGGTGCATTTACTGTCAGCAATACCGGCCAGGCAAACCAAGCGATCACACAGGTTTTACAAGTGCCTTCCGGCTACCAATATTGCTTTTCTATCTACGCGGCTAGTACGGCTCCATCGTCGATTACGATGATTCGCCAAGGTTCTGTTGCACAAGACCAGACCGACGTTTCGATCGGACCGAATTGGACGCGGATTGTCTCCAGCGGCACGCTAAGCGATTCCGGTATTGGCTTCACGATAGGAGTCAGTCTGGCGCCTGGGCAGCAGGTGCAACTGTACGGTCCGCAGCTCGAGGCCCAAATAGTGCCTTCACGGTATCGCCCGACCGCTCAGGCCGCTGGAGTCTACGCTAGCGCCCATTGGGGAATTGACCAACTCGCGTTTACGGCCGAGGCGCCAAATTTATCTTCGACAGCGTTCAGCATTGAGACCACGCTCTAAGGAATGAAGAATGAGTACGATCAACCAGGTTAAGCAACTCGCTGAAGCCGATACGCCGCTGTTGTTTTTTGAATGTATTCTGCCGTCCGGAGACGTAGAATACTGGAGCACTCATTCCATTCCTTTCAACCAGCAGGCGTATTCAGCGCGAGTTCTTAAGCATAACTTATTCGACTTGCAACTATCGGCTGACGATGCGATGGATGGCATTTCCCAACTATCACTAACGCTCGCGAACGCCGATTCCGCGCTGTCGGAGCTGAACGCAGCAATTGGTTTCAAGGGAACACAGCTTACCGTATACTTCGCCTTCGCCAATCTGCAAACGTTACAGGTTACGACCGAAAGCACCATCTTATTCCGGGGAATCGCCGGAGATCCAGATGAAATCGCAGAGGATTCGCTGACGTTGAGCTTCACCAACAAGCTTTCACTTCAGCGCATTCCTCTGCCTGAGGTTCGCATTCAGCGCTCTTGCCCGTGGAACTTCCCATCGACCCAGGCTCAGAGGACGGAAGCAACCAATGGCGGCGCGAATGGAAGATATTCACAATATTATCGCTGTGGTTATTCCGCCGACATCGCAGGAGGGGTTGGGAATCTGAATGGCGGGCAAGCATTTACATCTTGCGATAAGTCGCGAACACAGTGCCAACAGCACGGAATGTTTTCATCAGATGCGTCCGGGCATGTAACGCAGCGATTCGGCGGGTTCGAGTTCGTGCCGTCAGCGATCATGGTGCGGACCTCCGGCGCCAAGACGTCCCATCTCTCTCCAGTCCTCGACGATGCAGCGAAATACAACGACGCGGTGCCGCTCGTCTATGGAACCGGCTGGATAAAGGCATTAGTTATCTTCGCTCGCAACGACGGCAATCTCACCCACATGGAAGCGCTGCTCGGGATGGGCACCATCCAGTCCGTTATGAAGGTGGTCGTCAATGACATTGAAATCCCACTGGCCGTTCAGGGCCAGGACATGACGACGACGGGATGGTACAACGTCGTGACGACCGGTACACGAAATGGTAATTTCAACCTCGATTTTACCGATTCAAACGGAAACCCACTCGGCGATCCATACGGAAGCATGTCGGTCCTCTCGGTTGTGGTACCGAATAGGATCAGCAGCGGAAGAACCCTGCCTAACGTTGAAGTACTGCTGCAAGGAATCCAGATCGACCAATATAATCCCGACGGAACGTTTCAACAGACAAGTTTCACGAATAATCCCGCTTGGGTAATTCTCGACATTCTTCAGCGCTGCGGATGGTCGACATCGGATCTCAATCTGGCAACTTTTGCATCGGCGGCGGCGTTTTGCGGGACTCTGATCAGCACGACCGATTTGAACGGCAATGCAATTCAGGTGCAAAGGTATGAATGCAACTTAATTCTGACCAAGCGACAGAGCGCCGCCACGATTGTACGTGGCATTCGGGTCGCTTCCAGCCTTATGCTGCGGTATGGAACCACGGGGTTGTTGGAACTCTTACCGGAAACAACGATTGCCGCCCAGCAACCAGCGCTGCCGGATGGCGGCAATAGTGCGGAGACGCTGAATGGCGGCTGGCCTGCCTATGAATTCAGCGACGGATCGGGGCCATTTTCAGGAATCGTGCGAAATCCGAACGGCGCCTCGACCGTTCGACTTACATCGCGCACCATTGCCGAGACATCCAACCGGCTGAGCGTAGAATTTCAAGATGAATCGAACGAATATCAGCAAGATAGCCTGTCGCTAGTAGACGCAGACGACTCGGCACTCATCGGATATGAGATCAGCAGTCAATCGACAGCGCTTGGAATCGCTAACTTTAGCCAAGCAACCAGAGTGCTTTTACGGCAGTTGGATAAGTCCACCGACGGAAATATGTTCGTCGAGTTTCAGACGAGTTTTCGGGCGCTCAAGGTTCGGCCAGGAGACATCATTGCGCTCACATACCTGAAAGAAGGCTTTATCCGCGTTCCGTTTCGGGTAGTCAAGCTATCTCCTTCGATCAATTATGAGCTAGTTACCATTTTTGCGCAGATTCACGACGATGACTGGTATAGCGATAATCCTGCCGTTTTGGGGGGCGCTGGAAGGCAGCCAGGCACACAAGTGCAGACGCCGCGGCCTTTAATCGGGCTCGTTGTGCATGACGATCCAAACGGAAATTTCGAATACTTCGATTTCACAGTCACAGAGCAGATTCAGGCCCAAAGCGACGGGACTGCAACAGATACGCTGACGGTTGGATTTTCACAGCCGACAGCGCCGGCGGCTAATTCGCCGAATTTGCCGTTGCTCAGTCTTTCGCCAGGCTATGTGACGGGTAGCGGGAGCATAGCGGGCGGTAGTGTTCTTTATTACGCCGTTACCGCAGTGGACAGCGCCGGGAACGAAGGCGCGTTGTCGTTTACCGTTCCGGCTAGCGTCCCGACCGGAAGCGGCCTGAACTCAATCGTCATCAACGGCCTTAGCTTTCCGGTTACCGCGGCTGCATTCAACGTCTATCGCGGGACGACGCCGCAACTGCTTTATCGAATTGCCACGAAACAGCCGCTTAATACAAGTTACATGGATATCGGAGCTGCACCGCAGCCCATTGGTCCGCCTGACGCCAGTTTCGATCATGCCGATTTTTACTACAGGTTCGAATATGCGGGCCCGTATCCAGCAACAATTATTTCCTCGACGACGATCGGCTGGGCGGATATGGGGGCAACCAGTTCAGCATACAACGGCATGGTGGTCCGAATTCTTGAAGGAACAGGGCGAGGCCAGGAGCGAACGATAACGGCTAATGACCAGACTACATTAACGGTGTCGCCTGCTTGGTCGGTATTACCCGACGCGACGAGCACTTTTGTTATCGCCGAACCCTCCTGGAGATTTGCAGCGGTCTCGGCAACGAGCCCGGCTCAGTTCCAAGTGGCTTACGAAACGGGAAGCGTGGTTCAGATATCGGGGCGCGGAGCGAATGTCAGTAATCAGGAAGGTACGCCGGATCTGTGTCCGCTTACTCGCTGGACCTTAGGTGGTCAATCGTCAGACGCAGGGCTGCCTGGGATTCCGACCTTTACGCTTTCAGCGCCCGGAGGCGGAGAGCTTGCATTGTCTCAAGTCGGGTTCACTGACCTTACGAATACAAATTCCGTTTCAAGCGGCACATTACAGCTTTTCTCCTGGAACGAACTGAATACGCCAAGCGCCTACTCGCTGGCAGCGAGCGTGGACATCAGCAGCACAACCGTTTCGCTAGCGTTAATTGCATCCCCTGCAACCGGGCAAATCATTCAGATTGGCACTGAGTTAATGACGGTGTTGTCGGCAGACCCGAGTGCGAATACCTATACGGTCATCAGAGCCGTCTTGGGCTCGATTGCCACGACTCACAACGTGGGTGATCTTGTATTACATCTGGATTCGACGGCGGTTGTGGTGGCATTTGCGGCCGATTTCTTCGAGAATAGGGCGTCCCTTAACTACTTGCATACGGTCAGCATACCTGACGTTCGAATCTGTGCAGCAGAGTTCTACGTGACAAATGCTTTCGGAAACAGCCAGGTCCAGCAGACCTGCTACACCTTACAAGCCGATGGAGGGCTAAGGACACTATCAGGGGGACAGTTCTCGCTGCAAGTGAGTGGATACCTGGCTACGCAACAAAATGCCTCGCCACCGCTGCTCATCGAAGCATCGCATGCAGTGCGCGACATCCGAGCTGTGGTAAACCAGGCTGCCACCGGGTATACGATCAGCGTAGATATTTTGCAGAACGGGACGGAATACTGCAACGTCTCGATTCCATCCGGTCAAACGACGTCTACGGTATTCGATGGCGCCGCTCTGCCGGCATTGCAGAACACAGCGGCACTTACCATCAATGTCACTTTGCAGGTGATCTCAGGATACTCAGGCCAGATAAGTCCCGGCCGCGATCTGGCAGTGACGATTCGCCTCTAAGTTATGGCAGAGCAGATTTATAAACTGACCCCTGACAGGGATCTGCAGTGCTACTTCCTGATGCCTTCGGCAATCGCGGCAATGTCGCAAGCCAGCGACTCAGGTTTTGCCGTTTCGGGTAAGTGGAGGCAGCAGTTTGACTGGTGTGTTGTCGAATGGAATCGCGATAACGTCTTCGAACATCCTGCGCTCCGCTATCTGCCCGATGGCGACCTAAGCGGTTTAACGCTTACATACCAGGAAAGCCGAACGAACTGCATACCTCTCGAATCGAACTTAGATCCTGTGGTCGATTGGAACAATCTGCGCGTTTGGGCGACAGATGATAGCGGGGTTGAAAACCTATATCATGTGAACTTCTCGCTCGCCAACGCAACTCCTGTAGCCGGCAATTATGTGGGTGCAACTGCAACCATGACGCTGACGGCATCGCCGGGCGTGGGCAATCGCGTGGGCCTGGCGCTGCTTGAAAATCATCATTATTATAAGGTACAAACCACCGACACCCTGAAGGACATCGCGCAAGGAGTAGCCACTGCGGTCAACGGGAACTCCGAGATTATCGGTAACCCGGATTTCATGGCGACGATTCAGTCCGATGGGGTTTCGATACAGCTTACGCCAAGACCAAACGATCAATATTCGGCAGTCATCGGGGCAAACTGCAATAGAGTTACGGCGTACGGCTTTGCCCAGAATGCAGCACAGTGCTGGGCAGAGCCCGCGGTAATGTTTAGCGGCGGCGCCTTTCCGACGACCTATCAGATTACGATCAATTTTGGCAACTTGGTTGACTCAGATACTCAAGAACAGATTCCCACCAATCGCGTTCGGAAGTTGCGATGGACGTGGGCGGCCGACATGCAGCCTGGCAGCTATGAACAGGCAGAATTTCAGGTAACCCTTTCGAACTGGACGGTAACAGGCAATAATCGCCAGTACTCCGTCGCTGGGCCCGGAAGCCGCCGAATAGAGGATTCCGATGCGGCTGTCGCTTACAACGGATCGGCCTGGGCGCTGACAACGGGAAATTACTCGGGAAGCAAGATCCACAGCACGAATAATCCTGGCGATAGCTGTACGATTGTCTATACCGAGACGGCAGAGCACGAGCTTTATTTAGGCACCCGCCTGCTAGGCGCAGGCGCAACTGTCGATGTTTCGGTAGACGGGCAGACGACATCTTTGAATCTGCTACTAAACGGTGAAGATGTGCTGGTAAGATCTCCGCTTGGGAGTTATGCCGCCGGCACACACACGGTACAGCTAACGCATGCTGGTCCAGCCGAAAACTCTTTCTATTTCGATTTTCTGGAGATAGCTTATCCGTCGGTAAACCTGCCGGATTTCGAGTCGCAGACGCAGTTAGCGCTTGCTACCGATTGGGACACGTACCATTCGCAATCGCTGCCTGCCGAACGCACTGCTTGGCTCATCAACAAGCTAGGATTTCAGGGAAGGGTGAACCACTACACCGGAGCGCTGTGGTTCTATGAAATTGTCCGGACTGGTACCGTGTATGCATCCCTGACGGTAACCTTAACTGCACTTCCATTTGATGGAAGCCCGACAGTTATTCTGGACCTCGCTTCGGCCGATGATCCGACTGCGACTACCCAAATTAAACATCTCGTGCTGTTGGACGATACGCCTGCCACCGTCGCGTTAGCCCTTGCCGGGCTGATCAATGTCGGCACAAACCTGCTGTGGGCGAGTACGAACGGCGACCAATTGACATTTACCGCCCGGGCTATGGGAACGGACGGAAATGGAATCATTGTTCAATTAGACCCAAGCAGCGAAGGTTACAGCTTTGGGTCTGCTGCTACAACCCTGAGCGGCGGGGTAGACGGTACGCCGTATGACCTGGATACGAGCGACTCTTTAAATAGTACGTTGATCGCTACCGCAGAATATTGGCGGACCGATTTGACAGCGACTCCGAGAATAAATCGAGCGGCACGCGACTGGCACACGGCTTATTTCACCGCGCTGAAGACTTATGGCATTGATGCAGTTGCTTCGTTCAGCACGGAGTTAATGAACGGCGACCCATCAGAGCAGGCAGGAATTGCGCAACGATATCCCGACAACACGCCGGTCGTACTCAGCACGCCCTCTATCCAGACTAACTTTTCTCCCACATGTCTCGCTTATTGGACGCAGGTTTATCTGGATATGGCGACATTGCAAAGCAATGCAGGAATTACGCCGTATCTTCAATCAGGAGAAGTACAGTGGTGGTATTTCCAAAAGCAAGTCTGGGATGCGACCTCCGGGACCAACGTGAACGTCGGAATGCCATTCTACGATGCTTACACGGAGCAGCAGTTTCAAAATACGTACGGCGTTCCTATGCAGGTCATTCTCTCGAATGACGTGGACCCGAGCGCGTATCCTAATGAGACGGCGTTCCTCCCGACCTTGATCGGTGCGTATACTGCCGCGATTCGAAGTGCTTTACAAGCGCAGTTCCCTGGATGCCGCTTCGAGGTGCTGTATCCGACGGACACAAACGATACCTCATTCAATCAGTTGATCAACTTCCCTTCCGGGGACTGGACACCCACAAACCTGAACTGTCTCAAGACGGAAAGCTTTACGTTTACCGGAAATTACAACCTGGACCAGAGCAGCTATTCCATGAGTGTCAGCGCGGCAAAGGGATTTCCAAATACGCAACGGAGTCATCTTGTGGGAATCAGCGATGCGTGGACTGCGTGGATGAAAGAGATTGATTTAGCGCAGTCGCAAGGGATGGAATCCGTGGTGCTGTTCGCCTTGGATCAATATTGCCTGGTCGGATATGCCAGCCCGCCTTTCGTGAAACTAGTTCGAACCGTTCGGCAAGGTTAGGCCCCGCGCAGCCGGCAAGCCGGCACTCCAGATAAGATGGTCGGTTCATGATCTACGTCATCACCGTCACGCTCGTGGTGTTGCTGTTATCCGGAATCACGATCTACAAGGTCACCCAAGTCAAGAACGAGGCGGATTTTCTGGTCGCGGGGCGAACGCTGAGCTGGCCAGTTCTCGTCTTTACGCTTTTGTCGTCCTGGATCGGAGCTGGGAGCCTCCTAGCAGGAGCAGAAAATGCATACAAGAACGGGTTTGTAGCGCTGTGGCAGCCGCTGGGCGGTTGGGTCGGGTTGCTGATCATTGGGCTAATTGCAGGACGAGCACGGCACTTTGCACAGTTCACAGTGCCCGATCTTTTGGAGGCGCGATACAACGCGACCGCTCGCGTGCTGGCGACAATTGCCATCGTCATTTCCTATACCGTCATTACAAGCTATCAATTCATTGGCGGCGGGGATATTTTGCACTTAATCTTCCCGGAACTCGATAGGAGGACCGGTCTGTACATCATCGCGGGATTCGTCATCTTTTTCACCGCGGCTGCAGGCATGGCTTCGATAGCGTATCTGGACCTGGTGATCGGTTCGATGGTTACTTTGACCGTGATCGTTGCGGTTCCAATCTTGCTGGCGCGGGTGGGTGGATGGCACGCGGTTCGGGCGTCGTTGCCGGCGACGCACTTTCAGGTTCTGGGTAATTACAGTCTTGGAGGAGCGGTCGCCTTAGCGTTGCCGACGTTCTTATTGCTGATTGGCAACCAGGGGATGTATCAGAAGTTCTTTTCCGCAAAATCGGAGGGTGATGCGCGCAAGTCGGTCATTGGGTGGATCATTGGAACAGTAACGCTCGAAACCTTGCTTGTGGCAGTCGCCGTAATCGCTAGCTCGCGGTTGCATACCGATCGGCCGCGCGAAATTATTCCGTTGACCGCCAAGGAGGCTTTGCCGCCTTTGCTCGGCGCGATTCTGCTAGGCGGAGTATTCGCCAAGGTCATTTCGACAGCTAACAATTACCTATTTTCGCCAGCAACCAATCTGATTCATGATGTCTACCAGCGATTCGTAAATCGCCGCGCAAGCCAACGCCGGACCCTGATTGTGTCGCGGATTATCGTGATCCTGCTGGGACTGTTCGCGGTTTTGCAGGCAACGCAATTCCAGTCAGTGCTGGAGGCGTCGTTGTACGCCTATACCGTCTACGGCGCGGCGGTCACGCCGGTTGTCATGGCCGTATTCTTCTGGCGGCGAACCACCACGCAAGGCGCGGTTACGTCAATTTTGCTAGGCACGGTAGTAACCGTGGGGTGGCAATTGGCGCAGCAGTATGGGTCGGAGTGGCTGAAAGGGGAAATCGGTTGGATTCCGGCCGTCTACCCCGCCCTGCTTTCCTCGATCACAAGTCTGATTGTCGTGAGTCTTCTTACCCCGGCGCCGTCGGAAATCAGACTGGCGAAGCTAGAGACCGCATAAAATCACTAGGAATGATCAAAGACCAAATTCAAGAAGCGCTACGCCGGAATGAGCTGGATGGATGGCTGTTTTTCGATCATCACAGACGCGACCCGCTCGCTTATCGCGTTCTGGGCATTAAAGGCAACGCGGAAGCAACCAGGCGATGGTATTACTTCGTACCCGCGAGCGGAGAACCGCGGAAGCTGGTTCATCGCATAGAGAGCGGCGCGCTCGACAGCTTGCCGGGACAGAAGGAATTGTATTCAAGCTGGGCGGACCAACAGAACAAGCTCAGCGGCATTCTGTCAGGATCTTCGCGCATCGCAATGCAGTATTCGCCGAATTGCGCAATTCCCTATGTGTCGCTGGTGGATGCGGGGACGCTCGAGTTGGTGCGGCAAGCCGGCGTGGAAGTGGTGAGCTCGGCGGATTTGATTCAGGAATTCGAGGCGCGGTGGACGGAACAGCAGTTGGAGTCGCATTTGGAAGCGGGAAAGTTGGTCGATCAAGCAAGGCGTGAGGCATTCGAGCTAATAGGCGAGCGGCTGCGGACGGGGAGCCCGGTTTCCGAGTATGAGACGCAGCAGTTCATCCGAGATCGTTTTAAGAAATTCGGACTGGTTACTGATCACGGCCCAATCGTCGGAGTGAATGCCAACGCGTCGGATCCGCACTACGAGCCCAGTCTGGACCGTACGGCGCACATACACAAAGGCGACGTTGTTTTGATCGATTTGTGGGCGAAGCTGTCAAAGCCGGAGGCGGTGTATTACGACGTGACTTGGACCGGCTTTTGCGGCGAGGCAATCCCCGACAGAGTTCAAAACGTTTTTGAGATCGTCAGAGATACGAGGAAGAGAGCCTGCGCCTACGTCATTGCGAAAATAGCCTCGCGCGAGCCGTTGTCAGGGTACGAAGTGGATGATGTGGCGCGGGACTACATCATACAGAAAGGTTATGGTGAGTTCTTCTTTCATCGCACGGGGCACAGCATCGGAACTGCCGTGCACGGAAGCGGAGCGAACATGGACAACCTGGAGTCGCACGATGAGCGCCGCGTGATTGCTCGTACGTGCTTCTCCATAGAGCCAGGAATTTACCTTCCTGAGTTCGGGATCCGCTCCGAAGTGAACGTCTACGTCGGGGACGAATGCGCGCGGGTTACCGGCGAAGAACAGGAACAACTGGTTCGAGTGCTCTGAAGCAGCACTTTGACAGAACCTCGCAAGTGCTTGTGACGGGCTGATTTGCGGAGGTATGGGAGAGATCAAATATTTCGATTGCCGCGACAGGCCCGGTCGTTCTAAAGTCTGGTATGGCGACTGTAAGCTTCGAACCACCTACCTCGCAGGTTTCTCTGCTTCACCGCATCAGCAATATTGTGAGCTCCGAATTGTCCCTGGATGAGATGCTCGGAGAGATTGTTGGGCTCACTGTACAAGTGACCGAGTGCGACGCGTGCCTCGTTTACCTAATCGAGCGCGAAACAAGCGAAATCGTGCTGCGCGCATCGCAGGTTCCGCACCAAAGCGATCTCGGCAATATTCGGTTGAAGGTCGGAGAAGGCGTCACGGGATGGGTAGTGGAACATCGTTCGGTGGTGGCGCTTCCAGAGAACGCTGCTGCGGACCGCCGCTTCAAACGTTTTCAAGCCCTCATTGAAGACACATACGAGGCCTTCCTGTCAGTGCCCCTGGTGAGCCGCGGCGATGTGATCGGCGTAATCAACGTGCATCATCGAGAACCGCATTATCACGATGCTGACGAAATCGCGCTTCTGACGTTCGTCGGAGAGCAGATGGGCGGCGCGATCGCAAAATCCGTTCTCGAAGAGGCGAATGCGCGGCTACAGGAGGAGACAGCCGAAATGCGGCGGCAGCTCGAGACGCGCAAGCTTGTCGAGCGCGCCAAGGGCATCCTTCAGTACCGTCATAGTTTGACCGAAGAGGAAGCGTATCTGCGCTTGCGAAATGAGAGCCGGCGGCTTCGGCGGCCGATGCGCGAGCTGGCAGAGGCGATTATCCTGTCTGAGGATCTCAGCAGGAAGAGCGAAGCCTACCCGCAGTAAGAAATAGTAGCTGTAACAAAACGCCGCGTTTTCGCGAGCGCCGTTACAATCGAAGCTTGAACGCGGAATTCAAGCCAATTGTTCGCAATCCGCATCTGCTCACAATCGCCGCGAATTATTGGCCGAGAAAAATCGACCATCGCCGTTTCCCAGGATTGCGGCGGGAATATCGCATCGATCCGCTAGCGACAATTCTTGCTCTCGCGCATCAGCCAGACTCGAACGCTCGAGGACAAATAGTTCTGCTGCATGGGTTGGAAGGATGCGCCGATTCGGGTTATATGCAAAGCTTCGCGCAGGCGGCATTGGTTCGCGGCTTCGGCGTGCATCGTCTCAACTCGCGAACCTGCGGAGGCACGGAGGAACTGTGCGAGACGATGTACCACTCCGGGCTAACAGATGATGTGCTCGCAGTTCTGGAGCAATTACAGCGGCAGGGCAGCGGTCCCGCATTCATTGTTGGGTTCTCCTTAGGCGGCAATGTCGCATTAAAGCTCGCAGGCGAACTGGGGACCACAGATCTGCTAGCCGGCATTTGTGCGGTTTCAACTCCAATCGATCTCGCGGCCTGTGTTCGCCACATCCAAAAGCGATCGAATATGTTATACGCGCGGCGCTTTGTCAACCGCTTATGCGAACGGGTAAAGAGGAAAAGCAAATCCTCGCCGCATTTGTACAGCACGGCCGGGCTCGACCAGGTGAAAACCATTTGGGAGTTTGACGATCGCTTTACCGCGCCGCTCTTCGGCTTTGGAACGGCAGCGAACTACTACGCTACGCAATCTGCAGTGGGATACCTGGATAGGATTCGCGTGCCGGCGCTGGTCATTTGCGCAAAAGACGATCCACTAATTCCGTTCGCCGTCTATAGTCACCCTGCGTTCCAATCCAATCCGGCTTTGACGCTGGTAGCTACAGAGCACGGCGGCCATCTGGGATTCTTGGCCCGTGGAAAGGACAGATTCTGGGTCGACGGCGTGGCTCTGAATTGGATCGAGAGTGTACTTGAATCCGCCGGGCGCAACCGGGCGATGTGCACGGATAGTGGCTGCGGATAGCCGTTTCGGTCAGTGATGCTTAGCGGCAAACTTTTGCCAGAAGTCGGGCCAGAATTCAGGCGCGAGTTTTGCCAAGCCGGTTCCCATGATGCTCAATCCTATATGCGTGAAGGTCGAGCTGGCACCTCGGCTGGCAGGCGGATAATATGCGTTCGATAGCGCGGCGCTCATGCCGGTGCCAAGTACGTTCGACCAGTTAAAGCTCGTTCCGCCCGTATCCGTTCGAATCAGCACCGACCGGCTGATCGCATATTCTGCGCGATCTACAAGGCTAGGACCGGGGCCGCGGCGAGAGTAGCGAGGATCTTCGTGAAATGCCGAAGCCAGGAGAAAATCAGCGAAAAAATTCTGACTGGCTATGTCCGCGATAGATGCAGCTACATCCTCTCCGAAACCCCCACGATTCCTGCCGTATTTCGGATCGGTATTAGTGAGGTATGATGCTCCACCGTTGAAGACGCCGGCTCCCAAGGTCAGAGGACTTGCGGTCTCGCTGGCAAAGTTCTGCCATTTCTGATCAACCGTCAGCGGCCTGCTGGGCTGGTTCGGCGCGGAAAGCAGATTAGTCGTCGTGCTTCCAGGCGAGACTTCCTGTCGCCCCATTCCACGTTGTGAAACCGGGGACGAGGAGCTCACATACGTGCACGACGCGGGAGCATGATCCGGCAGCGCGCATCGCACCAACGGCGCACCGTGGGAATTTTTCAAAGTCAACTTCCAACCGGAATGCTCGCTTTCCATTTGCGTAAAGCCGAAATCGTGCTCGACGGTTCCCGCGGCAACTGCGGCGCCGGAGATGCCGGCATCGAGTTGCGTTCCGCTATCACCCGCGATCAATTGATTTGGCCGCTGGCCGCTGCCGACGATGAATTCGAAAAGATGAACATGGCCCGAGAGGATCAATCGGATGCCTTGAGGCTTCGCCTGCTGCCAGGCAGGTTCGAGCGTTTCCGGCGTAACCACCGCGTTCGACGCTCCGCCGGCGGGGCTGAAACCCCAGAAGGGATGATGATCGGCAAGCCAATCTACCTTCCCGGAGAGCGTCCCGAGATCCGCGGAAATGCGCTGCAATTGAGCAGGAGGCTCATTTCCATCCACGGTTGCCCCTGTATCAAGCATTCCGATACGTAACTGGCCGGATCGTGCGATGTAGGGTTTCGAATCCTCGCAAGAAGCCGGAAACTCAGCGGGATAAAGATAGTAGAACCAGCCCTTCCAGGCACGATTGCAGCTCTCATGATTTCCGCGCGAGAACGCCCAAGGGGCAGCGCTCAAAGCGGTAGACACAGGCGCAAAAAAATCAGCATTCCAGGTTAACCAGTTATCACCATACGGCCCTTCACATCCCTCCTTTGGACTTGGACACTTACTCTCGCGATAAAGATAATCGCCGACGTGCACAACCAGGTCGGGCTTGGCGCTCGCGATCTGCGCAGCCACAGCTTTCAGTGGCCAGGCGGCCGGATCGTCGCAGTCTTGAATTGCCGAGCCCTTTACCCGGCAGCCAGTATCGCCGATGACAATGACTTGTCGCGGCGTTTTGGGCAGCGGCAGTTCCTTGCTATTCCAACGTAATCGCCGGACCTTTTGCGGAATCGCGGCCTCGCAGGCAGGTTGAAAACCGGCGGGCGCACCGGCGCGGAGAGTCATTGTGATGGGCTTGCCATCGGCTTCCAGCACCGGACAGTCCGCTGCTGAATCAACAACTACTCGAGCGAGCACTTGCCCGTTGGGGCCGAGCTCAATCCAAACCGGCGTCAAAAGCCCCGCTTGGGCTAGCGAGGCGAACAAAGCACAAGTGAATATCGAGCGCATGAGCAACAAGCCTAATAACATTATGTTGTCAGGAAAGAGCGCCCTTGAAAAGCATCGAGCGGGAAATAGGCTTTCGCTTGCCCCATGGTTGCTGATCGCGAGCCGCGCCCCGCGGCAGCTCTGTGGCGCGCGCTCACGCGCCTCGAAAAGAGCAAGATCAACAGTCGATGGCTGGCATTGCGCAATGCTCTGGCGGTTGCTACGCCTCTTGCAATCGGGATGGCGATGGGCAAGCCGCTGGGCGGAGTGGCGGTTACAACGGGCGCACTGAACGTGTCTTATTCGGACGGGCGCGATCCCTATGCGCAGCGGGCGCGCCGAATGCTCGCCTGGACCTTTTTTGGCGCGCTGGCCGTGTTCGTGGGATCGCTAGCGGGCGCAACAAACTGGGCGGCCGTCCCGCTGACTTTCTTTTGGGCATTTACGGCCGGCCTGATGATATCGATCAGCACGAGAGCCGGCGATTTGGGCCTGAACACTCTGGTCGCATTGATCGTCTTCGCAGCGCGAGGCGAAACCACTCTGAAAGGCGCGTTCTACACCGCGCTGCTGGTGCTCCTCGGCGGGTTGCTCCAGACCGGATTCGCTCTGCTGTTTTGGCCGCTGCGCCGTTACGATCCGGAGCGCCGCGCGATTGGCAATGTATATGTTGCCCTCGCGCGTGAGATTGGTCCGCAATTGGACCCGCTCGCAACTACCCCTCTCAAGGCTCCCACCCAAGAGGTGCAGGACACGCTGACTGCATTGGGCCGCGACTACTCCACCGAAGGCGAACGTCTCCGGCTGTTATTCGATCAAGCCGAGCGCATCCGCTTGTCCGCGTTCGTGCTGGTCCGGCTGCGTGACGAGCTGGTGCGCGAAGAACAGAAACCGTCGAAGGGCCAACTCCATGGCGCCGAGTGCATCGACAAGCTTCTCGAAGCCGCCTCGAACCTTCTCGGCGAATTGGGCCGTTGCTTGCTCTCCGGCGAGTGCGTCCAGGCAGAATCCGAATTGCTCGATCAGGTGAACGACTTGGCGAAACAGGCGCGGTCACTGGTGCGAGATTCTCCTCCCTCTATCGCGAGCGATATCGTCTCAGCCGCTGATGCTCTTGCCGGACAACTTCGCGCAGTGACCGAACTCGCATCGCGGACAGTGCCTGCGGGCATTGAGGAATCGGGGCGGCTGGAATTAGCACGGCCCTTGAAATATCAGATGAGGAGCTGGATCGCCACATTGCGCGCGAACCTCGACCCACGCTCGACATTCTGCCGTCACGCAATCCGTCTTGCTGTCTGGGTTGCGCTCGGCGACGCCATTGGCCGCGCAATCAACGGACGCCGGGCTTATTGGATCCCGATGACCATCGCCGTGGTCTTGAAGCCTGACTTCAGCAGCACTTATAGCCGCGGCGTTTTGCGCCTGGCTGGAACGTTCGCCGGCCTGGGACTCGCAACCGTGCTGTATCACGTATTTCCCGCAATTCCCCTCACCGAACTTTTTCTCGTTGGTACCTTCACGTTTCTTCTGCGTTTCATCGGCCCCGCCAACTATGGCGTATTCAGCATCGCCATTACGGGATTGATCGTATTTCTGATCGCCGCTATAGGAGTGCCTCCGCGCGAGGTAGTACTCGAACGCGGAATAAACACGGCCATCGGCGGAGTCATCGCACTGATTGCGTATGCGCTGTGGCCTACCTGGGAGCGCACACAGGTTTCAGAAGCGATCGCAGAGATGTTGGATACATGCAGAGAATATTTCCACGCAGTCGTTAAACGTTTTGAGCGCTCCGATGCACTCGTGCAATCCGAGTTAGACAGGACACGCCGTGCTTGGAGGCGCGCGCGGCCGGCGGCTGAAGCCTCTGTGGACCGTATCGGCACAGAGCCAGGCATCGATGCGGAACAGCTCCAGATCCTCACATCCATTTTGGCCAGTTCCTACGCCCTGGTCCACGCCATCATGGCGATCGAAGCCGGCATCACACATCGGCGGCCGGAAACTCCGCCTGAGGCATTCAAGACCTTCGCCGATGACGTTGAGTTCATTCTCTACTATTTGTCCGCGGCTCTAAGGGGTTCGGCAGCGGCCGCGAAAACATTGCCTAAGCTGCGTGAAGATCACAGGCGCATCGTGGAAGCGCGAGATAGTTTCTCTTCCGGCGATCAGTTCATCATCATTGAGACAGACCACATCACTACGATCTTGAATACGCTTCGAGAGCAAGTGATGCGTTATCTCGGTCACTCGGCTAGTGGGAACCCGTAAGCTTTCGGTGTCACGAATCGGCGCGTGTACAAATCCACTAGGTATGGAAAACGAATTCCGAGATTTGGAATTCGCCGCGCAACTGTGCCGGCTGGACCGCGAAGCCGAGTTGTGTAGAAGCATCGCGCTAGAGGTCTCCGATCTGATTGTCACCAATTGCAGAGAATGGCTCAAGGCGGCGGATTGGACGCCGGTCTCTTCTCAAAAGGCGAACAAGTAAAATAGCGAGGGCGACAGAATTCCGCTTTAGCGGAAGTAAGTAGCCCACGCTTCATGAAGCATAAGGTCTTCATCGTCGACGACCATCCGATTGTGCGCCAGGGTCTGGCGCAGATGATTCGCCGCGAGCCTGACCTGACCGTGTGTGGCGAGGCGGAAGACGCGCAGAGCGCCCTGCAGATGATCTACGCGCTTAAGCCGGATATTCTGATCGTCGATATTTCGCTGCATGGGCCCGACGGCCTCGATCTGCTGAAGAGCGTGCGCGCCAAAGATCCCACCCTGCCGGTGCTGATTCTTTCCATGCATGACGAGTCTATTTATGCCGAGCGCTCGCTGCGGGCCGGCGCAAACGGTTACATCATGAAGCAGGAAGCCACCGAAAATGTGCTGGTGGCGCTACGCCGCATTCTGAATCGCGAGGTGTATGTCAGTCCGCAGATTGCGAACAAGATGCTGCAGCGTTTCGTAAGCGCGGGTGCGGCGCACGGGAAGCATTCGCTAAGTGAGCTATCGGATCGTGAACTCGAAGTGCTGCGCCTCATGGGCGAAGGCCACAGCACACGGCAAATCGCGGATACGCTTCATCTGAGCGTCAAGACAGTTGAGTCCTACCAGGCGCATTTGAAGGAAAAACTCGCGCTCAAGAATTCACGCGAGTTAGTGCAATATGCAGTGCAGTGGACTCTCAATGCGAAGTCTGAGTCACGGGCAATAGAGACTACTTGATGAAGAATCGGATATCAAGGGATCAGCAGAATCTTTCCACCTAACGAACCTTTTTCGGCGAGTGCCTGAGCTTCGCCCGCATCGCTAAGCTTCATCCTCTTAACAATCGGAATGACCAGTTTTTTATCGCGAACGGCGTCCGCCATTTGCCGCAGAAGCGATGCGTTCGGAGTTGCCATGAACGCTTCCACCCGAATGTTTTTTTCCTCGGCCTCTTTCGGCTTTCCCAACACGGACCCAAGCACGCCGCCGGATTTTAACCTCGGAATCAATTTGCCGATCACATCATGATCGACCGTATCAGCGATTGCATCCAGTTCCGGCAGTTCTGCTATTTCTGTGGAATCATCGATCGCAACCACCTGATCCGCACCCAATGATTTGGCTTCTTCTTTCTGTTCGGTCTTGACGCCGGCGATGACCCGCGCGCCCAGGCTCTGGGCTAGATATACTGCCGATCGGCCGACGTTTCCCAAAGCCCCGGTCACCAGCACTATGTCTCCCTGTTTCGGCCGGATGTGCTGTATTAGCTGCGCGCCGGTGGTGACAACCAGTGGCAGAGCAGCCGCTTGCTCCATCTCAAGGCCATCGGGAATCACGGTGAGATCGTCCGCCCTTGCAGTCAGGTACTCTGCATAGCTGCCGAGTACCAGGCCCATCACCTTTTGTCCCGGTTTCAGATTCCTGACGTTCACCCCGGCTTTCGCTACCGTTCCCGCAAGGTCGCGGCCCAGAGTTGCGGGCAACTTTAAAGGCATTCTGTCCTTCGCTGCTCCGCTGCGTATCTTCCAGTCGATTGGATTCACACTCGTCGCGGCAACTTTTGCCAGCACTTCGTCGGGTCCCGGCTCTGGCGTTGGAACCTCTTCGTACCGCAATTGATCGATGCCGCCATATGCATGTAAACGCACTGCCTTCATAGGATCTTTCTCCACATCTTAGACACGCTCCCTAGAGCTTAGCTTCTGATAGAAATTGCAAACCGTGCGGGAAAGCTCAATCGCAGCGATAGGCACAGCCAGTAACATCGAATCCCGTAACATAGTCTAAGGCCCGGCTTGTAATTATTAGCCAATTCGCCTACAGTCGCTAAGCTGTCCTCTCGCCTTGCAGTATTGACATGCCAGATCTGCAATTCGCCACCGAACCGCTGCGGCGCCTGGTGGAACAAGACGCACGACTCGCAGCCGCCGCCGCGCACGCCGATGAGAACGTCGTTTGCACGGTAGCGACGCGCACGGTTTCCGGCAAGCAGATCCAACTCTTTCGTGGCCGGATCGATAACAGCAATTACGCCGATTTCAAGCTTGCGCCCGCAGCCGCCGATTCCGCAGCCGCCTATCTCGAGAGGCTGGGGTTTCGCGTCGCCTCTGTTGGCCGCTTCGGCATTACTGTGTCTGGTCCCTCTGCTTTGTTTCGAGACGTGCTCAAAGTCCCCATGGCCATAAACGCTGTGCCCCGGCGCGTAGCCGCCACTTCCGAACCTCGCATGCTGAGCTGGTCGCCCGACCCACCGCGGCCTGAGCAGTTGTTCGCTAGCCCTACCAGCGGAATCTCGGTGCGAGCCACACAGGTAAACGACGCGTGCGACCACTTCGTCTTCATTCCCCCGCCCATTTACACTTCTGCTATTCCCCCAGCACCCCTGCCCAGGTATTGGCATCTGTCGCTCGCGCAGGTCAGACACCTGCTGAACGCTGATCATGTGCCACAAACAGGATCAGGCGTCGGGGTTGTGATCATCGATAGCGGCTTCTATCTCGACCATCCGCATTTTGCAGGACGCACGTTTCCTCGAGTATCCATACAGGCCGGACCCATCCAGGCAGATGAGTTAGGGCATGGCACGCTTGTTTTTGCAAACGCATTGGC
This sequence comes from Bryobacteraceae bacterium, assembly GCA_035502635.1. Classification (GTDB taxonomy): domain Bacteria; phylum Acidobacteriota; class Terriglobia; order Bryobacterales; family Bryobacteraceae; genus Bog-105. The sequence goes on from DATJUG010000121.1 coordinate 55,427, forward strand.
CATAGCTCCGGGAGCCGATTACACGCTTATGAAATTTGCTCTCGCGTTTGCGGCTGCGGCCATAGATTCTGCGGCCGCGCTGCGCCCCAAAGTGCTCTCCTGCTCCTGGGGTTGGCCCAATGAACAGGTGTTCCCCACTATCGAGCTCAGTATCAGGGCGGCTGTTCTCGAGGATGGCATTACCATGCTGTTTGCGAGCGGAAACGGCGATGCGTGTTGGCCATCGTCGATGCCGGAGGTGATCGCGGTGGGCGGCGTGTATGCCGATGCGGGAGCCAATTTGTCTGCGAGTTCGTTCGCGAGTGGATTTGCCAGCAACAACTATCCACCGAGGATCGTGCCTGATGTGTCAGGTCTGGTGGGACCATTCCCGAACGGCGTTTACCTCGTCTTGCCCACTTCGCCTGCCTCTCCAGTCGACGCCTCCCTGAGCGCTGCGGCATACCCGGTCGGTGACGAGACGAGTGCAACGGATGGGTGGGTTGTCGCGAGTGGCACCTCGAGCGCTACCTCACAGATTGCCGGCATTGTCGCTCTATTATTCGAAAAGAATCCGGCTCTCAAACCAGCCGACGTGAAGCGCATTCTGACCCAAAGCGCCACGCCGGTCGAGACGGGAGTAAACGCTTTGGGCATTCCCGCTTTTGGGCATCCGAATGCAGCCGTGGGTTACGGATTGGTGAATGCGGCCGCCGCGCTCAGTGTGGCGTGATCTTTTACAGGACTAGAATCGTAGTGATGGCGGACGCGTCGAAGATTCGTGCTACGTTACGGGTCGTACCCGACCAGATGGGCGCGGCCGTTCCGCACCCATCGCAGCAAAAACTCGACGAAGCGGCCCGCAAACTCGACGATCTCGGTTTTCAGGTAGTCCGCCGCTCGCGCTTTGGTGTCGATGTGCTCGGGAGCCCCGCTCAGTACCTCGAGCATCTGAAGGTGGCCATCCCTTCCACTCAAGGCCCTTTCGTCGCGCCTGTACAGGATCCCTCTATTACGTTGCGCAATCTCGTGGATTCTGTCGAAGTGGTCTCCCCAGCAAAGCTCCTCTAAGAACCCGATACGGGGAATCCCCGATGTCCGTGTAAGGGCATTCCTCCGGCAGAAAACCGGTCTCGCCCGCTTCGATCCAAACGCCCGATCTGTCTTCATAGAAACAGTGGAATCGCAAAGCGCGTTATAGTGCGCCACGTTCGGTCGCATGCGGTTCCCGTGTCTTGCTGAAAGGTGACCGCCCATGGCAGATAGCATTCCCTACGGCCGATCGACACAAAGGCCTTCTCCTGTTCCTGAAATTCACATTGTTTGGATGACCACCGGATTGGGTTGCGATGGAGATTCGGTCTCCATTACCGCGGCCACGCTGCCGAGCGTAGAAGACGTTGTGCTGGGCGCCATTCCGGGGCTTCCGAAGGTGCATCTTCACAATCCCGTACTGGCCTACGAAGTCGGCGACGATTTCATGAAGTACTGGCATCAAGCGGCGGAGGGCAAGCTCGATCCGTTCGTGCTGGTAATGGAAGGCTCGATTCCCAACGAAAGTATCAAGCGCGAAGGCTACTGGGCCGCGATGGGTACTGACCCCATGACCGGCCAGCCGATCACCACAAACGAATGGATCGACCGGTTGGCGCCGAAAGCGCTGGCCGTAGTCGGTGCGGGCACTTGCGCCACCAATGGCGGCATCCACGCCATGGCGGGCAATCCAACCGGCTGCATGGGTTTGCAAGATTATCTCGGGCGCAACTGGAAATCCAAAGCGGGTCTGCCCATTGTGAACGTGCCCGGCTGCCCCGTGCAGCCTGACAACTTCATGGAGACCTTGTTATATCTGCTCTACCAGGTGGCGGGGCTTGCGCCCATGATTCCGCTGGATGCGGAGAATCGTCCGCTCTGGCTTTTCGGCAAGACGGTGCACGAAGGGTGCGATCGCGCCGGGTACTACGAGCAGGGCGATTTCGCGGACGAATACGGCTCCCCCAAATGCATCGTGAAGCTCGGGTGCTGGGGGCCAGTGGTCAACTGCAATGTGCCGAAGCGCGGCTGGATGGATGGCATCGGCGGATGCCCGAATGTCGGGGGCATCTGCATCGGCTGCACCATGCCCGGATTCCCCGACAAGTTCATGCCCTTTATGGACGAGCCGCCTGGCGCGCGAGTATCGGCGGGAACCATCGGCGTGTACGGCACCGCGATACGAGCCTTGCGGTCCATCACGAACCACACCGTGAATAAAGAGCCCAAGTGGCGGCATACGGGCAGGCAACTCACCACCGGCTACCACCCCAGAGCGTATTAAGGGAGCGAATTTATGAGCACTTTGACTGCACCGGAAACTGGCATCGAGAGAAAATCACGCAACCTGGTGGAGATGAATTGGGATCCCATCACCCGCATCGTCGGCAGCCTGGGAATCTTCACTAAGATCGACTTCGATAATCGCGAAGTGGCCGAGTGCTTCAGCACGTCGTCTATCTTCCGCGGCTATAGCATCTTCATGAAGGGCAAAGACCCGCGCGACGCCCACTTCATTACAAGCCGCATCTGCGGTATCTGCGGCGACAATCACGCCACCTGCGCGGTCTACGCACAGAACATGGCGTTCGGCGTTCGCCCGCCGGACATGGGCGAGTGGATCACCAATCTCGGCGAAGCGGCCGAGTACATGTTCGATCACAACATTTTCCAGGACAACCTAGTGGGCGTGGATTTCTGCGAACAGATGGTGCGCGAAACCAATCCCGGAGTATTCGCGAAGGCGGAGCAGACGCCCGCCAATCATTCCAACCTGCACGGCTTTCGCACCATCGCCGACATCATGCGCGCCCTGAACCCCTTTACCGGCGAGTTTTATCGCGAAGCGCTGGTGATGAGCCGTATGACGCGCGAGATGTTCTGCCTGATGGAAGGGCGCCATGTTCACCCCTCGACCTTGTATCCGGGCGGCGTCGGCACTGTTCCCACGGTTCAGCTCTTCACCGACTACCTCGTTCGGCTAATGAAATATGTCGAGTTCATGAAGAAGGTTGTGCCGCTTCACGACGACCTGTTCGATTTCTTCTACGATGCTCTGCCCGGTTATGAGAAGGTCGGCCAACGTCGCATTCTGCTCGGCTGCTGGGGTTCCTTCAACAATCCGGATGTGTGCGACTACACCTACAAGAACATGTCCGAATGGGGACGCGCCATGTACGTCACCCCGGGCGTGGTGGTGGATGGCCAACTGGTGACGAACGACCTGGTAGACATTAACCTGAATATCAGGATCCTGCTGGGCAGCTCCTATTACGACGATTGGCAAAACAGCGAGACGTTTGTTCGTGAGGACCCGCTGGGCAACCCTGTTGACAAGCGGCATCCTTGGAACCAGACCACAATCCCACGTCCGCAAAGACGCGACTTCAAGGGCAATTACACCTGGGTGATGTCGCCGCGCTGGTATGACAAACGAACGGGCGACTACCTGGCGCTCGATACCGGCGGCGGACCCATCGCGCGTTTCTGGGCCACTGCGCTATCGGGGTTGGTCGATATCGGCTACGTAAAAGCAACCGGCCACAGCGTCAAGATCTATCTCCCCAAGACAGCTAGCCTTCCCGAGGTAGAGTTCGAGTGGAAGATCCCGAAATGGAGCAACGCCATTGAGCGCGACCGCGCTCGCACCTATTTCCAGGCGTACGCCGCCGCAGCCGCATTGCACTTCATGGAGAAAGCCATGAAGGAGCTGCATGCCGGCAACACGAAAACCTGGAGCGATTTCAAGGTGCCGGAAGAAGCGATCGGCTGCGGCTTCCACGAAGCGGTACGCGGTGTGCTGTCCCACCATGTCGTCATTCGTGAGGGCAAGATTGCAAACTATCATCCGTATCCGCCGACGCCGTGGAACGCCAATCCCCGAGATATCTATGGAACGCCCGGCCCTTACGAGGACGCAGTGCAAAACACGCCCATTTTCGAAGAGAATGGCCCCGACAAGTTTAAAGGCATCGATATTATGCGAGCCGTCCGCAGCTTCGACCCCTGCCTCCCCTGTGGCGTACATATGTACTTGGGAGACGGCAAGGTGCTCGAAACGGTGCACTCGCCCATGTTTGGTCACCAGAAGCCCGACGCACAGGGTGTTTCTGAGCCCGTTGTGCGCGGTTGAAGTTGAACCCTGATGACGGACACTCAGGAGTTCCGTGACCAAATCGCGCGCATTGAAGGGCTGATCGGTAGCATCGAGTCCGCTGCCGATCCCGCCCTCCGCGCGACCGCTAAGAACTTGGTTCAATCCGTAATGGACCTGCACGCCGGCGCGATTGACCGGATACTCGAGTTGGTCTCGAAAGCAGGCGAGCCGGGCGCGGCGCTGTTGCGCGCTCTTGCCACCGACGAGCTTGTCAGCAGCGTTCTGGTCTTATACGATCTGCATCCTGACGACTTCGAAACTCGCGCGAATCGAGGCATCGAAAAGGCCCGGCAGACGCTCGTCAGGCGCGGAGCCGATCTCCAGGTGCTCGCGGTGGAAGCATCGACAGTTCGCCTCCGGATCGACACCGGCGGGCACAGTTGCGGCTCAACTGTTAGTGATCTGGAGAAGCTGGTCCGCGAAGCCCTGCTCGCCAGCGCACCGGACGCTGTCGAAGTGCTTTTAGAGACGTCTGAGCGAACAGCGTCCGCCTTCGTCCCGCTCGCCAGCTTGCAGACCTCGAATGGCTCCTTGCGACCCGCTGCCGTGCTGCCCTGAGGTGTTATGCCGAGGATGCAGTACAGCCCGTTCACCTCGTTGCAGAATCTGGTGCGCCAGCGCGATGCCAGAGAGCGTTGCGAACTCTGCGGCGTTGCTCTTTCTTCCGCGCATCGGCATTTAATCGAGCCCGTTGCCCGAAAACTCGTGTGCGCCTGCGATGCCTGCGCGCTCTTGTTTGACTCCCCCACCCGAACCAAGTACAAACGCGTTCCGCTCGACGTTCGGCTGCTCAACGATTTCCAGATGACCGACGCCCAATGGGAAAGCTTGCTGATTCCCATCGGCATGGCTTTTTTCTTCAAGAGCAGCGTTCAAGGCTCTACCCTAGCCGTCTATCCCAGTCCCGCCGGGGCGACGGAGTCTTTGCTTTCGCTGGATTCGTGGCAAGAGATCGTGATTAGCAATCCATTGCTCGCTCGGATGGAGCCAGACGTGGAAGCACTTCTGGTCAACCGCCTGGATGCGGCGCGCCGTCCCGCCGAATACTACCTGGTGCCAATCGACAAGTGTTATGAACTGGTGGGACTGATTCGTAGCCGATGGCGCGGCCTTTCCGGTGGAGCGGAGGTTTGGGAACAGATCCGCCTGTTCTTCGATGCTCTCAAGATGCAGGCGAGTGCGGGGTTTGCTCATGCCTGATCTGAGCTTCCGGGTAAGCGGTGCGGAGCCGGTAGCCATGGCGGCACAGCCGCTGATCGCTCTTAAATTAGAAGTTTCCAATGCAACGGCCGAGACGATCCATAGCGTCAATCTGCGCACTCAGATCCAGATTGAAGCGACTCGCCGCCATTACAGTACCGAAGAAAAGGAGTTGCTTCTGGATCTCTTCGGCACTCCGGAGCGCTGGGGAAAGACTCTGCGGCCGTTTCTCTGGAACCATGTGTCCACGGTCGTCACGTCCTTCACTGGCGCCACCACGGCTGAATTGCAGGTTCCCTGCACGTTCGATTTCAATGTAGCGGCAACGAAATACTTTCACGCGGTGAGTGAAGGCGACGTCCCTCTGCTACTGCTGTTTAGCGGAATAGTTTTCTACGTAGGCGCTGAAGGCGCGCTTCAGGTGGCGCCCATTTCCTGGGATAAGGAAGCGCGTTTCCGCTTGTCCGTCCGAGTGTGGCGCGACATGATGGACCTCTATTATCCGAACAGTGCGTGGTTGTCGCTTCGCCGCGATGTGTTCGAGCGCCTCTATCGATACAAAGTACAGCGCTCGCTTCCGACTTGGGAAGACGCGCTCGACAGCTTGCTCGCCGCGCAGGAAGAGGCGGCCGAGGAAGAAGTGGTCCGGCAATGAATACGAAGCTGGTGGAAGACATTGCCAATGCCGTTTTGTACGAAGGCTACATTCTGTATCCCTACCGCGCGACTGCGGTCAAAAACCGTCAGCGCTGGAACTTTGGCGTTTTGTATCCGCGGGCTTTTGCTGAGTGCCAGCGAGGGGCAGACGCATGGAGCACGCAAACCGAGTGTTTGGCTTGGGCTGCAGGTGAGCACTCGACACTTAGAATCCGAGTCCGCTTTCTGCACCTGATCGAGCGCAGCTCAAGCTCTGCGCCTGTCTGGCAGGAAGCGACGGAGCGCGATGTCGCAATGGCTCCTCTCAACATCCCGGATCTCGCGATGCATCGCAGGCTTCAAACGTTTTCTTTTGCTGCGGCGTGTGAGACAGAAGGAGACATTGCGCGGGTTCGCGAGCCGCTCGATGGAGCCATCGAAGTAGAAGCCGAAAGGCTGCGCGATGACCTATTCAAAATCCGTATCAGTGTATTCAATACGGCGCTTGTACCAGCGGACCTCAACCGTAATGCCGCATTGATGCGGTCTCTCGTCTCCGCGCACACCATTCTCGAGCTTCAAGGAGGCGAGTTCATCTCGCTGCTCGATCCGCCAGAGGATTTTCGCGACGACGCTGCACAGTGCAAAAACATCGGCACCTGGCCTGTTTTAGCCGGCGATGCAGGCGCGCGCGATGCGATGCTATCGTCGCCGATCATTCTCTACGACTATCCGCAAATCGCGCCCGAGAGCGCAGGCGCCCTGTTTGATGGAACCGAAATCGATGAGATCCTCACGCTGCGCATCATGACGTTGACCGATGAGGAGAAGCTCGAGATGAATCAGGTCGACCCGCGTGCGCGCCAGATCCTCGAACGCACTGAATGCATGCCGCCCGAGCAGTTGATGAAGATGCACGGAGCGCTCCGGGGATTGCGGCGCTTGCATCAGGAGACGCCATGAACGAATGGGAATGGCAGTTGCTTGAGGAAAAGCTTCCGGTGGAATCGGTCATGGTGCAGGGCGTCGCGGTGGCGAAAGGAGATTGCGTGATCCTCCGGCCGCATCCCGGCGGGGACATCTTCGACCTTGCGCTCGCGGGCCGCACCGCCATTGTTGAGTCCATCGAGCAGGATTACGAAGGCAAGCTGCATCTCGCGGTGATTCTCGAAGATGATCCGGGCAAGGATCTCGGTTTGCTGCGTCAGCCGGGACATCGGTTTTTCTTCACGCTTGAAGAGGTGCAACCTGCGGGGCCGTCCCGCAAACCCACAGCGCGTCAGACCAGCCCGCGGATTTTGGTGGCGTGCATCGGCAACATCTTCCTCGGCGATGATGGATTCGGCGTCGAAGTGGCGCGGCATCTTTCCACTCGGACGTTTCCCGAGAACGTTCGCGTCCGCGACTTCGGTATACGCGGGTACGATCTCGCATACGCCCTGCTCGAAGGGGACGATCTCGCAATCCTGGTCGACGCTTGTCCACGCGGCGAAGCTCCTGGAACGGTCTATGTCATCGAGACTGAAGCGTCTGAAACCGGCGTTGGCGGACCGCTCGCCGCGCTCGACGCCCATACCATGAATCCAGTCGCGGTGATTCAGTTAGCAAAGTCCATGGGACCGATTTCGAAGCGCATCGTATTGGTTGGCTGCGAGCCGGCAACGCTCGGCGGCGAAGAGGGTGAAATGGGCCTCAGCGAACCTGTTTCAGCGGCCGTTGCTGAAGCGGTCAAACTCGTCGAGAAGCTGGTTGCGGAAGCTCTCATAGAAACCGAAACTTCACCTCCGGCTTATGGAACTTGAACACTATGCCATTGACGCCGAGATGAGCCGAGTCACCGTGCGCCCTTTCGCAAGCGGAACGCTGTCCGCGGCCGCTCAAATTCCGACACTCACTGTTCGCGATCTCACTGGCGAAGCGCACTTCCGTGCGGGGACGCTTGATTCGGCATCCGTTCAGATCAAGATCGAGGCGGCGTCGTTCACCGTCGTCGAGGACGTGAGCGAGCAAGAGCGCCAAGAGATCGAGCACACGCTACACCGTGACATTCTCGAGGCTGACAAGTATCCGGAGATTGTTTTCAGCACCTCGAATGTCTCGGCCAGCAAGGCCGGAGACGGCCAGTATTGGATCAATCTAATCGCCGATGTCTCGCTGCACGGGGTCACCGGAAGCGAGCCGGTCGCGGCGCAGGTGGTGGTAGCGGGCGATACGCTTTTTGTGCGCGGCGAACTGACGGTAGTTCACTCGACTTACAAGATCAAGCCCGTTGCGCTGGCAGGCGGAGCACTCAGGTTAAGAGACGAAGTGAAGTGCCTCTTCGATATCGTGGCTCGCAGGCAACCCGAGGAACCGGCCGATTCAACAAAGCGTATGCTGGCTGTGGAGGGCTCCTGACATGTGCCTGGCGATTCCAGCGAAGATCGTTGAGTTCTCTTCCGAAGAACAGACCCGTGCGTTGGTGGAAGTAGCGGGCGTACGGCGGCACATCGACACCGGCCTGTTGGCAGACGAATCTCTTCATACCGGCGATTGGGTTTTGGTCCACGTCGGATTCGCGATGAGCAAGATCAGCGAAGAGCAAGCGCTGGACCAGATAAGAACCCTTACCATGCTCGGCGAACAGGAGGCAGTGCTCGAAGAGGTAACAGGCTACGGACTGGAGGATTCGCGCGCCGCGCCAGATCCTTGACGCCGGGCGATGTGCGGTTCAGAGAGGAGCTATGAAATTCGTAGACGAATTCCGCGAACCTGCCGTGATTTCGAAAACGGCGGAGGAGATCCGGCGCCTTGCCGATCCTGACCGGCACTACCGCTTCATGGAAGTGTGCGGCGGCCACACGCACGCCATCTATCGCTTCGGATTGAAGGATCTTCTGCCGGAGAATATCGAGCTGGTTCATGGCCCTGGTTGCCCGGTTTGCGTTCTCCCTATGGGCCGCATCGACGATGGCCTCTCGATGGCGCAGGATTCCAATACTATCTTCACGGCGTTTGGAGATATGATGCGCGTGCCCGGGCGGCATGGCAGTCCCCTGCAACATAAGGCGCGCGGCCGGGACATTCGCATCGTCTACTCACCCTCCGATGCGCTAAAGCTGGCACAGAAAAATCCAGACCGGCACGTCATGTTCTTTGCCATCGGCTTTGAGACCACGGCTCCATCTACCGCGCTCACACTGATGCGCGCGAAAGCCGCCGGCATTGATAACTTCTCGGTCTTTTGCAATCACGTCACCATCATTCCGGCAATTCGCGCCATTCTCGATTCGCCCGACATGCGCATCGATGCGTTCATCGGGCCCGGTCACGTTTCGACTGTGATCGGTTGCCGACCCTATGAATGGATCGCGCGCAATGAGCACAAGCCCATCGTCGTCTCCGGCTTCGAGCCGCTCGACATTTTGCAATCGATCGTCATGATCCTCAGGCAACTGAACGCGGGCGAAGCCAAGGTGGAGAACCAATATAAGCGCGTTGTCCCTTGGGAGGGCAATGGCGCGGCTTTGAAGGCGATGGCCGAAACATTCGACTTGCGCCATTATTTCGAGTGGCGCGGCATGGGGTTCATCTCGCAATCCGCGCTGCGCATTCGCGACGCCTACGCGGCCTGGGACGCCGAGCACCGTTTCGCCGTGCCTGGCATCCGCGTCACTGATCCCAAGGCAGCGCAGTGCGGCGAGGTTCTGAAGGGCGTGCTGAAGCCGGTGCAGTGCAAGCTCTTCGGAAAGGAATGTACGCCTGAAAACCCGGTAGGCGCTCTGATGGTGTCCTCCGAAGGTTCCTGCGCCGCTTACTACAACTACGAACATCGCAAGCGCGAGGCATTCACCCAACTCTCTGTCGCAGTCTGACGGGCACCAAATATGAGCGCTGAGCCGCCCAAGATTCGCTTCCGTGACATGCAAATCGAAATGGCTCACGGAGCGGGCGGGAAGGCCAGCCGGAGGCTCGTCGAAGGCTTATTTGCACCGCTGCTCTTCCCTTCTTCAACTGAGCCGCTGGGCGATGCGGCACACGTGAGTATCAATGGGACTCGCATTGCCATCACGACCGATAGCTTCGTTGTGAAGCCGCTTCGGTTTCCGGGTGGCTCTATCGGCGAGCTTGCAATCAATGGCACGGTAAATGACTTGGCCGTATCCGGCGCGCGGGCCGAAGCGCTGGTGGTGACATTCGTGCTCGAGGCTGGGCTGCCGACTGAGATTCTTGAAGCCGAGGTTCGCGCGATGGCCAAGGCTGCGGTCGCCGCGGGCGTGATCATCTCTGGCGGCGACACAAAAGTGGTTGAGAACGGCAAGGCCGATCGCATGTACATCACAACGGCAGGAATCGGCCGACCGATGTCCGGTTTAAACCTTTCCGCGGCATCCGTGCGGCCCGGTGACAAAGTTCTGCTGAGCGGCCCGATTGGCGATCACGGTATTACGATTCTGCTGGCGCGCGGAGAGCTGGATCTCGAAGCCGAGCTCTGTTCCGATACGCGGCCTGTGCTGCCTTTGATAGAAGCTCTGGCGCGCGAAGCCGCTACCGGCATACGGTGGATGCGGGATCCTACGCGCGGCGGTTTGGCGACTTCACTCAATGAACTTGCGCGCGATGCCGGCGTCGGCATCTTCTTGCTTGAGGATTCCATTCCGGTGCGCGATACCGTGCGCGGCGCCTGCGAGTTGCTTGGACTTGACCCACTGCACATCGCCAATGAAGGGCAATTCGTCGCGATTGTCGCGCCCGAGTTCGCCGATGCCGGGCTCGCTGCTCTGCGCGCCGCCCCGGGCGGTCACCAAGCCGCGCTCATCGGCGAGATTCGCGAGCAACCGGTTGCGACAGTGCTCGGCGCTACCTCTTACGGAGGCACGCGCGTCATCGATATGCTGGTCGGTGATCCGCTGCCCCGCATCTGCTGATATGCTCGCCAGCCGCTCTTTACTCGCCAGCCAGATCGAACACGCTCTGACGAAGCGCAACGAGTTGTTCCATGCCTTCTTTGCGAAGGAGGCTCATCGGCTGGCATCGGCCTGCCAACAGATGTCGGATCGATTCCTCAAGGGCGGCCGGCTGCTTGCCTTTGGCCGTGGGCCGTATGCGACCGACGCGCAGCATGTCTCGGTTGAGTTTGTTCATCCGGTTATCGTGGGCAAACGGGCGCTGCCAGCACTCGATCTCTCCATCTCATTTGCGGCGTGGCTCCAGGCATTGGCGCAAGCTGACGACATCGTCATGGGCTTCGGGCCTCCCGAAGGCGATATGGAAGTGCAGTCCGCGCTCGATGCGGCGCAGGCGCGCGGCTGCATGACGTTCGCGCTCTCTGGTGCGCGCGGCTCGTACGCGCTGCAACTAGCGACGGCCGATCCGTTCATGCATCAAGAGCTGATCGAGATTCTCTATCACACGTTGTGGGAAACGGTGCATGTGTTTTTCGAGCGCCGCGAACTGGGCCATGACGTCGGTGCGGCGGGTTTTCTGTATCCATTCCTCGGACAAGAGAAGCAGGAGGATACGGGCGTCATCGAAGAGGTTGCGGCCTCGATTGAAATGAAAGCCGGCGATGACGCCGAGCTGAGGACGCAGGTTGCAAACGAGCAATCGGAACAGATTGCCGCAGCAGCGCTTGCCATTCGCAGCCGTGTCGAGCGAGGCGGCAAGCTCATCCTTTTCGGCAACGGCGGTTCGGCGACGGACGCGAACGATTTCGCCCTCGACTGCATTCTCCCGCCATCGGGCTATCACGCGGTTCCGGCGATCTCGTTGGCGCTTGAGCCAGCCAACATCACGGCGCTCGCCAACGATGTAGGAACCGAAGTGATCTTCCTGCGGCAACTGATTGCACAAGCGCACCCGGAAGACGTCGCCATCGGCATTTCCACCAGCGGCGGCTCTCGCAACATTATTTGTGCGCTGGAAGAAGCGCGCAAGCGCAGCCTGCTCACGGTCGCTCTGTTGGGCTACGACGGCGGTGAAATTCTACGCCGCGGCCTCGCGGATCACCCGCTCATCGTACGTTCCGATTACATACCGCGCATTCAGGAAGTGCAGGCCTCGATTTATCACGTCGTTCGCGAGCTGTTGGAGACCACGGGGCCGCAGCCGTGACGGCCGCGCGATCCATCCATGTGCGCGGAGTTGTGCAAGGCGTCGGTTTCCGTCCGTTTGTCTTTCGCCTCGCTCGCGCGCGGTCGCTCGCCGGCTGGGTCTTGAACGTCGAGGACGGAGTGTGCATCCACGTAGAAGGGTCCGAAGCTCCGCTGGATGCTTTCCTGCGAGACTTGGCCGCGCAACCACCGGCCGCCGCGCACATCACCGCGATTGAGGTTGCGCCGTCTCAACCTGCTGGTTTGGAGGATTTCAGTATTCGTGAGAGCCGGCGCAACGGGCATCTTTCGGTGCGGATCTCTCCTGACCTGCCCGTCTGCGAAGACTGCTTACGCGAGTTGTTCGACCCCTCAAACCCGCGTTATCTCTATCCTTATATAAACTGCACCAATTGCGGCCCTCGATATAGCGTCATCGAGAGGCTGCCCTATGACCGGCCGAATACCACGATGAAACAGTGGGCTCTCGACGCCCTATGCGCAAGGCAATATCACGATCCTCAGGATCGACGATTTCATGCGCAACCCGTTGCCTGTCAGGCTTGCGGACCGCAGTATAAGCCTGGCATCGAAGAAACCGTTCAGCTTCTCAATTCGGGCGCAATCGTCGCCATAAAAGGCATCGGCGGGTATCATCTCGCTTGCGATGCACGGAATGCGGAGGCAGTGCGTGCCCTCCGCGCAAGGAAATACCGCAAGGAGAAGCCGTTCGCGGTTATGGTCGAGAGCATCGAGACCGCACGAAGTCTAGTGGATCTGGCGCGCGAAGCCGAAGCGCTTCTCACGTCGCCTGCGCGGCCTATCGTTCTCGCACCGGCCCTGATTGAGCTTCCCGAAGTCGCGCCCGACAATCACGAACTCGGAGTCATGCTTCCCTACGCGCCGCTGCACCATCTGTTATTTGCCGCAGGCGCGCCGCAAATTCTGGTCATGACCAGCGCCAATCGATCGAGCGAGCCCATCGCATATGAAGACCAGGATGCGCGCGAGAAACTCTCCGGCATTGCCGATGCGTTCCTGGTGGGCGAACGTCCGATCGCGCGCCGGGTGGATGATTCCGTCGCTCGCGCTGGGGTCTTTGGTCCGATGATTCTCCGGCGATCGCGCGGCTATGCGCCGGGCGCGGTCGCCACGCTCCCTGCAAATCGTCCCATTCTGGCCTTAGGCGCCGACTTGAAGAATGCCATTACCCTGGTAGTCGAGGGGCAAGCGTTTGTCAGCCAGCACGTTGGCGATCTCGATCATTACGAAGCTCTCAAATCGTTTCAGCGAACGATTGCGGATCTGACCGGGATGTATGACGTCGATTTCGATGACCTGCTGGTCGCGCATGACGCGCATCCTCAATATGCGTCCACTGCTTATGCACAGGAGCTTTGCTGTTTGCAGAGGGTCGCGGTTCAGCATCACCGCGCGCACATAGCCTCCGTGCTTGCGGAGAGGCAAGCCTGGGAGATGCGGGTCATCGGCGTCAGCTTCGATGGAACCGGCTACGGCGATGACGGCACGATTTGGGGAGGCGAATTTTTCGTGGGCAGTTTGACGGAGGGTTTCCGGCGCGTGATGCACCTGCGCGAGGCGAGGCTGCCTGGCGGCGATGCAGCGGCTCGTCATCCTGTTCAATGCGCCGCGGGTTTTCTGGCGCAGACTGAAGCGGCTCCGCCGTTTCAGTCCTCAAGCCGGTACCAGCACTCTCTGCAGTTGCTTAGAAAGGACTTCCGCACATTCAAGACCACCTCTATGGGCCGGCTGTTCGATACGGTGGCCGCGCTATTGGGCTTCACGCGCGAGATCACGTTTGAAGGGCAAGCCGCCATATGGTTGGAGCACATTGCACGAAGCTCCGGGCCGAGCGAGCCCTATCCGTTTCCCATTAGCGATGAGACGCTGGACTTTCGCCCAATGCTCGAAGCAGTCATACGCGACCGGCTCCGCGGCCGCGATCCCGCTGAAATTGCGCGCGCCTTTCACCGCAGCGTGGCCGAGACGGTTTGCCAGGCCGCCACTCAACTCTGCGAGGCGCACTCGGTCCACACAATTGTTCTCTCGGGTGGCGTCTTCCAGAATGAACTGCTGCTCTCTGAAATAAGATCTCTGATTCGACAGGAAACGATCTGGACCAATTACGCTGTTCCGCCGAATGACGGCGGCATCAGCCTCGGCCAAGCCGCAATCGCATGCATGAACTCTCCATCGCACTGAGCATTCTCGAGATCGCCGAGGAAGAATCGGAGCAAAGGGGCAACATCACAGTGGAAGCCATTTACCTCAAGCTGGGCGAGATGTCGGGTGTCGTAAAAGAGGCGCTGGTCTCCGCCTTTGAACTCGCCGCCGAACAGAGCGCGTTCCCGCATTGCCGGCTGGTGGTGGAAGAAATTCCGGCTAGCCGCCAATTACAAGTTTCGGCACTGGAGCTTGCCCAATGACCAGCACACCACGGATTGTCGAAGTCCGCCAAAACGTTCTCAAGCGCAACGATGAGATTGCGCGCGCCCTGCGGCAGCGCTTTCAGGACGCCGGCGTTTTCGTTGTAAGTCTCGTCTCCAGCCCCGGAACCGGCAAGACTGCGTTCCTGGAAAAGACACTTACCCTGCTGCGGGAGCGATACCGCCCGGCAGCTCTGGTGGGCGATCTCGCTACCGACAACGACGCGGCTCGTCTGGCGCGCAGTCAAGCACCGGTGAAGCAAATCACGACCGGAACGCTCTGCCACCTGGAAGCGGCAATGGTCGAGCGGGCGCTGGAAGATTGGGCCCTTTCCGAGCTCGATTATTTGTTCATCGAGAACGTCGGAAATCTGGTCTGCCCTGCATCGTATGATCTCGGCGAAGACCTGCGACTGGTGCTGCTCTCTGTCACCGAAGGCGAAGACAAGCCGTTGAAATATCCCACCATTTTCAACAGCGCGGATGCCGCGGTTATTACCAAGATCGACTTGGCCGATGCGGTGGAATTCGATCGTGCCACGGCTTACAACAACATTCAGGCTATCCGGCCCGGCATGCGCGTGTTCCAAACGTCAGCGAAATCGGGCGCAGGCTTCGAGGAGTGGCTCGACTTTCTAAAAGCGGCGGCGCGCCTTAACTAATTGACCGCGCACAAAGTGGCAGGTGGTGACGCACACCAATGCGACGGGCAACCCGTACCTGTATGCGGAGCCGGGGAACGTGGACGATGCGATCAGCTATTACCTTCCGACGATCGTGCAATTCACGCCGGGGGTGATCTTCAGCAGGCAGAGC
>DATJUG010000122.1:0-36253 GCA_035502635.1 Bryobacteraceae bacterium
CGTGGCTGGATGTGATCGAGCGGGAAGAGGCGAGCGGGACCGGGCATGTGGGACCGACAGGCGTCGGGAATTTGCCCAGGCCGAAGGAGCGGGGCGGATGCGATTGCGAAGTGTGCACGCGGAATCGGGAGGTGATGGAGAGAAGAGCAAGCAAGGCCGATTGATGAGCCAGAGGAGCGTGCTATTTAATCAGGGACTGAAGAATCACGTCGTACACGCGGTGGTCGTTTGACAAATCATCGATCGCGGCTTCGTAGCGAAATTCGTTGCCGTATTGATCGACGCGCCGGTCCTCACGATAATGAACGGAAATACGCTTGATTCCAGCTTGCCTGAGATTGTGAAGCTCGCCGAAATCGGTCACTCCGTTGTGATTCGCGTCGTTCCAGAGCTGGATATGGCCCTTTTCGGCCTCGTCTTCGTCTACCCAGCCGTCATGATCCAAGTCGAACTGCGCAAGTGCTCGGAAGCCGTTCGGGTCGTCGGACGGAGGCTGAGGGGTGAGATTCCCAAACAGTTCCTTACCGGTGGTGATTTTATGATCGCGATTCAGATCGTGTACCAGGAAGGCATTGCTCGAACCTGCAGCGGTCCACGCCATGCGTATCGGGTGGTTGTCGGCAAAAAAATCGAAATCCACTCCGTCCTCCGCTGATGTGAGTTGAAAGCCTGTACCGTCTACGTCGATGATGATGGGACTAGATGTCGACATACAACAAGGGCCGCCGTTAACGGTCTGGTAGGAGTAACCGCTGGCGCACCCGTCGTTACTTGGGTATTCGCAGAGATTCTGCAGTTGAGTTGGCCGGCCGTCCACGGTGCCCCCGCAATACGAATTTGGCGAGGGGCACGCGACGCAATTGCTGCCGTTGCAGGCCCCATTGCAGCAGTCTGAAGTCGCGCCGCAGGTTTGTCCGGTAGTACGGCAGGCGCCGCAAACGTTGCCAGACAGGCAGACAAAGCCGGGGCAGCATGCTCCCGCATTGCAAGCGAAACCTGAAGGCGAACAACAAGCTGGGTTGTTGACGGCCTGGAACCATGGATTGTTATTGGTAGCGCAACCGGTGTACTGTGTTCCGTTCGGACAGCTGTTTGTCGCGGAGCCGCAGTTCGCATACATTTGATCTAAAACCTGAATACCCGCTCCCTCGCTATAGCCGTTCGTCCAGAGCATTTCGGCTGGCTTGCCGGTGCAGCAGCTATTGCAAATATACTCAGTGCTCGTGTTGAATTTATCGCAGCTCATGGCGTGAGCGATCGGCGTCCGCGTTATGAGCCATATCGCACATGCAGTAAGAACCGCGATTCTCGAGAGATTGATTAGCGCTCGCATGGCGGCGAACCTCCCAGTTACTGGCTGTATCCCGGGGGCCAGTTGTTCCCCCTTCTTCCGGGAAAGTAGTCGGCGGGAAGGTCTTTGAACTTGCCGGGATGCTCTGGATCGGGAAGAGAATACCTGTCACTGCCTCCCTCCCATCTCATTCCGTCAGCAAAGAAAAAGGCACCGGTATACACGTTCACCTTGGTTATGCCTGCTGGGGCCATGAAATCCGATAAATTGTGCTCAATTTCATCCATGTAGTCGCTTACATGAACCACGATTGTTGTTTCGGGTTTCCAGTCGAGGGGCGGCCTTTCGGGATGCTCGGGCTTGAGGGGCTTGCCAGTTCTTCCCTCGAAGGCATCGATGGCAGGCATTTGCCCGACTGTAAGCTCTGCCCCGACGCAAGGCGCAGACCGGCAGTCTCCGGTATCTAAGAAGTGCATATGTATATCGCCAAAAGCGATGATCTTGTTCGTCCGGTTCACGAGCGAAATCGTCATCTGGGAAAGCCAATCGGGGCCGGCCTGGAAGGGGGTCACGGGCTGTATCACGACCGGGGGCTTGATAAACAGCCCGCACTCAATGTTTTTGCCGGCAACCGAAACATTGGATATCAGCACGGCGTCTGTGATCTGCGTGGCTTGAATTACCTTCACGAGCCTCTCGCTGGTTTGCTGGGCGTGAAGGGCTCCCAAAAGCCCGAAGATAAGGGAAGCCGTGGAGAAAACACTCGAACATGAGGGTCTAGGAAATCTGGAGATCATCATTGCCCCTTTTCCTTACGTGGCCGCGCCCATCACCTTCAGGGCCTGACGCTGTGCTTCGGGGTTGAGCATTCCCACCCAGGACTCCATGACCGTTCCGCGCTTATCAAGGAGCAGCATGGTAGGGGTTCCAGCTGGCACGCGCGTCATGAGCCGAATTGCGCATGGGGTAAGAACCGCGATTCTTGGCAGATGGGTTAGGGGTCGCATAGCCGGCGCGCCTTTCTTACTGGCTGTATCCCGGAGGCCAGTTGTTCCCCCTTCTTCCTGGAAAATAGTCGGCGGGAAGTTCCTTGAACTTGCCAGGATGCTCCTGATCTGGAACTGCGTACCTTCCGAGACCCCATTCCATTCCGTCGTTGAAGTAAAAAACGTCACGGTGGACTTTCACCCTAGTTACGGCCGCTGGGACCATAAAATCCGATAAATTGTGCTCAATTTCATCCATGTAGTCGCTTACATGAACCACGATTGTTTGCTCGGATCTCCAATCTAGGGGTGGTCTTTCGGGATGCTCGGGCCTGAGGGGTTGGCCGGTCCTGCCGTTAAATGCATCGATTGCGGGCCTTTGACCGAGGTGCAGTTCTGCCCCGACGCACGGTTGAGCAGGGCTGCAATCTCCGGTATCCAAGAAAGTTAGATGTATTCCGCCAAATACGATCGTTTTGTTGGTCCGGTTGACGAGCGAAATCGTCATTTGCGAAAGCCAATCGGGGCCAGCCTGGAAAGGGGTAACCGGCTGGATGACGACCGGGGGCTTGATAAACAGCCCGCACTCAATGTTCTTGCCGGCAACCGCAATATTGGAGATCAGCACCGCGTCAGTAATCTGCTCGATATCATCCTTTGCGCTAACGAGCCTTTCGCTGGTTTGCTGGGCGTGAAGGGCTCCCAAAAGACCGAAGATCAGGGAAGCCGTGGAGAAGACACTCGAACAGGAGGGTCTAGGAAATCTGGAGATCATGATTGCCCCTTTTCCTTACGTGGTCGCGCCAATTGCTTTCAAAGCCTGACGCTGTGCTTCGGGGTTGAGTATTCCCACCCAGGACTCCATGACCGTTCCGCGCTTATCCAGGAGCAGCATGGTAGGCGTTCCAGCCACTCCGAGGGTGTCGAGCGATATTTGCTTGAGCTGATCGACATGGACGCCTTCGCGCTTTAAATAATCCTGCGCTTCCGCCACAGATTGCGGAAGCACAGCAACTATCTTGAAGCCCTTGCCTGACTTTTCGCTCAGTTGCCGAAAGAATGGAGCACTCTCGGTGCAAAAGTGGCAGTGGGAGGAAAGGACCAATATGAGAGTCTGGCCGTTTTTGTTGAAGTCGATGTCAGGAAGCTGTTTCTTCAGGCTGGCGCCGACCGTTACGGACTCGGCCGCGCGGACAGGCAATGGGCTACGCGACGGTGTGGGAAGAAAGTACGTCTTTACCAGCACTATCGAAAGCAAGACAGCGGCAAGAATGGTGGCAATGTTTGCCACGATTTCTATTAATCTAGAAAAGCGTCCGAAATTGCCAGATATTGTGACGTTTTCCATTAAAAATCCACCCCGGTTTATATCTTTGGCCTAGCATAAGTCCAAATGGGCAGTGAATACAAGCAAAAAGTTCTGATGGGGCAGCATCAAAGTACTACCCCGTACGGGATAGGTGCACTTGCGTGGCCATGGTGATCGAGCGGGAAGCGGCAAGCGGGACCGGGCCTGTGGGACCGACGGGCGAGCGCAGCGGGTGCGATTGCGAAGTGTGTGCGGGGAATCGGGGGTGCGGGAGAGAAGAGCCGCGAGAGCTGGCTGAGGCGCTATTGCTTCATAGAACTACAAGTTGCTTGCAGCGCAGGCGCATCATCTTTGTATGAGTAGGTGTGCAGATCTATGTCCTTGTTGTGTTCAAAGTCCTGGCTCAGCCGTAAAAGCCAGATCCCTTTACTTCCGAGTAGAACGATCTGATTGAGGATCTGCTCCACTGAGGCGTCTCGCACCTCAAACTTGGGAAACTGTTCGGCATCTGGTGACGAGAGGATATCGCCTGCAAAACCACTGGCCTCCGGATGCAGCCGGCTGTAGATCCATCCACTCAGCGTGATGCCGAGGCCCTGCATTGTCGTTGGGATTCCGCCGAATCTGTCAAATTTCATCTCCAGCACCTGGCTGACCCGATCAGGAAGGTGGGCGGGTCGAACGAGAATCACCCCTTGATCGAAGAGCCAGACATAACTCGATTGGGCGAGCAGCCGGTTGAGGAATTCGGACATCGGCCTGCTTTGAAGGGTGAACTGCCTGTGCTCTTCACATAATTTTTCCGGTTTCACGGTGTCCAACACAATTCCGATCGGGATGCGCGTCTCGCTTCCGAACTTGATCAAAGCACGCAGAATAGATGTATCAACGGACGTAGAAATCGTTTGTTTCTGTAGATCCACAGATGACGCGGCTTGCGCCTCAATCGAGGCGATTGCAGATAGACATAGAGCTAAAGTGGTTCTCAACATAACGCCTGCTTATTTACTGACCATTGATAGTGATGGAGGAGCAGCTGTAGACAATCGAGTTATTAGTAAGTGTATAGTTGTGACTGTTCAAGCTGTCAGAGATGGTCTGCGTCGCGGAGTATCGCTTTGCTACCAGGGCACGCAGTCGAGCATACGTAGAACGTATCTGAAAACAGTCCTTGAGCATTGGTCGTAGCCGTGCCCGTCTTTATCGTAGTGATTCCCAATGCATTCGGCTGCGATACCGAAACGCTCAGTGGATTGCATGCCGGTTGGGAATTCCTCTGAAGAGCGGGCGGCTGTTAGCGGAAACGGATCACAATCAACCGCGCTACGTCATTGATGAAGCGTCTGCGCTGCGCTTCTTCCCGAACCAGAGCGCGGTGGGACAGAAGCTGTTGCTCGACGTAGTGTCGGCGCACCCGCAAACAGGCGAGTTTGATCTCTCAAGTGCCGCGTACAGACGCGCCGTCATATGTGATTGCGGCCTGCCTGGTGTTGTTGCTTTGTCTGGCTGCGGCGGTTGCACCTGCGAGCCGCGCGGCGAAGGCCGATCCGGCTTCGGCTCTCAGGCAGCAATAATCGTTTTGCAGCAGATAAGTCTTTCATCTACAACAGGTTCGCCTCGGCTTGGGAGCGCATTTCAGACGCGGAATCGCCCATCCAACCGCCAAACGCCGCTGTTCGCTTTCTTTTGCTTATCAATGAGTTAACGGCCTCCTATACTGAGGGTGTAATCAGGCCTAAACCTATCGACCATGCATAAACCAGTTAAGTACTTCGAAAAAGCAGTCACTGTGGGCGCCAATGCCGCCTGGCAGGTTTTCGATCGGCTCAATCAGGTTAACCAGAACGCGTCTTTCACTCCGAAATGGTCGGACAAGCCGCTGCTGAAGAGCTACCAGAAATCGAAGCCGCCGCTGGGCTGGCCGCGCGAGACGGATTCGCTTTGCCCGAAGTGCATACCGGAGATTCGGCAGCGGATTGTGGATGGCGAAATCGATTACAAGATTCTGCTGAATGAGCCGGTGGGCGAAATCAAGGCCAAGATCGTGGAGCGCGACGGCAAAATCCTGATGGTGAAGGAGTGCGCGATCCACGGCGAGTTTGAGGACTTGATGTCGATCGACCCGGCGTTTTCGAAGCACCTGGAAGATGTATTCCCGGGCCGCGACATTCGCGCGCACAGCGACGACAAGCTTCATAACCACGGCACGAGCACGATCACGCACGGGCGCGGCTCGGTGCTTACGATCGATCTGACGAACCGCTGCAACATGATGTGCGATCCGTGTTTCATGGACGCCAACCAGGTTGGCTTCGTGCATGAGCTGAGCTGGGAAGACATTCAGACGCTGCTCGATAACGCGATTTCGATCAAGCCGCGAAGGCAGATGTCGGTGCAATTTTCAGGCGGTGAGCCGACGCTCTCGCCGTATTTTCTGGATGCGGTGCGGTATGCGCGCAAGGTGGGTTATAACAGCGTGCAGGCGGCGACGAACGGCATCGAATTCGCCAAGCGGCCGGAGTTTGCAAAGCAGGCTGCCGAAGCCGGGCTGCGCTATGCGTATCTGCAATTCGATGGAATCGGCAACGCGGCGAACTCGCATCGCGCGGTGGGCAATCTATTCGATGTGAAGCTGCGGGCGATCGAGAATCTGTGGACGGCGGGCGTGGATATCGTGCCGGTCATCACGATCGTGAACGGCATTAACAATGAGCAGGTGGGCCACGTGGTTCAGTTTGCGCTCGACAATCCGAAGAAGATTCCGTTCCTGTCCTTCCAGCCGGTGTCGTTTACCGGCCGCGATGAGGCGGTGACGGAAGAACGCAGAAAGGCCCAGCGGTACACGCTGTCTCACCTGGCACATGATGTGAAGAATCAGACCGGCATTGGCGAGCCAGTGCGCGACTGGTTCCCGATCAGCTTCATGAGCACGTTTTCCGATTTCGCCGACCTGGTGCATGGGCCGAATGCCGACTGGGGCCAGCTCAGTTGCGGCTGTCATCCCAACTGCGGCATCGGCATGGCGGTGATGTGCGACAAGGACACGAAGGAATACGTTCCGGTCACGGCGTTTCTGCATGCGGACCAGCTTGCGAAGGACATTGCGCGGATCAATGATGCTGCGCGCGGGCGGTTCCTCTCGGTCGCCGGCGTGACGCTGGCGCTGCTGCGCAATTACAATCCGTTCAAAGCGCCGAAGCATTTCAAGCTGACGGATCTGATTGCGAAGTTCGACAAATGTTTTGGCATGAGCAAGAAGGCGACGTCGGGCGCTTACGGCAAGGTGACGGGAGACCGCACGCGGGCCGATATCGAGAAGCGGCGCGCGGACCGTTGGAACTTCCTGTTCATCGCGGGCATGTGGTTCCAGGACCTGTTCAACTACGATTTCCGGCGTACGGAACAATGCATCATTCCGTATGCGACGCAGGAAGGGGAGATTTCTTTCTGCGCTTATAACACGGGTGTGGGCTGGCGTAACATCATCGAAAAGATGCACATGACGGCCACACTTACTAAGTGGTACGACGAGCACGGCCGGCACGAGATCTTCGCGGGCAACAAGAGCGTGCCGCTGGCGAGCAAGGATCACAATCTGGTGCTGGTGGAAGAGCACGTGAAGGCGGACCGGCAGCACGATCTGGACGTGAAGGGCATTGCCAAGACGGCGCGAGAAGAGAAGACGCGCGCGCGAGACGAAGCGCTGAAGAAGAAGATTGAGAACGAGAAGATGGCGCGGCTTTATCGCGAGCACGTGCTGGGCGAGAAGAAACCGGAAGGCGGATTTGTGCCGCTGGACGGGCTGCTGGCCTCTGCCACTAAACCCGCTGAGGTGGAGAAGCGGGAAGAAGTGGGCGCGATGGGCGACTGAGAAGAGCGAAGTTATCTACTGAGTGAAGAGCCGCCGGGCCGCAGGGTTCGGCGGCTCTTTTGGTTTGGTCCGTCCAATGTTGATCCTGCCGCCGTGAACCGAGGGACACGATGCCGGGAAAGACATTGACTAGACCGTTTGCCGCAAGCAAACCGTTTAGGTAATAAACAATCGCAGAACCTGTTGGCGGAGAGAGTGGGATTCGAACCCACGTTAGAGTTTCCCCTAAACACGCTTTCCAAGCGTGCGCCTTCAACCACTCGGCCATCTCTCCAGTAAATCAGGCGGTATTGCGGCGCTGGCACGGCTTATGCAACACCGCACTCAGTCTAACACCGCCCGAAATGTTTTATCCTAAGTCGAACTTCTCGTGGTTTAGAGTCGGATCACCCTTCACCAACACGGGCCGCTTCAAAACCTCTTCTAACTCTTCTAAATACTCATTGTCCCGGGCCTTTAATACTTTGGCGATCTCCGGGTGCACCCGCAATACCACATCTTTGCCTTCAATCGCGTTGGCGATCTTTTGCGCTTCGACCAAGATCTCTCCGATAACTGTCTGCACGCTCTTCACGTACCCGGCGCCCTCACAATATGGGCATGGCGAGCACAATGTTCGCTCCAGGCTTTGCTTTACCCTTTTCCGTGTAATGGCAACCAGCCCGAAATCGTTGAACTGCAGAATTTTGTAAGGCGCCTTATCGGCCCGCATCGCTTCTTCCAGAACCTGCATGACTTTCTGCCGGTTCTTGCGCTCGTCCATGTCGATGAAATCGACCACGATGATTCCGCCCAGATCGCGCAGCCTGATCTGCCGTACAATTTCCTTCACCGCTTCCGAGTTAGTCTTGACAATCGTATCTTCCAGCCGGTTGGACTTACCGACGTACTTACCGGTATTAATATCAATCGCCACTAAGGCTTCGGTCTGATTGATGACGATATACCCGCCGCTCTTGAGCCAAACCTTAGGCCGCAGCGCCTTCTCCAGTTCTTGTGTGATGTTAAATGCATCAAAAATTGGAGTCGAGCGCGTGTACATCTTGACGCGGTGCACAAGCTCAGGCTGGAAACGCTCCATGAAGGTAACTACGTTCTCGTACATCTCCTCGTTGTCCACCCAAATGGCCTTGTACTCATCGGTCACTTGGTCGCGCAGAACGCGTTGTACGATGTCGAGATCGTAGTGCAGCAACACCGGCGCCGGCTTCTTTTCAGCTTTCTGCCGAATGTCCAGCCAGAGATTGTACAGAAAGTTCATATCCGCGGCGATCTCTTGCTCCGGGACGCCTTCCCCGGCGGTCCTTACAATGAATCCGCCGGTGGTTCCAGGCCGGTGCGCTTGCAGAACCCTTTTAAGCCGATGGCGCTCCTCGTCGCTAGCGATCTTGCGAGAAACTCCAAGATGAGCCACGCTCGGCATGAACACCACATAGCGTCCAGGAAGAGCGACATGCGACGTGATGCGCGCGCCCTTCTGACCCAGCGGCTCTTTTGCGATTTGCACGATAATTTCTTGTCCCGGTTTCAATAACTCCGAGATGGAGGGCATCGCACGGTCAGGCTTCGCGGCGGAGCGGTCTTCTTCGGTTTCGCGCCGAGTGTCTCTGCGCGGTTCGGGTTGGATTGCCGCCGCCGCTGCTGTCCCTGTACTGCTTGCATCGCTGCTCCCAGCCGGACTTATACCTGGCTGCGAAAATCGGTTCCCACCTCGCCTTCTGCGCATGCGTCGCGATACGCGATGCATATACCCCGCGCCCCGCTCCCGCACTTCTGCGTTTTGAGCCTGCGCTGGCCCGGCGGTATGGGCCGAACTGCTTCCCTCCGGAACGTCGCCGCCCTCCGCTTCCAAATTCTCTGCATCGCCGAGTGCGCGGAGCTCCTCGGCTTCGGCGGCCTCGTCTCGCAGAAATTGGAGCTCATCAACGCCGAATTCCGAAGAACCCCTCTGCTCCAGTTCCGGTTCGTTGCGCGGCTTCATCTCAATCACCTGTGGCCGCGCGCTTTGCGACGAGAAATCCTGTGGGGCCCCCGGTTCCTCGTCGACGCTTTCAGGAACCGGCTGATCCTCTCTTACCTCTTCGAGCTTTTCTTCTTCCCCTGCCGGCGACAGGTCGTCATTGTGTCCGAATACCTTATCTGTCAGCGCGATCTCTTCGGCCTCCTCTTCAATCGCCTCTCGCTCCTCCGCTTCTTCTTCCGCCAGTTCTATAGCTTCGGGGGAAAGCTCAGATTCCTCCGTGCCTGTTTCTATCTCATCCGCTTCCAAAGCCTCCGCACGCTCCTGCGCCTCCTCATCGCCGCCCACGGTGCGGTACTTGGCAAGCGACTCGCCTGGCAGGATGATCACATCCTGTCCGGTTTCCGCTTCCGCGCTTTCGCGTGGGGCCTCGTTCAGCCCTGCGCCGACCCGCGGAGAGCTGGCCGGTTGCGCGTACTTAGTCTCTGGAAATCCACGCCCGCGTTGCCGGCGCCTACGCGACCTCCTGCCCCGCCGGTCGCCTCGAAACCCGCGATCAGGCTCCGCGCGCTCGCTTGGCCCATTCTCAGAGGCATCTGCGTTGGATGTCAGCTCTACTGCCACAATCCCTGTCTCGTCCTCCGCAGCTTCGCCGCCTTCCTGTTCCGTGCGTTCCGGTGTTATCGGCACAACCGGATGCGGTTCGGCCATGCGTTCCTCTCCCGCCCTGCCAAGGCCACGGCCGGGGTTTCGATCGCGCCTTTCGCCGCGCGCGGGCTTATCCTCGAAGGTTTCAATATCTTCGTTCTCTTCGAAGAAATCCGACACGTACAGAAACGTATCGCGCTCTAATCCCAGATCGACGAACGCCGACTGCATTCCGGGAAGCACGCGCGTTACCCGGCCCTTGTGGATGCTTCCGGCGAGCGAATATTCGTTCGCACGCTGGAAATACACCTCAACGAGTTGATCCTCTTCGAGAATGGCTACTTTTGTCTCGTGGCGATTGGATCCAATCACCAGTTCCTTACTCATTAATCACCGCTTTCCCGGGCCGCGGTGAGAGTAGTCAAGAACTCCGGAGTTGCACCATGTCCCCGCCTGCCCAAAACAGGCGGACGAACACAAAACTGGTTGCCGCAAACGCGGGCGGGAGCGCACAGGACCGAGTCCGTGTTGCGCGAGCACACATGGTGCTCCTTGGCAACACCCGCGTCTTCGATACGTCTGCCTCATTTCTGAGTAACGCAAAAATCTTTAGCAATCCGATACTTTCTCTTCTACTTCGCTCGACCCGTTTAGTCAATCGAACTCGGCCTTAAAGGCCGTCTACTCAATTTACAAACCTTCTTAATCTAACGCTGTTCACTAGCCCGAGCATCAGAAATATAGACCATGTGTTAGACCCCCCCGAACTCATGAGCGGGAGGGGAATCCCCGTGATCGGCATCCGGCCGACCACCATCCCTACATTTACTAATACGTGAAACAACAACAACGCGGCAACGCCCATGCAGATATACAGTCCTGCCTTATCCGTCGCTGTCTGCGCGTTTTGCACTACTTGCATAATCAGCAGAAAATACAGCACCAATGCAATAACTATACCTACGAAACCGTGCTCCTCCGCAAATGAGGAGAAGATGAAATCGGTATGCGGCACCGGCAGAAAGCCCAAGTGCGTTTGCGAACTCTCCTTCGCGCCCCGGCCCCACATACCCCCGTTCCCTACGGCGATTCGTGACTGGATCACCTGAAAACCCGTCCCCTTCGGATCGCGGTCTGGATAGATAAAGCTAACCAACCGGTCCTTCTGGTATGGCTTAAGAAAATGATACCCAATCGGCAGCGTAACCACGAGCACCGCGGTAATAATCAATAGATATTTCCACCGCAACCCAGCCATCAGGATGCCGCACACCAAAATCGGTAAATAGGTTAGTGCGGTTCCAAGGTCCGGCTCCTTCATCACCAGCACCATAGGAACACCAACAAAGGCGCCCATTTTTGCCAGATCTTTCCACTCCAGATTTCCTGCCTTCACATCGGTCAGATACTTCGCGATCAGCAGAATCAGCACGATCTTCACGAACTCGGAGGTCTGTAGGGTAAAACCGCCGACGTGGATCCAGCGGGTCGAGCCGAACACTTTATTCCCGATTACGGCGGTGGTCAGCAGCAAAACAACCGCGGCGATATAGAAATAGATCACGCGGCCCAACAACGAGTGGTAGTCGAACGTCGCCACTACCCACATCATCGCGAGGCCGGTACCCACCCAGATAATCTGCTTCCACCAGGCGTCCTCCCATTTAGTCCCTAAAGTGGCGCTATAGATCTGAAGAACTCCAAGCGTGCAGAGAGCCAACGTGACAATCAGCAGCGGCCAATCTAAATCGCGCAGCGAGCGGTACACTACTGAACGACGCCTCCCGGCAGCGGAACATTCAATACTGCTATCGCGGTTTGCGGCGCAGTAAGCAGCGTCGGCGGCGTAAATCGTCTAACTCGGGCAGTCTGCGCTTCCGATTCACGCGCCTTCTTATCGAAATAGGCTTTCAAAACATCGCGCACGATCGGTACCGCGTTATAGCTTTCTTCGCCATTTTCAAACAAGGCTACGACCGCGATTTCGGGCGCTTCCATGGGCGCGAACGCAACAAACCACGCATTGTTCGCCATGTTGCTTTTCAGCTTGGCGCCCTTGGTCAAATCGCTCGAGGCGACTTGGGCGGTACCGGTCTTCCCGCAGACTTTTATATTCGGCAATTGCGCGGCGTGGCCGGTCCCCCATTCGTTCACCACTCCATACATGCCGGAGATAACCTTCGCGAGATTGTCGGGATTGAAGTTCCCCTGCCGCAGCAAAACTGGCGCCTGGCCTTTCACAAGATGCGGCTTGTACCACTTTCCGCCAGCGCCGAGACCGCTGAGCGCAGAGAGGATTTGCAGCGGCGAGACCGTAACCGCACCCTGGCCGATCGACACTGAAATGGTTTCGCCCGCATACCATTTCTGCCGCGACATTCGCATCTTCCACTTGGTAGAGGGCATGGTGCCTTGAGTCTCGTTCGGCAAGTCGATCCCGGTTTTATGGCCGACGCCCGCCAGCTCGGCGTACTGCGCAATGCGGTCAATACCCAGCCGGTTGCCGACGTTATAGAAGAAGACGTCGCAGGATTGCGCAATTGCGCGATGCAGTTCGATCCTGCCGTGCCCGCGCTTCAGGTGACAGGCGAAATAGTGCCCGTAGAAGCTGGCGCCGCCGGGGCAGAAAAACTCCGTCTGGTCGTCGATCACTCCGGTCTCTAGGCCGGCAATCGCCATAATCGGCTTGAACGTCGAACCGGGGGCGAGCTGGGCTTGAATCGCCCGATTTAATAGCGGCTTATGCGGGTCGGTCGCCAGCGAGTCCCAGTCGCTGCGCGTAATCCTGCCGGTGAACTTGTTCGGATCGAAGGCCGGCCGGCTGACCATTGCCAAGACCTCGCCGTTGCGCGGATCGAGCGCTACCACCGCGCCCCGCTTGTCGGCCATCGACAGTTCGGCGACCGCTTGCAGATCCAGATCGATCGTGGTGCGCAAGTCTTTGCCGGGCACCGCTTCCTGGGTGGTCTCGGTCTGGCGCTCGCGGCCCATGTTATCGACCAGCACCCGCTGCTGGCCATCCACGCCCCGCAGCGTGCTGTCGTACTGCCGCTCCAGCCCATCTTTTCCAATGATGTCGCCCTGGTGATAATCGATAAACTGCGGCAAATCCAGCTCCGATTCGCTGATCTCACCCACGTAACCGACGACGTGCGCCGCGAACCCGTCCTGCGGATATTGCCGCCGCCATGCCTTAATCAACTGCATCTCCGGGTAGCTTTCGGCATCCTGATGCGACTCCACCCAGGCGATTTCATCGCGCGTCAATTGATCTTTAATAATGATCTGCGGAATCGATCCCATGCGGCGAATCTTCTTGCTCAGCTCGCTGTAATCCAATTGCAACGCCTCGGCAATTGCAGGCAGATGTTCGGGCTTGATCTCATCCCGGTTGAGCAGCAGCGAATAAGAGGCTTTGTTATCGACGATGACGCGATTGTCGCGATCCAGGATCTTGCCGCGCGGCGCCAGAATGGGAGTGCTTTTGATTCGGTTGCGCTCCGCAGCCTCGCTGTATACATCGGGATTTTGCACCTGCAGCTTCCAGAAGCCCGAGACCAGAAACACGAAAACCGCAACAGTGAGGTATTGAAAGATCGCGATCTTTCCTGAAGCCGTATTAGGCTTGTCGTGCAAGAGCCGGTCCGGGGTAAGCTCCTCGTCCCGCGTGTGCTCTCTCTGAAGAATTGCCACGAAATTTTATCCGAGTGTTGAGGCTAAGAGGCGCCCGCTAGCTTCATTCTATCGAGCATCGCGAACAATGGAATAGCAATTACCGCATTTAGCGCGCCATGCACGAACGTCTCCTGCGGATCGAACGGCACCACTTGTCCCAGCAGCGCGCGCCGCATGATCCAGTAAAAGAACGCGTGGAAGAAATAAAAGAAGAAGCAGAGCACCATCCGGATAAAGGGAGTTTCAACATTGAAACGTAAGCTCACGGAAGCGGCGAAATAACCCACCAGAGTCTTGGTAATTCCATACATCCCGATGGGAATGTTGGCCGGAGAAAGCGAGTCTTCCGCCAAGCCGACGAATGCTCCGAAGAACAGAGAGGCGATCGGGCTGCGTCGCATCAGGCCGAAGTACACGGTCAACAACAGCGGTAGCTCAAGCCATTCCGTATTGTGGATCAGCCGCGGCAAATAGAATTTGCCGATGATGGCAACCAGGGTCAGAGCCGCCAGCGCGACCACCTGGAACCGGCCGAACCAACTCTCCGTAACGGGACGGGTGGTCAGTAGTTGATCGCTCGTCTCGTTCATTGTTGCGGCGGAGACGGCGGTGAAACAGGTGGATTGTGATGGCGAGGCGCGCCCAGCGGTAGAACGGGTCCACCGGTGCTTTGAGCCTTTGCCGGTGCTTTGGCAACGGGTACAGTGCCTTGCGTGCGCGTGCTGGCGGCGGCCTGGGTCTCAGGCTTCTTTGGAGCCGGCGCCCCTCCGGCGTTTGCCGATGACGGGGCCGCGGTTTGTAAAGCTTGAGCTGGCGCAGGTTGGGCTTGCGCAGTCTGCGTGGGTCCGCCGCCCGGTTTCAGATTGAAGTTTGGAATCGCAGACCCGTACGCGCCGTAAACGTGATTCTGTTCCTTGCCGATCGTGTCGTATTTCTCATAAATCTTGTCGGCTTCCGTCTGCGGCTTAGTCGTCTGCGCTGCCGTATCAGTGCTCTCCGGTGGCGGAGGCGGCAGCGCATTGACTGCTGTTTCGTCCGGCATCGGCGCCGTGGGGATGGGTTGATGGACACCCTGCAAAACCACCAGCACTTCTTCCACGCCTCCCGGAGCCCCGCTCAGGTTCAGCTTTACGTCTTTTGTGCCTTGCCCAGGCTGGACGGAAACCGCCGTTCCAACGGGAAATCCCTTCGGAAAAATGCGGTCTTCGCCGGATGTAAAGAACCACTCGCCCGCTGAGACTTTGTCTTCATTCTGGATCTGTTCCACCGAGCATCTACCGGTCCCGCAATCGAGCACCCCGTGCACGTGGCTCTTTTGCGATTCGACCCCGACTTTAAATGTTGGATCTGTGATCAGCAGCACTTGCGAGACCAGCGGATAGACCGCAACCACTTTCCCGACGATGCCTTCCGGGGTGACCACAGCCATGCCTTTTTCGATGCCGCTGGTGGAACCGCGATCGATAAAAACAGCCTTGGCGGTCGCGACAGTGCTGTTGCCGATCACGCGCGCGGCCACCGTCTTCGAGGGCGATTGATGCTGAAAGAGGGTCAACGCACTGGCGTGCTCGGCGGTTCGAAGCTGATTCCGGAAATAGACGTTCTCCAGCCGCAGCCGGTCGTTGTCGGATTTGAGCTTGCGGTTTTGCTCCCGCACGTCAAGCAGAATGAAATAGTCCTGTAAGAATCCGATTGTGTTGCGCCGGATGCCTTCCACCGCTCCCGCCATGGGCGTCACTGCTGTGACCGCCCACACCCGAATCAGCCGCTCGTCACGGTTCGTTCTAACCTGATAAGCCAAATACAGAAGTTGTGCGACGACCACGACGAGTAGCACCGTCAAATTCCGGTACCGGCTCAGCAGCGCTTCCATAACTTCCTGTTTCTACTGTAAGGTGTGCGGGCGGCCGTGCCAAGGTCTCTTTAAAGGTCTCTTTATTCGATGGCAATGCGGCGTAAAAGTTTGAAGTCTGTCAACATCTTGCCGGTGCCCAGCACAACCGAGGCAAGCGGGTCTTCAGCTATCGAAACGGGGAGGCCGGTATCTTCACGGATACGGCGGTCGAGATTCTTGATCAGCGCGCCTCCGCCCGTGAGCACAATGCCACGATCGCTGATATCGGCGCTGATCTCGGGAGGCGTTCGTTCGAGCGCCACTCGGATTGCGTTCAGGATAATTCCGATACAGTCTGCCAAGGCCTCGCGAATCTCGCTGTCCTCGATAGTGACGGTCTTGGGTACGCCTTCGATCAGGTTGCGCCCCTTGATCTCCATCGTCATGGGCCGTTCCAGGGGATAAGCGGAGCCAATCTGAATCTTGATCTGCTCGGCCGTGCGCTCACCGATCAGCAGGTTGTACTTGCGCTTCAGGTAATTCATGATCGCGTCGTCCATTTCGTTGCCAGCCACGCGGACCGAACGCGAGTAGACGATGCCGGAAAGAGAAATCACCGCGACGTCGGTTGTGCCGCCGCCGATATCCACCACCATGTTGCCTGACGGCTCTGTGATGGGCAGGCCCGCGCCGATGGCCGCAACCATCGCTTGCTCTACCAGGTGCACTTCGCTCGCCTTGGCCCGGTAAGCCGATTCGCTGACGGCTCGCTTTTCCACTTGCGTGATTTCGCTCGGCACTCCGATCACGATGCGCGGATGTACCAGCATCTTGCGCCCGTGCGCCTTCTGAATAAAATAATTCAGCATCCGCTCGGTGACTTTGAAATCGGCAATGACGCCGTCTTTCATCGGGCGAATGGCGACGATGTTACCCGGCGTGCGTCCGACCATGTCCTTGGCTTCGCGGCCGACGGCTTCTATTTCGCCGTTGTTCTTGTTGATAGCCACGATCGAAGGCTCGTTGACAACGATGCCTTTGCCCTTCGCGAAAACCAGGGTATTCGCCGTTCCGAGATCGATGGCAAGATCGGAGGAGATAAGGCTGAAGACAGACCTGAAATTCAAATCCCGAGCGTAACATGAGAGGACGGCTTCGCAGCAATGAAAATGAGTCGGCGGGAGTGGCTCGCCTTAACGGTTTTGGCCGCTTGCGCCCGCAGGAAGGCGACCGGCTATCCCGGTTACGCGTTAATTGCCACGTCGGGCGAAAACAGTATAGCCGCAGTCGACTTGACAAGCTTTCGGCTCGTGAAGCAGATCGATGTGGGTGCGCCGCCGGCGGCCGTCATCCCGGCTCAAGACAGAAGCCTGGTGCTGACTCCGTCCACCGGCAGCGTGCATGTCGTGGACGCCGACCTTCGGCGCGCGTCGGTGCATAGGCTGGCTGACCAGGTGTCGGCGATTCGGCTGACACCGGATCAAAGGCATGTCGTGGCGATCGCGGCGCAGAGCCGCGAACTAATTCTTGCTGATGCAACTTCGCTGAATGTCATCCGCCGGCAGAAGCTCGAGGCTGAGCCGGTGGCGCTGGATGTCGCGACCACCCCCTACGCGGCCGTTTCCACGGGCGGGGCTGTCGAACTATTCCAACTCGTGAGCGGACAGCGGTGGCGGGCACAAATGCCGGGTCAGGCGGGAGCTTTGCGGTTCCGAGCCGATGGGCAGCTCCTGTTAGTGGCGAGTCCGTCTGACCATTCGTTGACCGCGCTTCAGGTTCCCGGATTGCAAACGATCGCCGAGTTGCCCCTTGGGATGGCGCCCGAAAACCTTTGCTTCAACGCGGATGCCGGACAGCTTTTTGTTTCGGGTGAGGGAATGGACGCGGTGGCAATCATATTCCCCTACGACACTCTCGAAGTGGAGCAAACCGTACTGGCCGGGCGTGATCCCGGAGTGATGGCGTGCTCGGCTAACCCGGCGTATCTGTTTGTGGCGAGCCACAGCGGATCGGACGTATGCATTTTGGATGTGAATAGCCGCAAGGTGATCGGGATTGTGGAGGTTGGACAGAAGCCGGTCTACATTGCCGTGACGCCGGATAGCCAGTACGCGCTTATCCTGGACGAGCTTTCAGGAGACATGGCGGTAATTCATATTACGGGCATCCGCATTACAGCGGAGGCCCATCGGGAGAAATCGGGCGCCGCACTATTCACGGTCATACCGGTAGGTGCGAAGCCGGTACAGGCGGCGATTGTACCCAAGCCGCTTGTATGACGGCCAAAGCCGCTACTGCGGCCGTCTCAGCGCGCAATATGCCCGGCCCGAGCGAACAGGCGAGCCAGCCTGTTCTGACGGCCTGCTCACGCTCCTCATCTGTCCAGCCACCCTCCGGACCCACAAGTAGAGCTACGTGATCGGCGGGTGTGCGTTCGGCGGGCAGGGAATCCAGAATAGGCCGCGCGGCGGGGTTTTCGTCGAGCAGCAACCGAACGTTTGCATCTACTTGCGGCGATTTTGCCAAACGAAATGGAGGCTCGATGCGGGGCAGATGAACGCGGCGGGACTGCTGACTCGCTTCCAGCGCGACCTTCTCCCAACGGCTTAGGCGTTTGATCGCCGCCTCGGCGAGCCCGCGCTCGGTGCGTACCGATTCGATTGGCTGGATGGTTGAGACGCCGAGCTCGGTTGCTTTCTCGATGAGCCATTCGAAGCGTTCAAACTTGATGAGGGCAGCCAAGAGACACACATGGACAGCAGGGACAGGGGTGTCCATTTTTTCAAGGACACGGAAGGACACCAGGGATTTCCTAGCGACCTCCACCTCGGCCAGGTATAGGTCTCGATTGTCCGAGAGCTCATAGACCTGGCCCGGTTCGGCCCGGAGGACGCGAACCAGGTGCTCGGCGTCGCGCCCGGTGAGTTCGGCTGAGCCGCGACGGATTTCGGGGACAAAGAAGCGGCGCCGGGCCATTGGGGGTCATTTTACGAGACGAAGCCAAACTCAAAGGCGCACAACGGGCCCCGAACGCCCTGTGCGCTGCATTAACTCAAACGCGCACAACGGGCCGCAAACGCCCTGTGCGCTGCATTGGATTCGCTTTTACAAAAAAGACGCCATGCTAGCCGTAATGAGCAACGGGTTCAGCATCGTATGTTTGAGACTACTGTTGCGTCATGATCAATTCACTTGATTCCGTCGGCCTGCCATCGCACCCACCGACGCTTTCGACCGCCAGTAAGCGACTTCTGCCTTGGCTGGTTGCGGTGGCGTTCTTCATGGAATCGCTCGACACCACGATTTTAAATACAGCCGTTCCCTCGATCGGGCAGGCGCTCCACGTGTCCGTATTGAGCATGAAGGCGGTGCTGGCGAGCTATACGTTGAGTCTCGCGGTGTTTATTCCCATTAGTGGATGGATGGCGGACCGGTTTGGGACTCGCCGGGTGTTCGCCTCGGCCATCGGGCTATTCACCCTCGGGTCTCTTCTGTGCGGAATATCGACGAACATTCACTTGCTGGTGCTTTGCCGCGTATTGCAGGGGTGCGGCGGAGCGATGATGGTTCCCGTCGGACGATTGACCCTGGTACGAGCGTTCGAGAAATCGGAGCTGGTTCGCACCATGAGTTTCGTGGCCATTCCGGCCTTGATTGGGCCGATGCTGGGGCCAATCTCGGGAGGCCTAGTGGTGAGATATCTTCACTGGCGCTATATCTTTTTCCTGAACATCCCTATTGGCATCGCGGGACTCGTTATGGTTTATCTTCACCTGCCGGATTACAAGGAAAAGCGGACAAAGCCATTGGATATCGTGGGGCTGATTCTTTTCGGCTCCGGCGTTGCGCTGCTTTCCTATGTGCTCGAAATATTCGGAGAACACCTGCTGAGCGTGGGGGAGATCAGCGCGTTGCTGGCGATTTCCGTTGCACTTCTTGCGGGCTATGGACTGCACGGCGTAGAAACGAAATTTCCGTTGCTCAATCTGAACTTATTTCGCATTCGAACGTTCAGAGCGGCGGTGGCCGGAGGTTTCTTCACTCGCCTGGGTATTGGAGGCGTGCCGTTCCTCTTGCCGCTTCTGTACCAAGTCGGGCTTGGCTATAGTCCAGTCGAATCCGGGCTGCTGATCATGCCCCAGGCAGTTGCGTCGATGACCATGAAGTTGATCATGCAGCGGCTTCTAACCCGGTTGGGCTATCGCGGCGTCCTGATCTCCAATACAGTGCTCATCGGTATTCTTCTCGTCTTGTTTGCAACGATCGGGTTAGGGACTCCGGTCTGGCTGATCGTGCTGCTGGCGTTCCTCTATGGAGGCTTTACTTCTTTGCAATATACGAGCATGAATACGCTGGTGTACGCGGATATCAGCGAAACTCAAGCCAGCAATGCCAGCTCGATCGCGAGCACGATGCAACAGATGGCGATCAGCTTCGGAGTCGCGGTTGCCGGATTAGCTACAGCGTTTTTTATACCTGACACGCTCCGGTCTAATCGCTCAATGTTCATTCACGGCATCCACGAGGCGTTTATTGCCTTGGGAGTGTTTACGATTTTATCGACGATCATCTTTCGTGAGCTGAAGAGCGGGGACGGATCCAACGTGAGCCAGCACAAAGTAATTCAGGCCGGGTGAGCTCACGGGAGGCCTTCGGATTTCTATTGCGCCCAGGAAGCGGGTGCCGCGTGCCCGGTCCCAACACCCGAGGTCGCGCTTCCGCAAGAAGCTGGCCGTCGCGAGTTAGGCGGCAGCGGAGAGCAGCCCGGTAAGGTAGAAGGATATATGGCCTTGATGAAAGTCAGCCGGGTTAGCGAACTCCCGCCTGGGGCGGTACACCAGATAGAGACGGGCGGGGCCACTTACGCGCTCTGCAATGTCGACGGAACGGTGCACTGCCTGGAAGGGATTTGCCCGCACGCCGGCGGTCCGCTGGGTGAAGGCACTCTGAACGGAAACAATCTCGTTTGCCCTTGGCACGAATATGAATTCGATTGCCGCACCGGAGTAAACGACGTGGACGAAGATATGCAGGTGCAGACTTACGCCGTGGTCGTTCAGGATGGTGACATCCTGATCGACGTTCCATAATCCATTGCCCGAACTACCAGAAGTTGAGACCGTAGTGCGTTCGATTGCGCCGCACCTGGCGGGAAGAACAATCGAGCGGGCGAAACTCTATTCGCATCGCGTTACCCGAAGCGGGCTCGCGCAGACAGCTAAACGGCTGGCTGGCCGCGTGATTCAACGGGTCCGGCGACGCGGGAAGCAGATCTTTGTCGATCTCGATCGGGGTGTTCTGTATGTGCATCTGGGGATGACGGGCAAGCTGCTCTGGAACGGCGCTACCGGTAAATACACGCGAGCCGTTCTCGAGCTGGACAACGGCACACTAGTGTATGACGACATTCGCCAGTTCGGCCGGGTGGAATTTTTCGACCGTTTGCCGAAGACGCTGGAGCGCGTTGGTCCGGACGCGCTGGGCATCCCGTTTGAAGAGTTTCACGCGCGATTGAGAAAACATCGCGGGCAGATCAAGGCGGTGCTGCTCAATCAGTCATTCGTGGCGGGAGTGGGCAATATCTATGCGGACGAGATGTTGTTTGCCGCCGGGATTCACCCGCGCGCGCAAGCCCGACGAATTTCCAAGAAGCGCGCCGAACGACTGCACAGGAATTTAGTTGCCGTACTAGAAGCTGCCATTCAGCACCGCGGCTCGTCGATTTCAGATTACGTGGATGGCTCGGGCGAGCGAGGCAGCTTCCAAAACATGCACGCGGTGTACGGCAGGGCAGGGGAGCCCTGTCTGAGGTGTGGCGCGCTCATTCGCCGCATCGTGATTGCTCAGCGCGGCACACACTATTGCGCGCGATGCCAGCGCGCCTGAGCGGGCGAAGGTTCCGATTCTTCATTGGCCGCTTGCCGGATGGCGTCGGCGACTTCAATGACGCTCCGCATGGCCGT
The DNA here is from genome assembly GCA_035502635.1 of Bryobacteraceae bacterium. GTDB lineage: Bacteria > Acidobacteriota > Terriglobia > Bryobacterales > Bryobacteraceae > Bog-105. The sequence continues at coordinate 21,538 of DATJUG010000122.1, forward strand.
GATGTCATGAACCCGGACCATGTGTGCACCATTCAGAATGCAGGCGGTAACGGCCGCCGCGGTCGCGAACTCAGTCGCTTCCGGCTGTTCCTTTCGCAAGAAAGACTTGCGCGAGGGGCCGATCAAGACCGGCAGATCGAATGTGCGCAACGCTTCGAGGTTTGCGATGATTTCCGAATTTTGCTCGCGCCGCTTGCCAAAGCCCAGGCCCGGGTCAATGACGATTTGATGCCGTTGCACTCCCGCCTGCCGAACGCGATTGAGGGCGGCTTCGAGATCGATCATGATCGAGCGCATGAGATCTTTCATCGGCGGCAGCTTCGCCCAGGTCTCCGGGTTGCCGCGCATGTGATTGATGATCAGGCCCGCGTCGTATTTGGTAACAACCCTCGGCAGATGCAGATCGAGCAGAATACCGGAAGGATCGTTGACTATCTCGGCGCCGTGTTCCAGCGCTTTTTCGGCGACACCGGACTTGTAGGTGTCTACCGAGATGGGAATGGTCAACTTGCCGCGCAGACGCTTCAGAACCGGAATCAATCGCCTGAGTTCCTCGGCTTCAGGGAGGCGGTGCGATCCTGGCCGCGTCGATTCAGCCCCAATATCGAGTATGTCCGCCCCCTGTTCCTCGATTTCAACGGCGCGCGCGAAGGCGCGATCGGGGTCGGAATACTTCCCGCCATCTGAAAACGAATCAGGCGTGACGTTTAGCACGCCCATGAGCAGCGTGCGGTCGCCCAGCACGATTTCGCGCTGCTTCAATCTCCACAGATAGCGTTTCGGCATTCCCTACCAAAGAGTGTGGCAGATGGCTGGACTTCACCGCCGCCATCACTCCGGCGTTTCGGTTTGGGCGCGGTACTTTGCCATTACCTGCTGCGCATAGGGCAGGTGCCGATCGATCATTTCGGCAATCTCGGGATGAGACGAGCGCAACGCCGCAAGATGCGCCGCAGCCAACTCGGGAGAGCATTCGTTCAGCGGACCGCCCCAAACCATGCGCGCGCCCTTCAGAAGACCTCGAACCATCTCCTGAATCATTTCTCCAGAAATCGTGGTCAGGTTGCGGCTTGTGAGCCCGGTTCCTCGCAGAGCTTGTTGCGAGGCGATGAGCAAGGGTATGGGCAACGCAGTGGCCAAAAGCTCGGCTGCGAAATACAGATGCTTCGTGCCGGTCCGAATCTCGAGCGCTCTGGCATCATTGTGGTCGATGAATTGCCGGACCTGCCGAATGGCTGCTTGTTGCCCTTCCATAAGGAACCAATTGCGCTCCTGGGTGGGGACGCTGACGAGAGTGGCGACGGTAGCGCCTGCCTGCCGTAATGGCGCGAGGGCTTCGCTTGTGAGCCAACTCTCGCATAGAACAAACGAAAAATTCGACAGGACCAGACCGGCGGCATACAGTTCGTCCATGACGCGAGGAAGCGCGGCGTCGGGTAGACGGAGCAGGATAGTTCGCGCAGCCTGTAATTCGTCATATTCGGAGACGGCATAGCCGGCGCGCAGGAAATTCGATAACTTGCGCGCCGTACCGAACGAAGACGACTTGACCGGTCCGAGATATTCCGAGAGCCGAGGCAGCCGGAGAACCTCGGAATGACGGGAGTCGCCCTCAGCTACCAGGCCTAACTGCAACTGCTTCGTCATGCAACGCACTCGCTTTCAGCGCCTTGATGCGGTCGCGAAATTTTGCCGCTTTCTCGAATTCGAACGCCTTGGCCGCTGCGCGCATTTTCGCTTCCAGCTCCGTGATGAGCGCGTCCCGCTCCTCCGGCGCCGGTTCCAGTTCTGCGTCAGCATCAAGATCCATGGGCACGGTCACATAATCGGCCTCTGCTACAGCCACCAGGCTCATGTCGATGGGCTTCACGATCGTCTGCGGCGTGATGTTGTTGGCTTCGTTGTAAGCCTGTTGAATTGCGCGCCGGCGCTCGGTTTCATCGATAGCGCGCCGCATGCTGTCAGTCATTACGTCCGCATAGAGAATGGCAAGGCCTTCCACATTCCTGGCCGCACGCCCGATGGTCTGAATCAGAGAGCCCGCCGATCGCAAGAAACCTTCCTTGTCGGCGTCCAAAATGGCAACCAATGAGACCTCGGGCAGGTCGAGCCCTTCGCGCAAAAGATTTACGCCGATGAGCACATCGTAGGCGCCGCGCCGCAGGTCTCGCAGAATCTTAATACGGTCGAGCGTGCTGACTTCCGAGTGAAGATAAGCGCACTTGACCCCGACTTCTGAGTAATATTCGGCCAGATCTTCCGACATGCGCTTGGTGAGAGTCGTGACCAGCACGCGCTGGTTCCGCTCTGCGCGCAAACGGATTTCATGCAGCAGGTCGTCCACTTGGCCTTTGATGGGCCGAACTTCGAGTTCCGGGTCAACCAGACCAGTCGGCCGAATGATCTGTTCCACCACCACGCCGGCGGATTTGGTCAGCTCGTACGGACCTGGCGTGGCAGAAACGTACACCACCTGGTTTACGCGGTTTTCAAATTCCTCAAAGGTGAGGGGACGATTATCTCGCGCGCTTGGCAGACGGAAACCGTATTCCACCAGAACGTCCTTGCGAGACCGGTCGCCGTGATACATGCCTCGCAGTTGCGGAACGGTCTGGTGGCTCTCATCGATGAAGAGCAGCGCGTCATTAGGAAGATAATCCAGCAGCGTGGGAGGCGCTTCGCCCGGGAGCCGCCCGGAGAAATGCCGCGAATAGTTTTCGATGCCATGGCAATAGCCGATCTGCTTGATCATTTCGAGATCGAACATGGTGCGCTGGTAAAGGCGCTGCGCTTCGACCGCCTTGCCCTGCGCCTCAAGCTCTTTATGCCACCATTGCAATTCATTTTCGATGCTTTGCATGGCCTGCTGGCGCGTGGGCGCGTCCATGACATAGTGTGTTTTCGGATAAATCGGCAGCCGCAGATAGGTCTGCTTGACTTGCCCGAGCAGCGGGTCGATCTGACTGAGCGAATCGATCTCGTCGCCCCACAATTCGATCCTGTACGCGTTGTCATCGTAGGTTGGAAAGAGTTCTATGACATCGCCGCGAACACGAAACGTGCCGCGCCGGAAGTCGTGGTCGTTGCGCTCGTAGAGGATCTCCACCAGCTTTTGTAGAATCTCCTTGCGGCTGATACGCTGGCCCTTTTCGAGCATCAGCAGCATGCCGTAATAGGCTTCCGGCGAGCCGAGGCCGTAGATGCAACTGACGCTGGCGACGATCACGCAATCGCGGCGCTCGAACAGGGATCGTGTCGCCGAGAGGCGCAGTTTGTCCAACTCGTCGTTGATGGTTGCCTCCTTCTCAATGTAGATATCGCCCGAGGGAATGTAGGCTTCCGGTTGGTAATAGTCGTAATAGCTGACGAAGTATTCGACCGCATTACGCGGGAAGAAAGTCTTGAACTCGTGATAGAGCTGGGCCGCCAAGGTCTTGTTGTGAGCCAGAACTAAAGACGGCCGGCCGAACGCTTCGATGATCTTTGCGATGCTGAACGTTTTCCCCGAGCCGGTGACGCCTAACAGGACTTGATGCTTTTCGCCGTCGGACACTCCGCGCGTGAGCTGATCGATGGCGCTGGCCTGGTCGCCACGAGGCTGGTAGTCGATGCCTAACTTGAATGGCACCACATCAGTATAGAAAGCCGCGGAGCGAAATGGGGAGGCGGGAGTTTGAGCGGAGTGGCAGCTATCAGCACGTCACTGCAGGAATGGAATTGAATCGATGCGCTCGCGTTCGGCGTTGAATTCGCATCCCAGCAGCGCAATGCACGCGATCAGATACAGCCAGATGAGCAGGACAATGACGGTGCCGATGCTGCCGTAGAAGATATTGTAATTGGCCAGATGAGCCACATACCAGGCGAAACCGGCGGTTGCCAGGAGCCACAGAACGGTTGACAGAAAGGCGCCCGGCCAGACGCGCATGAAGCGGGAAGACGGTAGCTCGCGCAACTGTTTCTGCTCAGGGCGATGGCTGGGTCCGAAGAAATAGAGAAGGCCGGTGACGAAAGTAGTGGTAGAAAACGCGAGCACGTAGCGCGCAATGCGCCAGGCCAATTCGACGGGCGCGGTTATGTCGGAGACGCCGATCCAGTGAATGAAGGCAGCTTCGCCGCGGTTGCCGAAAATGATCAGGAGCGAGGCGCCGACCCAGGGCAGGGCTGCGATCAAAACTAGGAAAACAGCCATGCCGCGCTGCTTTAGGAACGGCCGGCTGGAGGGAATACGATACGCCGCCTCAAAGCCCTCCATCAAGCTGATCATGGCTCCCGAACCGGCCCATAGCGAGATGACAATGGAAACAACAGGCAATGAGATCGGCCTGGCGCCGCGTTCGCGAAGCCGCGATAGAACCATGTCCTCCGTCCCTGGGGGAACAATCTCACGAACAAATGCAGCCATGACGTGCACCACCGATTGCGCGTTTACCTGAATTAGCACGGCGGTGAGCGTAGTGAGTACCGGAAACAGCGAGAGCAGGAACGAATAGGCCGCGCCTTTGGCGATGCCGAAGCAATTGTCCTGATAAGCGGCGACAAACGCGCGCCGCAGCAGCCAGAACGTGCGCGCCACCAGTCCCGGCTGGATGATGACGAAACGGGGCTGCGCGCCGGGAGGCGCGGTCTGCGAAGGGGCTGGAACACTGTCCTGCATGAGCGCGGTTTGCCGCTAGATGATAATAGCCGACTTTTGAGAGATGGCGAACGCCCCGCTGCACAAGTAACAGGCGTCCTCTGGTATTCTGTGGCTTCGCCGCATCATGGCGGCAGCGCCGCAATTGTGGAAACCCGGCGTGGGTACAACAAATGCACCTGTTTGAATTAACCCGCCGGCTTATCGACATAGAATCCATAACGCCCAATGAGCGCGCGGTGGGCGATTTCCTTTGGGACGAAATGAGCCGGTTGGCGGGTCAATTTGGGGGATCGGCCGAGCGGATGCGCGTGGAAGCCGATCGCGACAACATCTTCGTTCGTTTCGGCGAGCCGGCAGTAGTGCTTTCGACGCACATGGACACAGTTCCGCCATTCATCCCTTCGCATGAGGACGCGGAGCACATCTGGGGACGCGGGGCCTGCGATACCAAGGGCATCATAGCTTGCATGATTACCGCCGCCGAAGAGACGCTTGTCTCGGGCAAGCGCAATCTGGGGCTACTGTTTGTAGTGGGCGAAGAGCGCAACAGCGCAGGCGCTTTGGTGGCTGCCCAGAACCCGCGCGGCAGCAAGTTTCTCATCAATGGCGAGCCGACTGAAAACAAGCTGGCGCTGGGATCGAAGGGCACTCTGCGCTATGAGATTGTGGCTCGGGGCCGCATGGCGCACTCGGCCTATCCGGAGCTGGGCGATTCGGCTATTGACAAGCTTCTGAACGCACTCGAGCGCATCCGGCGCATTACGTTGCCCGTGGATGCAGTGCTCGGCGCGAGCACGCTCAACATCGGCACCATCCAAGGCGGCCGCGCCCCGAACGTAGTCGCGGACGAGGCACGCGCGGAGATCCTCATCCGCATTGTCGGGGATGTGATTGAGATTAGGAAACAGGTGGAGGCCGCCGCCGCTCCCGATGCCGAGGCCGAAGAGGTCTTATTCATTCCGCCGGTGCTCTTGGGCTCGTTGGAGGGAATCCCAACGACAGTGGTCGCATTCACCACCGATATCCCGGCCTTCGGCGGAGCATGGGGCCAGCCGTTTCTCATCGGACCTGGCAGCATCCATGTTGCGCATACCAGCGAAGAGCGCATAAGAAAATCAGAGTTGATCGAGGCTGTCGCGCTGTATAGGCGCATGGTCGAGACGCTGTCGAAGTAGCGGGCGCGGGCGCGAATCGCGGATCATCAGGATAGAGCTATGAGACCTATCGAAGTTGGCATTCTCGGCGGGACTGGCATGGTGGGCCAGCATTTCATTCGTTTCTTGCAGGGGCACCCTTGGTTTAAGCTGACTTGGCTCGGCGCGAGCGACCGGTCTGCCGGAAAGAAATTGAAGGACGCCACCTCATGGCGGCTGGATGGCGAGATGCCTGCGGCGGCTGCGGGAATGATGGTTTGCGATTCAAAGCCAGGCGATGCCCCGCGCATTGTGTTCTCAGCCATGGATGCCTCAGTGGCCACTGAAATTGAGCGCGCATTTGCACAGGCCGGCCATGTTGTGGTTTCCAATTCCCGTAATCACCGCATGGAGCCGGACGTTCCGTTGATCGTGCCGGAGATCAATCCCGGGCACTTGGCGCTGATTCATTCGCAGCAGAAGAATCGCGGTTGGAAAGGCATGATCGTCACCAATCCAAACTGCTCGACGGTAGTGCTGACGATGGCGCTGGCGCCGCTGGTTCGTTTCGGAATCGCGCGTGTGATCGCAGCCACTATGCAGGCCGTCTCGGGCGCCGGCTATCCGGGCGTGGCTTCCATGGACATCCTGGGAAACGTGGTCCCGTTTATCAGCGGGGAAGAAGAGAAGATGCAGCAGGAGACACAGAAGATCCTGGGAAGCGTTTCGAATGGCCAAGCGCTGCCGCTCAAAGCACGCGTCAGTGCGCATTGCCATCGCGTTGCAGTGACGGACGGGCATACGGTTGCGGCGTCTGTGGAACTCGATTCGAAACCGGCGCTGGATGACGTGCAGCAGGCGCTTGCGAGCTTTCGAGGGCTGCCGCAGGAACGCAATTTGCCGAGCGCGCCACCGCAGCCGGTGATGTATCTGGCGGAACAAGACCGGCCGCAGCCACGGCGCGATGTTTCGCGGGAGAACGGCATGACCGTGTTTGTGGGGCGCCTGCGCGAATGCCCCGTGCTGGACGTAAAATTCGTCGCCTGCGGCCACAATACGATTCGAGGCGCCGCGGGAGCCGCTGTGCTGAATGCGGAGCTGCTGGTATCGGAAGGCTTCCTCGATTAGGAAAGTTGCCAGATGATCGTAATGAAGTTCGGCGGAACTTCCGTCGAATCGCAGGAAGCGATTGCCCGGGTTACAGGCATCGTGCAGGCTCAAGAACACCGCCGGCCGGTGGTTGTCGTCTCCGCCATGGGCAAGACTACCAACAAGCTGCTGGAAGCGGCGCACGAGGCCGCCACAGGACATCGCGATCAGGCCCTGGCGTTAGTGGACGAGATGCGCGGCCATCACTTGGCGCATGGCCTTCCCCTCGCCGGTGCTTTTGCGGCGGAAGTAGACCGTTACATCCGCACACATTTCGAGTGGCTGGACGAGTTGGTGAAGGGCCTGTCGGTCGTGGGCGAACTGTCGGCGCGCTCCATGGATGCTGTCGCCAGCGTGGGTGAGCGCCTGTCGAGTCTGATCGTGAGCTTCGCCTTTCGTGCTTCGGGTATTCGCGCACAACATGTCGATTCGCGCCGCGTCATTCTCACGGATGGCGCGTTCACACAAGCGCAGCCGCTGTTTGAAGAAACTTATACGCTGCTCCGCGAGCAGGTGCGGCCCACCGCGCTGAGGTCGGTGGTGGTGATGGGCGGATTTATCGGATCGACGCGCGAGGGTCAGACCACCACACTGGGCCGCGGCGGTTCCGACTATTCAGCCGCGATTATCGGCGCAGGTATCCGGGCGGAAGAAATTCAGATCTGGACAGACGTCGATGGCATGTTGACCGCGGATCCGCGCATCATTCCCGGCGGACATCGCGTCAAGAACATCTCATTTGCCGAAGCCGCGGAGATGGCCTATTTCGGCGCAAAGGTTCTGCACCCGGCTACCGTCGCGCCGGCGATCGAACACAATATTCCGGTACTGATTCTGAATTCGAAACGACCGGACACGGAAGGCACGCGAATTACTTCCGAAGCGGTGCCGTGCCGGAATCCGGTTAAATCGATCTCCTGCAAGCGGAACATTACGATCTTGAATATCAGTTCAACGCGCATGCTGATGGCGCATGGATTCATGCGTCGCATCTTTGAGATTTTCGATCGCTACCGCACCAGCGTAGACATGGTCTCGACTTCGGAAGTCAGCGTCTCGCTCACTTTGGACAATCTCGACAGTGTAGACGCGATCTGCAGCGAGCTGCGCGAATTTTCACAAGTTAGCATGGAAGACGGGCAGGCAATCGTCTGCCTGGTTGGCGAAAACATCCGGCACACGGCCGGAATCGCCGGACGCGCGTTTCAGGTACTTCAGAAAAAGAATATCCGCATGATTTCGCAGGGCGCCTCGTTGCTTAACCTGGGCTTCGTCGTGTCGGAAACGGATCTGAAGGACGCCGTGGCCGCGCTACACGAGGAATTCTTTTTGGACCTCGATCCCGCGGTGTTCGATTGAGTCATGCCGGGCGCTAAGAAACTTGCTATCGTCGGCTGCGGCAAAATGGGCCGCCTCGTCGAGCAGCTCGCGCCGCAGCACGGATTTCAGGTAGCGCTTCTTCTGGACGAAAGAGACAATGCAAACGGCAGCGGCATCACCGCGAAGGCGTTTCAGGGTATCGATGTCGCCATCGAATTCACAACGCCGGAAGCTGCTCCGGAGAATCTGAAGCGGCTTGCGCGGGCGCGGATTCCCGCTGTGGCTGGGACCACCGGCTGGCTTGGCCGCTTGGAGGAGGTCTCTCAGGCGGTTACGAAAGCAGGCACGGGGCTGGTTTGGAGTCCCAATTTTTCGGTCGGCGTGGCGGTGTTTCGCAAACTGGTTGGCATGGCCGCGGAGCTTCTGCGGGACGAAGATGCGTACGGAAGCTGGGCTTGGGAAATTCATCACGACACCAAGAAAGATGCTCCTTCCGGTACGCTGTTCCAGCTCATCAGAACCATGGAAGAACATGGCTACAGGCGAAAGGTGGATGTGGCTTCCAACCGCGCGGGCAGGCATCCCGGCACACATGAGATCGGCTTCGATTCTCCCGCTGATACCATTATTTTGCGGCATGTTGCGCGCAACCGCGAGGGTTTCGCGCATGGTGCGTTGCGAGCCGCGAGATGGATTCTCGGCCGAACCGGCGTGTACACGTTGGAAGACATGTTATTCGGCGGCGGTTCGTAGCGCCGTCTTATCTGGAAGGAGGGCCGATGTTTACCGGTTGTGGCACCGCGTTGGTGACGCCCTTTCGATCCGACGGATCGCTCGACGAAACAACTCTTCGCGCACTGGTGAAGCGGCAGATCGAAGCGGGTATCGATTTCCTGTGCCCGTGCGGCACAACCGGCGAGAGCCCTACACTCACGCATTCCGAGCACCTGCGAGTGGTTGAGATCACGGTGGAAGAATCGCAGGGCCGGGTTCCGGTGGTTGCGGGCGCGGGCGGCTACAACACGGCAGAGGTGATCGCGTTAATTGCGGAATTAAAGAGCCTGGGCGTCGATGGGATTCTTTCCGTCACGCCGTACTACAACAAACCGACTCAGGAAGGCGTCTTTCAACACTACCGGGCCATCGCCGAATCGACGTCGCTCCCCATCATTGTGTACAGCGTGCAGCCGCGAACTGCCGTGAACGTCGAGCCCGCCACGCTGGTGCGGCTAGCAGAAATCGGCAACATTGTCGGCGTGAAGGAAGCATCAGGCAGTATCTCGCAGATGGCCAGCATCCTGGCGCGGGTGCCCGAGTCCTTTGTCGTGCTCTCAGGCGACGACGCCGTCGCGCTGCCGCTGATCGCGCTGGGTGGCCGTGGCGTGATCTCAGTTGTATCCAATGAAATTCCGGTCGAATTCGGCGCGCTGACGCACTCAGCTTTGGACGGCGATTTTGCTCATGCGCGGGAGCTACAGCGAACCTATCAAGCACTGATGGAGATCAACTTCGTCGAAACCAGTCCGGGACCGGTCAAATTCGCCATGTCGCGGATGGGTCTTCTTGAGCCCGTGTGGCGTCTGCCAATGGTGGCGCCGCAAATTGCGTCACAACAGAAAATCGATAGCATTCTGGAGTCGCACGGCTTGCTTGCGGGAGTGCGTGTTTGACTCGTGGCTGATTTGCGAACCATTCAGCAGGGCATTGAAGACCTTTTCGAAGAAAAACCGGCGGCGTATTCCGCGCGGCATCAAAGCCTATTTCTTGAGTTTCGCGACCTGCTGAACCGGGGCGCGATCCGTGCAGCCGAGCGCGACGAAACGCAATCGACGGGCTGGCGGGTGAATAGCTGGGTGAAGAAGGGCATCCTGCTCGGCTTCCGCATGGGAGGGATCGTGTCGATGCAAGGCGGCGCTTCACCCTCGCAGTTTTTCGACAAATCCACTTATCCGCTCAAGACGTTTACGGCCGGTGACGGTGTTCGCATTGTGCCAGGCGGCTCGAGTATACGCGACGGCTGCTATATCGGACGCGGCGTCACCTGCATGCCGCCCATGTATATCAACGTGGGCGCTTATGTAGACGACGGCACGATGGTCGATTCTCACGCATTGGTGGGAAGCTGCGCGCAGCTCGGGCGCAACTGTCACATTTCCGCGGCTTCCCAAATCGGGGGCGTGTTGGAACCGATAGGCGCGCTACCGGTCATCATTGAAGACGACGTGCTGGTGGGTGGAAACGGCGGCGTGTACGAAGGAACCGTGGTCAAGCGCCGCGCGGTCCTTGGCAGCGGTACCGTTCTGAACCGCTCGACCCCGATTTACGATCTCGTGCGCGAGACGGTTCATCGCGCGACGGAGGAGCAACCGCTCGTCGTACCGGAACAAGCTGTCGTCGTCGCGGGGTCGCGTGCGATTTCCTCGGGCGCGGGTAAGGATTGGGGCGTCTCGCTTTATACGCCCGTCATCGTCAAGTATCGCGACGCAGGTACCGACGCCAAGATCCAGCTTGAGGATCTGCTGCGCTAGCGCGACTTAGTCTCCTTCATATCGATCAGCCCGGCAGCACCCCAATCCGCCGGCTTCGTCACACGCGATTCTCCAAAGGGCGGCCCCACCTCTTTAATGGCGAAATCGGCCGACGCACCGTGCACCGTGACCATTGTGTGTTGAAAAAACCAGCCCTTTGCGTACTCTTTGCCATCCCGTAAATGGCCGCCCGAGCTGGCGATAGATAAGTAAGTGATTCCGCCAAGCTCGAAATGCAACATTTGATGAATGTGCCCGGCGATCACGTACTGAACGCCGTATTGTTTCGCCAGTTGTTGCAACTCGAAGTGCGGATCGCTGAGCACGACGTGCAGAATCCATGAGGGCCGATGAGAGAACACAAATTTTAGTGGCTGAGCGGCGTGCTTCTCCAGGTCATCACGCAGGTACGCCAGCTCCCCGGCGGGCATCTCGTCACTGCGGCTGTTGTCGAGGATCGTAAAGTGTGCCTGCCTGTAATCGAAGCTGTAGTGCAGCGGATGCTGCGTATACTTCTCGTACGCTTGGGCCGATGCGGGCGACCAGACATCGTGATTTCCGGGCGTGAAAAAGATCTGGTACTTGCGGCGGTACGGTGCCAGCATTCGCATCGCCTGCCGCCATTCAGTGTCCATCGTGGCATCGTTCTCGCCCTGGATGGTGTCGCCAACGGTAACGACGAAATCCGGATGATCCGCATCTGTTTCGCGCCAGACCTGACTCCAGACGCCGGGAACAGCTTCGCCCGTGCGGTCTCCGATGATCGCAAAGCGGAAATCGCCGCTCGCAGTGCGGCCAGAGCCCCAGATTAACGCAGCCAGCCCCGCGGCGGCTGCAAAGCCGAGAAACGTAGATGTAAGCGAGCGCATCAGGTCACAAACGGGAACATTGCCTTCAGTATAGGAGTCGAAACTCCGCCATGAATCGCCGATGCTTCGGCGAGTTCCAGAAGTTCCCCATTCTTCTTGCCCGAGAACCCTGCTTCCGGAACAGTTTGGCACTCATGCCCGATCAACTCCCGCTTGAGGCGTCGGGGCATGCACTCGTCGAGAAGAACTCTCACTAAATATGTGCCAAGAGTAACTTTTTTGCTTCTTCCAGAGCTCCCACGGCCATCTGGCGCGTAACCGTCGGGAAATCGTCAAGAAATTCCTCCAGCGTGTGGCGTCCCTCAATATAGTCGAGCAGGGCCTGGTAAGGAACGCGGGTTCCGCGAAACACGGGCTCGCCTCCCAGGATTTCAGGATCACGCACGATAACAGAACTCATGGTCCTAGTGTGCACGATCGACAGAATGCGCTATAAATTTCCGCGCCGCGCCTGCTCGCGCTCGATTGCTTCAAATAGAGCCTTAAAGTTTCCCTTGCCAAAGCTGCGGCTGCCCTTGCGCTGGATGATCTCGTAAAACAGCGTCGGGCGATCTTCGACCGGTTTCGTGAAGATCTGAAGCATGTAGCCTTCATCGTCCCGATCCACCAGAATGCCGAGCCGCGCTAATTGATCGATCGGCTCGTCGATGTGGCCCACACGCGCGGTCAGGTCATCATAATACGTTGTCGGCACGATCAGAAACTCAACTCCCTGATCGCGCAGGCGAGTCACGCTGTCAATGATGTTGTGCGTGGCCATGGCGATATGCTGCACGCCGGGGCTGCCGTAAAAATCCAGGTACTCCTCAATCTGCGATTTCTTCCGGCCTTCCGCCGGCTCGTTGATCGGGAATCGGATCTTCTCGTTCCCGTTTGCCATTACCTTCGACATCAACGCCGAATACTCTGTTGAGATGTCCTGATCGTCAAAATGCTTGAACATGCGGAATCCCATCACCCGTTCGTAGAACTCCACCCAAGTGTTCATCTGCCCCCAGCCCACATTGCCCACGGCATGATCGATGTGCAGCAGACCGGTTGGCCGTGAAATGCGGTCCGGTGCGGGCACGGCGGCGAATCCGGGCAGGAAAGGACCCTGATAGTCGCGACGCTCAACGAACGTGTGAACCGTGTCGCCGTAAATCGCGATGGAGGAAAGCTGCGCTTTGCCGTTCTCATCTTCGAGCGTGAACGGAGCTTGCACGCTGTGCGCGCCTCGCGCGGTGGTCTCTTCCCAGGCCGATTTGGCGTCGTCCACCCAAAGCGCAATCGACTTCACGCCATCGCCATGCCTGAACACGTGATCGGCGACATCGCCGGAGGGAAACAGCGGCGTGGTCAGCACGAAGCGAATCTTGTTTTGTTCCAGGACGTAGGAGGCGCGATCGCGCGTCCCGGTCTCCGGCCCGCGATAGGCCACCAGGTTGAATCCCATGGAGGCTCGATAAAAAAACGCTGCCTGCTTGGCGTTGCCCACGTAGAACTCCATGTGATCCGTGCCATGAATCGGCAGGAAATCATCCTTTGCGGCGGATACTGTCTCCGTCTGTTCAGTGACTTGTGGCATAGCTATCTGTCTCCAATTCAGTCAGCTCCAAGTGCGCGCGCACGCTCTTCAGCGCCTCCACGCACGTCTCATTCTCATCTCTTGTGCCAACCGAGATGCGCAAGCAGTTGGGCAGACCGGTCGCTTTTAACGGCCGTACGATGACTCCGCGGCGCAGAAGCTCTTCGAATATCTTCTGCGCTTCCTCTTCCGTTTCAAGAGCGAGAGTTACGAAATTTGCCGCGGAAGGCATAACTTGAAAGCCCATTTCGCGAAATTCCCGATTCAGATATGCGAGCCCCTGCGCGTTATTGTCCAACGTTCGCTGCACGAATTCGTGATCGTCCAAGGCGCCGAGCGCAGCCGCCGCGGAAACGCCGCTTGGCTCGAAGGGCAGCTTCACTTTAAGCAGCATCGAGATTAGATTCTCATGCGCAAACCCGTAGCCGACGCGCGCCGATGCGAGCCCGTAAGCTTTAGAGAACGTCCGTAGCGTGATCACATTGTCGAAGCGATAGTGCATCGAATCGGGATAAGATGGCTCGCCGGCGGCGAATTCAAAATACGCTTCATCCAAAATGATCAGCACGCGCTCCGGCACTCTGGCATGAAACTCTTCGAAGACTTCGCGGGTGAAGAACGTGCCGGTCGGGTTATTCGGATTCGCAAGGTAGATCAGCTTGGTACGTTCGTTAGTGGCATCCGCCAGTGCCGCCAGATCGTAGCGCCATTCGCGATAGGGCACAGTGCGGTATGCGACCCCACGGCCTCGCGCCAAGACTTGAAAGCCTGAAAAAGCAGCCTCGGTGGTCAAAACCTCATCGTGGTCGCAAAGGAAGGTGCGCACCACGTTGGCCATAATGCCTTCGCTTCCTGCGCCGGCGATTACATTGTCAACCTTGAGCTGAAAGCGTTCTGCCAGTCTGCGGCGGAGCGCCAGACCGCCGTCGGGATAACGTGCCATACCGGCTAGAGCACGTCGGGCAGCCTCGATTGCGAGCGGCGACGAGCCCAGGGGATTCTCATTGGAGGCCAACTTCACTACGCGGCGGAGGCCGAACCGCTGTTGTATTTCCTCAGCGCCCAGGCCGGGTTCGTAGGGCCGTAGCGCCAGAACGTGTGGAGGAACTAAGATGTCAGCTGGAACCAATATGCATATCCTCCATCGACACAGGATATACTTCAAGTATATCGTGTTCTGCCTGACCGCGGTCCTATGACTCGTTCGAAAAAGAGAGATCGGCCCAGCGGCACGCTAGCGGATCGTGCCTACCGGCTGCTAAAGCATGGTATTTTGCATGGCGAGTTTCCGGAGGGCAGTTTTCTAACCGAGTCCGCGATTCTGTCCCGCTATTCCATCGGACGCACGCCCTTTCGGGAGGCTTGCAACCGGCTGCACAACGAGCAGCTTCTGGAAGTTGTCCCGCGCCGCGGCTACTTCGTGCCCGAGCTGAGCTTCCGCGCCGTTCGGGATCTGCTCGAAACGCGCATCATGCTGGAGGGCGTGGCTGCCGAGCTGGCGGTTTTGCGCG
>DATJUG010000123.1:0-15227 GCA_035502635.1 Bryobacteraceae bacterium
GCGAATCAAATTCCTCGGCATTCCGGTCCGCGACCAGGACCGCGCACTTAGCTTCTACACCGAAAAGCTCGGCTTTCGCGTATTGACGGATCAGCAGTTCTCCGAAAAGCAGCGCTGGATCGAGCTGACCATCCCCGGCGCCGAAACCGGCATTGTGCTCTTTACGCCCGAGGGTCACGAAGACCGGATCGGAACATTCGTCAATACTTCCTGGGAGGTCGACAACATCGAGAAGACCTACGCCGAGTTGCAGGCGAAGGGCGTAGAATTCGCCGGGCCCCCGCAAAAGCAGCCGTGGGGCACCTTCGTCATCATGAAGGATTCCGAAGGCAATCAGCTTGTCCTCTCGTCGCGCTGATCTTCCTATGACTTGCGCGAGAGCAAGTTGGTAATCGGATTCAACGGCCATAGATCTCGTCCGCGAAACATCAGCAACGATGCTGCGGAACGCCGCCTCGAAACTCTCCCGCCCCGCCTGCAATCCAACTTCCAGCTATGAAAATCGGCTTTATCGGACTTGGCAAAATGGGCACCGGCATGGCCCGCAACCTTCTGCGCGCCGGTCACCAGGTGGCTGCCTACAATCGCACTCGCGAAAAGGCGCAAGCTCTTTCGAAAGATGGCGCCCGCCTCGCAATCTCACCCGCCGATGCCGCGCGCGGCGCCGACGCCGTCTTCACCATGCTTTCTGACGACCAGGCCCTCTCGGAAGTCGTCTTCGGCGATGACGGTCTTGCTTCCGTGCCCGACCCGGCCCCGGTTCACATCTCCTGCAGCACCATCAGCGTCGCGTTTGCTCGCCGGCTCGCCCAGGAACACGCCAATCGCGGCCAGCGCTTCCTCACCGCCTGCGTCTTCGGCCGTCCTGACGCTGCCGAAAACAAAAAGCTCATCGTGGTCGCTGCCGGCGAGTCCCAAACCCTCCACCGCTGCCACCCTCTGTTCGACGCCATCGGCCGCGCCACCTTCGTCGCCGGCCCCGAGCCCTGGCACGCCAATTTATTCAAGCTCTGCGGTAACTTCATGATCGCCAGTATGCTCGAAACCTTTGGCGAAGCCTTCGCCACCACGCGCAAGGCCGGCCTCGACCATCACCGCTTCCTCGAAATCATGAACGAGCTCTTCCAGTCGCCCGTATACAAAAACTACGGCGCCACCATCGCCGACGAAAACTTTCAGCCCGCCGGCTTCGCCCTCAACCTCGGTCTCAAAGACGTCCGTCAGGTCCTCGAAGCCGCCCACGACCTCGCAGTCCCCATGCCCTTCGCCAGCGTTGTCCGCGACCACTTCGTCTCAGCTATGGCCCACGGCCAGGAATCGCTCGACTGGTCCAGCGTCTCCCGTGTCCTCGCCCGCAGCGCCGGCCTCGAAGAACCCAGTGAATCGAAATCCACCCACGCCTAGCTTCGGAGCGCAGGGCATCTTCGCTTTAGCGCGTTGATGCCCATTGTGCGCGCCCTAGTCCGAGAATCTCGTAATCACCCATTTCTGCGTTTGCGGATCATACGCGAACGACACCGCCGCGTCGAACTCCTTCGAGCTCGGGCGATTCCCGCAATACACAATGTGATCCAAATCGATCGTCGTCGGCTGCGACGTCTGATCCGGCAAATCCAGCCGGTACTCGCAGCTCGGATCCTGCTTTCTCACATGGATCATCCACGTCTCGGCTTTCGGGTTGTAGTGCAGCAGCGCATTCGCCCCTTCCGGCGTCAGCGACGGCACGCGCGGCTTTGGCGAACCGCAAGCCCCCAACAGCACAATCGATACCGCCACCCCAATTCTCGACAAAGTTTTTCGCATAGTACTATGACGGCCTTACCCCGTGTACTTGTACGTACTAATGTGTTTCCTCTATAATTTCCCGGGGAGGAGCACATGCTCACACGTATCAATTCTGCACTCGCGCTCGGGTGTCTCATCGCTGGAACACTCTGCGCGGCCGACGATCCTTTTTGCGGCAAATGGAAACTCGATCAGGGCAAGAGCAAGATCGCCGGAGAGCAAATGAAGATCGAGGATCTAGGCGGGAACAAGTACAAGTGGACCTTCGGGAACGTATCCGACACCGTGACCGCGGACGGCACTGATCAGCCGATCCACTTCGGGAGTACCATGGCCCTCACGCCGGAGGGAGATAAGAGCTTCAAGATGGTCATAAAGAAGGACGGAAAGGTGGTCAGTTCGATGACCCACACGCTTTCCGATGATGGGAACACTCAGACCATCAAGGGAACAGACACTAGGCCCGACGGCACGACCTCCGATTTCGAGTCGGTCGATAAGCGGGTTGGTAGCGGCACGGGATGGACCGGCACTTGGGAGAGCACGGACGTAAAGTTCACGTCACCAGTGAATTGGGAGATCAAGCCCTATGGCGCGCACGGATTGACCTTTTACGATGCCACCTATGACGACACGTTGAGCATGAATTTCGACGGCAAGGACTACACAGAGAAAGGACCGCGCGTGGCGGCGGGCTCGATGTCCTCGGGAAAGCGGGTGGATGCGCACACCCTGGAAGTGACAGATAAGATCAAGGGCGAGGTCATGGACCATACGAAATTCGAGGTCTCGGAGGACGGCAAGACACTTACCCTCACCATCCATGAAACCGGCCAGCCCAACCCTCTGACCATCGTCTACGACAAGATGTAATGCTTCGAGCGGCTCAGGTTCGCTTGGCGCGAAACAGCCGCAATGCCATCGCGCCAAACACGTTCCTGGCGCGTGAATCGCGCAGGAACATCCAATCGAGAGCGCGCACCGAAACCGGCGTCTGCCACGCGGGATCGCGCTCTCTTCGGCGCGCAATGATGCCTGCCAGTGTCTCCCGCGGCTTGGTTCGAAAGTCGTCCAGCATAGCCGTCTGATGTACACACGAAATGGTGCAGAACGGCGCGCAGCCTTTCGGCCTTGCCGCCTCGCGCACCAGGTCCTCGCGCGTATATTGCTCCAACGGAATCGCCGGATGCCCGCGCTGCTGCGAGCAATAGTGCACCAGCCCGTCCTCGCAGATGTACAGAAATCGCCCGCCTGCCGGACAATGCCACTGGTTCGGCCGCGCCCGCACGATATTCCGCTGAAATGCATCCAGGTGCGCGAACGAAAATAGCCCCGTCCCAAGCCCGAAAATCCGGTCGTACACGCTCGTCTGAATTGCATCCAGCGCCTTCAATTGTCCGCTGCCGTCGTGCAATATCCCCACTGTGCTGTTGAATCCCAACTCGCGCGCCCGTGCCGCAATCTCATATGCATCCTCGGGGCGCCGAATCTCGCTGCCTAGCACGGAATTGATCGTAACGTCGAACTGCGCGTGCTCGGCCAGCCACTCCAGTTTCCGGTCCAGCACCTTCAGGCTTTTCTTCGAAACTTCATCCGGCTGCACGTTGTCGATGCTGATCTGCAGGTAATCCAGCCCCGCCGCGTTGAGTTGCCGGATGCGCGCCGGCGTCAGCAGATATCCGTTTGTAATGATCGTCGCAATCGCGCCTCGCTCTCGCACCCGTTGTATTAGCAAGTCCAAATCCGGATGCAGTGTCGGCTCTCCGCCGCTGAATGTGATGATGCTCGTTCCCAGCTCGCCCAGCTTATCGATTCGCCGCAGCATTTCCCGGGTCACAACCGGAGCAGAATCTTTGTCGTATTCGTTGCAGTACGTGCACGCCAGGTTACAGCGCCGGATCGGTACAATCTGCGCCAGAATCGGATGGTTAGGCGAAGCCATCGCATGCACGAACATGCGCGCCTCGCGCCAGCGCCGCTTCATACGTAGAAAAGCTCGCATATGGGCAGACGACTCCAGGTTATCTGACCGAACCGCTCAAACGGATAGACTGTTGAACATGCGCTACTGGCTTGCTCTGTTGCTGCTCGGATTTGGCGTAGTTCGTTTTGCAGATACGCAAACTCCCAACACAAAATTTGAGAATCCGGATCTTTCTGCCGAAGAACGAGCCGCGGACCTGGTCTCCCGCATGACGCTCGAGGAAAAGGTCAGCCAAATGCAAAACGCCGCAGTCGCCATCCCACGCCTGGGCATTCCGGCCTACGATTGGTGGAACGAAGCTCTGCACGGCGTCGCGCGTGCCGGCATCGCCACTGTGTTTCCGCAGGCCATCGGGCTGGCTGCAACGTGGGACACCGATCTCCACTTCCGTATCGCTGATGTCATCTCGACCGAAGCTCGCGCCAAATACAACGACGCCATCGCCCACGATAACCACGCCCGCTATTTCGGTCTCACTTTCTGGTCGCCCAATATCAACATTTTTCGCGACCCGCGCTGGGGGCGCGGCCAGGAAACTTACGGCGAGGATCCATACCTCACTTCGCGTCTCGGCGTCGCGTTCATCAAAGGCATGCAAGGCAACGATCCTCACTATTTCAAAACCATCGCTACTTCCAAGCACTATGCCGTGCACAGCGGTCCTGAAATATCGCGCCACCGCGTCAACGTGGATGTCACCCCGCAAGATCTCGAGAACACCTACCTATACGCCTTTCACGCTACATTGACCGAAGGCCCGGCTTACTCCGTCATGTGCGCCTACAACAGCGTGAATGGCGCTCCAGCCTGCGCCAACACCTTTCTGCTCCAAGACACGCTCCGCCAGTCCTGGAAATTCCCTGGCTACGTGGTCAGCGATTGCGACGCGGTCGATGACATTTACTCCGGCCATCACTACGCCCATTCGCTCGCCGAAGCCTCGGCGGAAGCCGTCAAGGCCGGCACCGATCTCGATTGCGGTAAGGCGTATCAAAGCCTGGTCGAGGCCGTTCACAAAAATCTAATCAGCGAACAGGAGATTAATCGTGCCGTCGAGCGCCTCTTTGTCGCACGCATCCGTCTCGGCATGTTCGATCCGCCGGATCGCGTTCCGTTCTCCAAAATCGGCATGGATCAGGTGGCTTCCGCTGCTCATCAGCAGCTCGCGCTCGAAGCCGCCGAAAAGTCGATGGTGCTGCTCAAGAACGACAACAATATTCTTCCGATCGAGCGCGTGCCGCGCACAATCGCTGTGCTCGGCCCCGCCGCCGATGACCGCGACGCGCTGCTCGGTAACTACAACGGCACGCCTTCCTTCACCGTCACCCCGCTCGAGGGTATTCGCGCTGAGTTCGGCGCCCGTGCAACAGTGCGCTTTGCGCCCGGCAGCCCATATGTCGCGCCCGCAAAAGTGAATGCCGACGCCCCATCCATGGAAGTGATGCTCCACGAAGGCATCGAGCTCGTGAAACGATCCGATCTCGCCATTCTCTGCATCGGCCTCAACTCCAAGCTCGAAGGCGAGGAGATGCCCATCGACATTCCCGGATTCAGTCACGGCGACCGCACCGATATCCAACTCCCGCCGCCGCAAGAAAGGCTCCTTGAATCCGTTCTCGACACTGGCAAGCCCGTCATCGTGATCTTGATCAACGGCAGCGCTCTGGCGGTCGCAGCCGCGAAGGAACGTGCGGCAGCCATCCTCGAAGCCTGGTACCCCGGCCAGGAGGGCGGCACCGCCATCGCCCGCACACTCGCCGCCAAAAACAATCCCGCCGGCCGTTTGCCTATCACATTTTATAAATCGGTGGATCAGCTTCCGCCCTTTACGGATTATTCGATGAAAAACCGCACTTATCGGTACTTTACTGGTGAGCCGCTCTATCCGTTCGGCTACGGCCTGAGTTACTCGACTTTTGAATATTCCGGTCAATCCGTCAACGGTCACACCGCTTCGGCGCGGGTAACTAATACATCGAAACGCGAAGGCGACGAGGTAGTGCAACTCTATATCAAAACCGATTATGCTCCTAATCCAGTCCTCAAAGGTTTCGAACGCATTCACCTTGGGCCTGGCGAAAACCGGGTCGTCTCCTTTACATCTGACGACATCAATCCAAACGCTACTCTGTTCATTGGAAATGCGCCGCGACGCTGAGTTCTTCGCCGATGTTGAGCTTGACCTGGTCTATATGGCTCGCCGCCTCCGCGAGGCGCTCAAGCTCGAGGATCTTCTAACTACCGAAGGTATCGACTATCTGGTCGAGACTGGCACTTACACCGGCGGATTGCTCATCAAACGCGATCTTACTGGCGCGTTTTTCTATGTTGCGCCTACCGACCTTAACGTGGTTCGTGATCTCCTGGTCCATAATAAGTACAAGCCGTATGAGTCCGGCTAGTTACTGGTCGCCGGTTCCGATTTTCGTAGGCTCTCAGCCATCTGCTCCGGCGCGGTATCAGCCAGAAACGTCCCGTAAGCTGTCTCGATGCTAGCCAGATATTTGAGCTTCGTCGGGCTCCGTTGCAATGGCAGAAACTGAACGTGCAGATGATACGGCGGCTCGGACTCGCGCAACGGCGCTTGCTTGATGGTCATCATTAGCGGCATCACGAAGCCATACAGGTTGTCGTATTTCCGGCGAACGATGCTGATGATCTCTGCGAGACTTGACCGCTCGCTCTCATCCAGTTCGAGCAGCGTTCTCACATGCCGGCGCGCATACAGTCCCATCTCGGCCGGGAACCGCGCCGCGAACGGCACGAATGCAGCGAAGTGCTCGTTTGTAGCTACCATGCGCACCCCCGCTTCTTGCTCTTTCGAAAGCAAGCGGCAGAAGAGGCATTCGCCATTGTGCGCCGCCGCATATTCCCGCGCGGAACCGAGTTCCTTCTGTGTAATCGGAGGTATGAATGGAAACGCGTAGATCTGCCCGTGCGGGTGCGGCATCGTCACCCCCACCGCCTCGCCGCAGTTCTCGAAAACCGCAACCAGCGCGATATCGGGATTGCTCGCGTGCTCTCCCGTCCGCTTAGTCCAGAGATCGACCACCTTCTTCCAGTTACCGAGACTCAGCTTCGACGGCGGCAGCGTATGCTCCGGCGAGTACAAGATCACGTCGCACGCCCCGCGAGGGCCGGTCTCCGCAAATAGCCCGGGCTTCGGCTCGAACGGCTCCGCATCCGGTGAGAAGGCAGGGAAATCATTCGGATACAGATAAACGTCGTAGTTATCCGGAACCCGCCCCGATCCCGGATCGAACGGACACCAGTTCGCAGGCATCTGCGGACGATTCTGCCGGTCCGTTGTGACCACCACCCATTGCTGTAGCAACGCGTGCCAACGAAGCTGATGCATCGACTATTGGATTGTATTTTGAACAGGAATAGTGACAGTGTTGCTGACGCTTCCGTCCTGCATGATGAGCAGTTCGGTGTTAGCGTCCGTCGGCAGGTCCGCCGGCAAAACGATCCGCACCTCATACACCCCGATGGACCGTTCCGGCAAAGTGGCCGAGATCACCTGCGCCGTCCTGCCGTTGATAACTGCTCCAACCCGGTTCGCCGCCGGCGCGTCGGGTCCGGCGTACGGCACTCCCATCACCGGTCCCTTGTCGGTTGGACTTTCCACCGCCCCCAGCCCGGCCGCCCAGAATATCAGAGTTTCTCCCGCTTTCGCCGGATCATCAGCCGTAACGGGTGTGCCAGCCCGTTCGGGCGTGCCATCCGAATGAAGGATCAATCCGGTTCGCGGCTCAGTGCCACCAAACGCAAACAAACCAGGGCTTGTAGGAGTCAGCTTGGCCGCCGTTGCATTCGTCACCGTCACGTTTCCGTCGCCGTGTTCGGTTCGCACGTACAGACTGGCCGACGACGCATTGCCTGTATCGTATGGCAACTGTGCCCGCACCTGCGTTGTAGAGACCGAAAGCAGCGGGAGCGCGACACCGTCGAAGAGCACCTCCACGCCGCCCAATTTTGCCGGGAGCCGCTGCACACCGTCGTCTTCTGCATTCGCCGGCACGTCCGCTAGCGCCGTTCCCGAGACCGTGACCAGCGTTCCGGGCGCCAGCGCACCAGCGGCCAGGCTCGCGCTATTGATGACAGACGGGCGATGGGACGCGCCGTCGCCCGGCGTAAAGACGAGAATGCGCCGGTCCGCATTGTCGCCGACAAACAGGTTGGTTCCGTCGGAAACCAGCGCCACTGGGCTGCTGATCGTGTCTGCCCCAGGCACCTCACTGAAAGTTCCCAGAACAGCGTCCGCCGGTTGATTATCGGTTCCAGGAAGCGCATTCCACACCAGCACACGATGCGACGCCGTATCGCCCACAAACAAACGCCGGCCATCCAGCGCGACCGAGACCGGCTCGAGCAGTTCGTTGGAGCCGAGCACAATCTGCGCCGGATGCGCCATCGCGGCGTCCGGCCACAACAAGACGCGATGATTGGGCGTATCCACCATCGCCACCGTGTTGCCAAATACGGCCACGCCGGCTACGCCCGGCAACACCGCTTGGCTCACTTGTTCTATAGCAGGGAAACCGCACAAGGCGCACGGTCCTTGCCGGTCGGCCAGATCGTCCTTGGCGCCGGGAATCTTATTCAGGTCGAAAGTCAACAGCCGATGCGCCGCGTCGGCCGCGTACAGCTTGCCGTTCGACAACGAAAGCGTTGTCACCGCCACGCCCGCTTCGCGCGCTGAGAATGACGGCTGCCCGATCACCGCACGAGCCGCCTGTCCGGTCTGGAACTCCGCTGCCCGAACAGACAGCGCGAGCAGTAATAAGGTTGTAACCCGCGCCATCATGATATAGACCTAGCTTACTTCGTCTTGCGCCTGTGTGTCGCAGTGATTCGTGTCGCCAGGCCGCCGCGCGCGGCGAAGTCTCCAATGACGCTAGCCTGCACCGGGTCAGCCGCCTTCACCACGTCTGCCAGAAACCGGTTCACTACATTCTCCTGAAAGATGCCCAGGTTTCGATACGCCAGCGTGTACATTTTCAGCGACTTCAGTTCCAGGCATTTCTTCCACGGCGTATAAACCAGGCGCAGGGTGCCGTGATCCGGCAAGCCGGTTTTCGGACATACGGAAGTGAACTCGGGCATCGTGATTTCAATCTCGTACTGCCCGTACTGATTCGGCCATGTCTCAATCGCGGGCAGTTCGGTATCCACGCCCGCAGCCGCGTGTTCATCGGTGTACTCGCGGTTGCGCTTCACTCTGCGCCCAGCTTCCTGGCGAGCAATTCGAGGAAGAGCCCGACGTCGGTAACCACTCCAACCGCTTGACCAGTGCCGCGATCGCTGACCTTCGTCGGCACAGCCGGGTTGATGTCAACACACACGATCTTTACCCAGGCAGGCAACATGTTGCCGGCTGCAATCGAGTGCAGCATCGAGCTGAGGCACAGTACAACGCCCGCGCCTTGCAACTGCGCCGCATAAGCATCCTGCGCCTGGTTCATATCGGTGATGACGTCTGGCAGCGGCCCGTCATCGCGCAAGCTTCCGGCCAGCACAAACGGCACCTTCGCCTTCACGCATTCATACATGACACCGGTGGTAAGCCGGCCCGACTCCACGGCCTGCGCAATTCCCCCTGCGTGATTGATGGCGTTGATGGCGCGCATGTGATTGCGGTGTCCATGCTGTTCCAATCTTCCGTCCACGGTGCGAACACCGAGTGAGGTGCCGAGCAATGCGGATTCAATGTCGTGCACCGCAAGCGCGTTGCCGGCCAGGAGAACATCGATCCAATGATTCCGGATAAGCCGCGACATAGCCTCGCAGCCTCCCGTATGCACAACCACCGGGCCCGCGACCGCAACAATCTTCTTGCCTTCGCTCCGGACGTGGCGCATGATGGCCGCGGTTTGCGTGACCGCGGTCTCTACCTGCCGCTCGGAAGAGATGTCATTGCTCATGAACGCGAACGCCAGCCGGTCCCGCTCTTTGGACTCCGGAAGAATGCGGATGCCTCTCATTCCCACCACCACCGGATCGCCGGCTTTGATATCGCGCAGCCGCCGGCAGACCGCAACGCCGTCGCGGACCACGATCATGGCATCCATGCGCTGGTTGCCTACCTCCAGCCAGTGCCCGCGATAGCGCACCAGTGTGCGCTGGTTGGTGGTCGAATAAAAGTCTTCCGGCGCGCAGCGGTCTTGTTCAGCAATCTTGAGCTCTGCTTCGCCCGAATCCCGAGGCGTGCAGCCCAGCGCCAGCAGCTCCGTCATGAGCTGCTCCATTTGCTCTTCGGTAGGCGCTTCCACCCGCAACCGGAGCGAGGATGGATCGCTGTTCGTGCGCCCGATCGAAAATTGCTCTACTTCGAAACGCCCGCCGAACTCGACGACCGTGTCGAAGATCTTCTCCATGATGTGCGAGTCGATGAGATGGCCTTGCGCTTCGACGACCTCCGACACTGGCGGCTGTGCCGGAGTGGACTGCTCTGCCATATTCACGGATGGGTCAGCAAGAGCGGCAGACCTTCCTTGCTGGTATACGTCGGGCGATAACGCTCGGTGTTGTACATGCTTTGAATGTCCACGTGGCGTGAGCCCAGCTTGGGATCGGGAATCGGCACCATCGAAAACTTCCCTTCGTTGACCGCGGCCATCAATCCGTGCTTATGGGAAGTGATCGCGTCGTAGGCCATGGTTCCGAAGGTTGTGGCTACCATCGCATCGAGGAAATCGGGAGCGCCGCTGCGCAGGTCGTAGGTCAGGTCGCTCACCACCGTTTCGAAACCAGTCCGCTTCATCAGCTCGTCACTGAACGCTTCCGCAACGCTGAACTTCTTGCGATGCCCGAAGGCGTCGGCTTCGCCGTATTCTTTTACCGTGTAGCCTTCCCAAGTGGCGCCTTCCGACAACACCACCAGCGCGTAGTTGCTGGGGTTGTTTTTCTTGTCGGTAGTGAGTAGCTCGATCATGTGATCGAGGTTGAACTTGTATTCCGGAATGCCACAGCGGAGCGATGTCACATACGCCGTATAGAGCGCCGTGTAGCCTGCATCGCGGCCGAACAAGCGGAAGATGCCGACTCGCTCATGCGAGCCGACCGTCGTGCGCTGGCGCTGAATATCTTCCTGTGCGCGCGAGACCGCGGTTGCGAAACCGATGCAGTATTCGGTGTTACGAACATCGTTGTCCATGGTTTTCGGGATGCCGATAACCGGGAAACCTTGCTTGTCCAAGACCGCGGCGTAGCTCAGCGTGTCGTCGCCGCCGATCGCGACCAGCGAATCGATCTCGAGGCGCTGGAGATTCGCGAGCACGCGCTTGGTCATGTCGTAGGTTGTGACCGTCGCGCCGTCTTTGGTTGTTTGTGCCGATGGGAAATCACTCGGGGTCAAGAAGTCCGGGACCTTCTTCATCTTCGAAGGATTCGTCCGGCTGGTGTGTAAGAACGTTCCACCCGTGCGATCCACGGTGCGGGTGTTCTCGCGGGTGAGCGGTAGCACGAAACGCTTGACGCTTTGCGGGTCGTCGAAGTTGAGATCCGTCAGGCCCTTCCAACCCAGGCGGATTCCAGTGACATCGTGACCGTCGCTTGTACTGCGGTACACAACGTTCTTGATGACTGCATTCAGTCCGGGCACATCGCCGCCGCCCGTTAAGATGCCGATCTTCTTGCCAGCCATGTAGGTGTCCTCGCTCGAATCGCTCCTATTGTAGCTTTCGAGGCAAGAACGCTTGCCAGATTTGGCGGCCTCACCCTACAGAAGCTCGCTCAGCTCCTCCGGCGTCATTTCGGCTTGGTCCAAGATCGCGTTCAGAGTGCCGCGTTTCAAGTCTCGGCTGTGCCAGGGTACAGTCACGCGCAGGGCTACCCTGTCCGCGTGCTTAAGCACATAATGGCTGCCGCTTACATGGTGAACATAGAACCCAGCGCGTTTGAGCGCTCGCAACAGGTCCTTCGACTTAACCACAGGGAGCTTCTGACTCAAGCCAGTTCGGGTATCAGAACACAGATTTCTTCTTTGAGGGGCGGTTTATCCGAAGGTACGGGTAGGCGATCCTTCCGCAAGCTCTGCAAGTATGCGCGGATCGCGTCTTGCGCCATGGCGCGGGCTTCGTCTAGTGTGTCGCCCTCGGTCACCAAACCAGGAAGCGCCGGACAGGTGACGATGTAACCGCCCTCGTCAGCAGGTTCAAACAAAACCGTGTACTTGTATTCCGCCACTAAGCCCAGTGTTGCACGTTTTCAGACCCACCACGCCGCAGCGGGCTGCTCGCGAATGATGATCTGGTTCAGGAAGTCGGCTGCCTTTGTCAGGCCTTCGTCAGGCGACATGAGAGAGTCCTCATGTTCGATCGAGAGCACGTAATCGTAGCCGTACATCCGCAGCGTCGATATGAATTCTTTCCACCAGCCGTACGGATGGCCATAGCCGCAGGAGCGGAAAATCCAGGCGCGATTGCGCTCGTCCGTATATTTCTTGGTGTCGAGCACACCGGTCTTCGGCAGGTTGTAATCGTAGATCTGAGTGTCCTTAGCGTGCACATGGAAGACGGCGTCGCCGAGCACGCGAATGGCTTTGATCGGGTCGATGCTCTGCCAAAACATATGGCTCGGATCGTAGTTGCAGCCTACGCTGTCGCCCGCGATGGAGCGCAGCTTCAGCATGGTCTCAGGGCTGTAAACGACAAACCCGGGATGCATCTCGATGGCGATCTTGACGCCGTGATCTTTCGCGAACTTGCCATGCTGCGTCCAGTAGGGGATGACTTTCTTCTCCCATTGCCAATCGAGCACTTCAAGATATTCGGGGGGCCAGGGACACGTGACCCAATTGGGAAACTTGGCGTTGTCGCTATCGCCGGGGCAGCCGGAGAAGTCAATCACGACCGGAACGCCGAGCTTGGCCGCGAGCTCGACCGTGCGCTTGCTGGTGTCCGCGTAGGCCTTTGCAATAGCTGCGTCCGGATGCACCGGATTGCCATGGCAGCTCAGCGCGCTGATAGAGAAGCCCTGGTCGTCGAGCTTTTTCTTAAATTCCTTCAGCTCTTTTTCGTTGTCGAGCATCGAGAGCTTGCAATGCGGATCGCCGGGATAATTGCCGGTGCCGAGCTCAACGGTGTTGATGTTTAGCTTCTTGAGCTTCTCGAATACTTTATCGAGCGGGAATTGTGACAGCAATGCAGTGAAGACGCCGACTCTCATGTGCGAAAGCGTATCACAGGGTCTGAAAGTGCAGGCCTTTCCAGATGAGCCACGCAAGAGCAGTCACAAATCCGAGCAGAGCTTTGTATTCTTCGTTTCTGCGATAGAAGGTCCACCTGAAGCGCGTTCCATTCGCTGCCCGGCCAAGGCTGGGAAGGAAGCGATGTACCTGCGCGGCATAAGGCGCATATTCGGGAAAGATCTCGCGCAAATGCTGTTCTTCCAGTTCGATCGCGGGCAGGTAAACGAACATAAATGCCATTGCGAAGATGAACGCGAGCCACAGGCTGCGCGAGGCCACGACGATTCCGAGTGCAGCGATGAGCGTCCCCAGATATAACGGATTGCGGACATACGCATAAGGGCCGCTGGTCGCGAGTTGCCGATCTTTCGCGAGATGGCCGGCCGCCCAGGCGCGTAAAAAAAGTCCAAGCGATGAGATTGGAATTCCGATCAGCATCGATTCGAGCGTGGGCTGCGAAAGCCATGCGAACGCGGCGAGCAGAAGGAATCCGAAGACGACGCGCAGGCGTTGCACGAAATCGGCGTAGGCTTTGGGAAAGCGGGAACGCGGCCTCACGAACGGGGCACCGGCGTATTGGCGAGCGAATGCAGAAGCGCTTCAGCGACTTGCCGCGGTGTGATGACCCGCATACTGGCATGCACGTTTGCGTGCCGCTTGTAAGTAGTCTCCACGTCATCGGTTCGGATAACGGTCATGACGCCGCCGTAGGGACCAGTAAGTCTCGGATCGGTAGGGCCGAAGAGAGCCACACCGGGTTTGCGAAGGGCGGCGGCGAGATGAAGAGGGCCGCTGTCTACTCCGACCACGGCTACGGCGCGGCGTGTGGCGTCGATGAGGCCACGTATCGAGGAAGTGTGCACGTGAACGTGTTTGAGCGTAGCGAATTGCGGTGCGCAAATTTCGGGAACGTTGGCGACCAGCTTGAACCCTTCGCTTGCCAGAAACTGGCCGAGCGCGTCGTAGTTCTCGAGAGGCCACTGCTTGCCCGTCCAGCCTGCCAAGGGACTGGTCAACACGAACGGACCGGCGGGAAGATGGCCTTCGGGACGGCCCGGTGGGATCCAGGCTTCGTCGCTCAGTTTGGAAGCGCCTGCGGCCGCGATGAGCTGCAGATTACGCTGGACGCGATGAGGGCCGGTTACGGGAATGCGATGAGTGTAAAACGCTGACGCGAAGCTTTCGCGCGCAACCGATTTATCGAAGCCGAAGAAGGCTCCGGGTCGCGCCAGACGGCCGAGAAGCGCGGATTTGAGCAGACCTTGAAAGTCAAAGGCGAGGCCGGGGTCGAGGCGCGGGATCGTGGCCCGGATGGCGGCAAAGTTCGGTGGAATCAGCTCGTCTATAAATGGATTACCTTCAACGATCGGCAGCCAACGCGGCGCGATTAGTAGCGCGAGTTTGTTCGAAGGAAAGCTCTGTTTGAGACTGGCGATTGCGGGTAGCGCATGAATGATATCGCCTAATGCACCGAGGCGGATCGCGAGGATGGAAGAGCGCTCAGGCATTCTGACGGTCGAGAACAACCAGGCTCAACGCCGCCTCAGCCACGCGTGAGGCGTCGACTCGGGTCATGCATCGGTGGTCGATGGGACACTCGCGCAGAAGACACGGGCTGCACTCCACTGGTTGACGTATCACACGGCTGTTTGGGCCGGTGGGGCCGGTGGCCTCGTCATCCGTGGCGCCAAAGATGGCGACGGTCGGCACGCCGAGCGCGGAGGCGATGTGCATGGCGCCAGAGTCGTTGGTCAAGAAGACATCGCATGCGGCGGCGAGCTCTATAAATTCCGCCAGAGTGGTTTTACCTGCAAAATTGGTGCACGAGACCGCCAGGCTTTCGACGCTTTGCCGCACACTCTCGCAAATGTTGAACTCTTCTTTAGAGCCGAAGACCGCGACGGAGGCATTGCGCTCGCGAGCGATTTGAACGGCGGCTTCGGCAAACCGTTCGGGCAGCCAACGTTTGGCGCCGCCATATGCGGCTCCGGGACTGACGCCGATGACGGGCGCAGAGTTTTCACGCGCTCGGATGGGTTTGGCGACTGAAAGGCGGATCGACCAATCGAGCGAGTACCCGTCGATGAGCCGGGCGCGCTTCAAAAGCTCGAGGTAATAGAAGCGCTGATGGGCCGGAGTTTCGCCGGCAAGTGGAACCGGAATGGGATGAGTAAGCAGCCAACCCCGGGCGTCGCGAGCGTAGCCGATGCGAATGGGAATTCCGGCAAGGCGTGTGATCGCAGCGGATTCGAAAGAGTTCGGCAA
>DATJUG010000124.1:0-76970 GCA_035502635.1 Bryobacteraceae bacterium
TTCTTTGTCGAGCCGATCGCGTAGATTGCGCGAGGTGACGTATTCGCCTTCGCGGCCGGCGAAGGGCGAGTTGTTGATGGTGAACGTCATCGCGATGGTGGGCTCATCAATCGGGATGTTAGGCAGCGGCTCAGGCGTTTCAGCGCTGGTGATGGTTTCGCCGATGGTGATGCCTTCGACACCGGCGATGGCGAGAATGTCGCCGAGTTTGCCGACGGTTTCGTCGACGCGTTTCAGGCCTTCAAACGAATAGAGCTTGGTGATGCGCGTCTTGTGTAGTCCGCCATCGAGCTTGACAATGCCGACTTCATCGCCGTAATGCAGAGTGCCATTAAAGACGCGGCCGATGGCCAGGCGGCCGAGATAGTCGCTGTAGTCGAGATTCGCAACCAGCAGTTGCAGCGTGGCAGTGGGATCGCCTTTGGGAGCGGGGATGTGCTGCAGGATGGTTTCAAAGAGTGGCTGCAGATTATCACCGTTGCCCGCGGGATCGAGCTTCGCGATGCCGGCTTTGGCATTTGTATAAACGACAGGAAAATCGAGCTGGTCTTCGGTGGCGTCGAGATCGATGAACAGATCGTAGATTTCGTTGAGGACTTCCTGGATGCGGGCGTCCGGGCGGTCGATTTTGTTGATGACGACGACGGGCGGGAGCTTGGCTTCGAGCGCCTTCATGAGCACGTACCGGGTTTGTGGGAGCGGACCTTCGCTCGCGTCGACCAGCAGCATGACGCCATCAACGATCTTGAGCGCGCGCTCGACTTCGCCGCCGAAGTCGCTGTGACCAGGCGTATCGACGATATTGATCTTGGTTCCGTGGTAGCGAACACCCGTGGTTTTGGCGAGGATGGTGATGCCGCGCTCGCGCTCGAGGTCGTTCGAATCCATTACGCGCTCGACGACCTCTTCGTTGGCGCGAAAGATGCCGCTTTGGCGCAGCATGGCGTCGACGAGCGTGGTTTTACCGTGATCGACGTGCGCAATGATGGCGATGTTGCGCGTGTTGATCGTTTCGTTGACAACAGACATCAGTAAATTCATGGTCTCATGCGTAGCTGCCGTCACGACGAGGTTCCATGTGCGAACCTTAGAGCGAAATGACGGCAGACGAACCACTCCCGACGGTTGTGATTGTGGGGCGTCCAAACGTTGGAAAATCGACCCTATTCAATGCGATTTTGGGTAACCGGCGCTCGATTGTGGGAGACGAGCCGGGCATCACGCGCGACCGTATTTACGGCGAAGCAGAGTACCGCGGCAAGCGCTTCGGATTGATCGATACCGGTGGCATCATTCCACATGACGCCGCGTTGATTCCAACCCAGATATTGCGGCAAGCGCAAGTAGCGCTGGAACTTGCGTCGCACATTCTGTTTGTGATCGACGGGCGGACGGAGATTACAGCGGCGGATCGGGAGCTGGCGCAGTTGCTGAGGCCGTTGGGCAAGCCGCTGACGCTGGTGGTGAACAAAATTGATGTGAAGGCGCGCGAGAACCTGGTGCCGGAGTTCTATTCGCTGGGGCTGGGCGATCCGGTGGCGGTTTCGGCCGAACACCGGCTGGGATTGGATGAGCTGCTGGAGCAGGTGACGGAGCCGTTTCCGAAAGAAGAGCCGGAAGTTGAGGACGCGGGGGACGAGAAACAGCGGCGTATAAAGGTGGCGATCATCGGACGGCCGAACGTGGGGAAATCGACCTTGCTGAACGCGCTGGTGGGGGCGGAGCGAGCGATCGTGTCGCCGGTCCCGGGGACGACGCGGGATGCGGTGGATGAGACGGTGCGCGAGGGCAACACGACTTTCCGGTTTGTGGATACGGCGGGCATCCGGCGCAAAGGGCGCACGACCGAGATGACGGAGAAGCTGAGCGTTGTGATGGCGCGGCGGCATATCCGGATGGCGAACGTGGTGCTGCTGGTGGTGGATGCGACCGAGGGCGTGGTGGGGTCGGACGCAACGATTGCGGGCTATGCGCACGAGGAAGGGCGAGCGGTGATCATCGTCGTCAACAAGTGGGATGCGATGGAGGGCAAGAGCAAGCGCGCGTTCACCGAGACGATTCGGGACCAGTTGAAGTTTTTGGAATACGCGCCGGTGGTGTTTGCGTCGGCGAAGAATGGCGAAGGCATCCGGCGGATCATGACGACGATTCGGCGGTGCTTCGAGGCGGCATCGAAACGCGTGACGACGGGCGAACTGAACCGGTTCGTCGAGACGCTGAAGTTCGCGGGCGAGGTTCGGATCTACTACATGACGCAGGCAACGATACGGCCGCCGAAGTTTGTAGTGTTCACGGACAAGGCGGACAAGATGCATTTCTCAATGGAGCGGGCGCTGGTGAATCAACTGCGGGAACGGTTCGGGTTCGAAGGGACGCCGATCGTGATTGATGCGAAAAGAAGGTAGCCTGTGGATATGGCGACTGCTACGCGGGTGAGCTTGGAAGAGTACCTCAACACCAGCTATGAGCCGGATTGCGACTACGTGGATGGCGTGTTGGAGGAGCGGAACGTGGGGAAGAGCAGACATAGTGAGACGCAGGGCTTGATCATCGGACTGCTCCTGGCATTGCGACGGCAGCTTGGTTTTCGAGTCAAGCCGGAACAGAGAGTTCAGGTCTCGCCAACGCGCGTGCGCGTAGCTGACGTATGCCTGGTCCCGCGCGAGGACAGAGATGAGGTGACGCAAAGGCCGCCGCTGCTGTGGGTCGAAGTATTGTCGCCAGATGATCGAATGAGCAGAGTTCAAGCGAGGCTCCAGGATTGTTTGCGCATGGGAGTGGAGACGATCTGGATTATCGATCCCTATTCGAATACGGCATGGACTTTAAAGCCAGAAGGATTGACGCAAGCAGAAGACGGCGTGCTGCGGTGCGCAGATCCGGCGCTGGAAGTGAAGCTCAGCGACGTCTTGCCGGAGGAATAGTTCGTTAGGCGGCCTTTTTCGAGGCCATGTTGCGGGCGACGTCTTGCAGAGAGACACGCAGGACGTCTTTGAGCTGATCGAAGGGGATCTGAACGTCGCCTGGGATGCGCGCTTCGATAGTGGAGCGGATCTCGGTGTCGAGTTCGAGGTGCGCGGCCTTGGCTTGAGCAAGGCGGGTGCGGGCTTCGTGAGCTTCCTGCTTGCGGGCGTCTTCGACTTCTTTCACTTTTTGCGATTCGAAGCCAATTTGAGATTTTCGGGCTTCGGAACGGAGTTTATGGAGTTGGTCGAGGCATTTGTGGAAGGCGCGCTCGTGGGTGGTCTGGTAGCGGAGATAAAGTGCTAACTTTCTGTCGTCATCGCAGGCGGGGATGTCGCGCTGGAAGCACATGTCCTGAAGAACCAAGGCGCGCTGCGCGAGCCATTGGTGCTGAGCCATTTTTTCGACCAGGAGGCGCTCGAAGGGGCCGCTCGGTTCCAGGCTGGCGCGAAGGGCGGCGTGGAGAGTGTCATACTCTTCTTCGTTTTCCCAGGGGAGAACGCAGAAGGAGCTGCCGGTTAGGCCGGTTTTGAAGTTGTTGAGGCAGGACGTGGCTTTGCCTTCTTCGGTGGTCGGACCTGTAGAGTGCTGGGAGTTGGCTTGATTGGCGGTAATTTGGGCGTTGGTGGACATAATGGCTCCTTTTGGCATGGTGGAGACCGCTCCCTCACGGTCGCGGCTCGGAAAAATGAAAACGCCGGATGGCCGCTGCGGGCGTCCGGCGTTTGCATCCTAAGATCGCGCACAACGGGCACCAATCGCCCTGTGCGCTTTGGAAATTTAGAAGGAAGACGGCTTCTAAGAATCAACTATACCACACGCAGACCAAGCAAATTCCTGTAAGTTGTTCATTTGAGGAACAATATAGGTTGTGACTGAAAAATTGGACGCAAATAATCGAGCCTTGGGATGGGCCTGGGTCACGGTTTTCATGGTCTAGTTTGGCGCGAGGCGCGATAGTACCAACTGTACTGGCTTTGTAGCGGGTTTCTACTACACTAGATCCAAACGGGGCGTCGTAGTAGAAATTCATCAGTTCAGGTGACGGACTTCCGGGGCGGCGCGCTGGCCCGTAGCAGACGAGAACCTTATACGGAGAAAATCATGAAACGACGAGGATTAATCCCGCTGTTGTTTGGAGCTGTCTTCGGTGCCAGTGCGCAGGTCCCGCAAGGGCAGCAGAAGGAAACGCCGTACGAGCGGCCTCCGATGGGTGGAGTGCCGGCGAATAACCAGTGTCCGGTGTGCAGTACGATGGCGCCGCCGTACAAAGCGGAACCGCTGGTGGACACCGAAGGTCACGTACTGACGAAACCGGCCCCGTCGCGACGAACGGAGTGCGTGTACTGCCGCGTGGTGTTCGCGCAGATTCTAGAGCCGTGAGCGCGGAGCGAGTGGGAGCCGCCGCGTAAAGCCGACGACTCGCGCTTCTTGCGTCGGGACTTGGGCGCGTGTGACCGAGGTAGTTCCGGGCGTGGCTTCGGCGGTCGTTTTGCGAACGGTGATGCTGCCTCGGTCGGTGGCGAGCTTCAGCTCCGGTCCGCTGCCGATCGACCCTTCGAGTCGTCCGCCGCGGCCTTCGGTGCGCTCCTTGAGGGCGTCGCCGAATTCGTTATCGATTTCGCCGTGCCCGGTTGTGGCGCTGATGGCGAAGCCGGCCGCAGCCGGGAGTGATAGCTCAATATTTCCGGATCGCGTATGTACGTTCATGTTTGCCAGCGGCACATGGCCAGGCTTCAGTTCGATGTCACCCTTATCGACGGTTACGTCCAGCGCATTGGTAAAGCCGTTTAAAGTTACGTCGGTCGCGCGGGTCACCAGCTTCACCGGGCCCACAAGGTTCTCGGCATCCAAGCTGCCGCGGTCCAGCCGGACCTCGCCGGGTACTTGTTGAACATCTAATTGCGTCCGCATGTTTTGCACGTGCAGGGGCTTGGCTAAATCGCGCAGCGAAACGGTTCCGCTGTATTCGCCTTCGATGGTCACTTGGCCGGCAATTTTGGTCAGCTCGACATCTTCGCCTTTGCCCCGCAGGTCGACGTTGCCGCTCACATTGGTGCAGCGCACCAGATCGCTGCGGCGGGTGTCCACTTTCACGTCGCCGCCGATGTCTTCGAGACGCACGCCGGCATTGTCGCTGTTCAACTCCACGGCGCCCGCGAGACCGGAGATATCGAAATCGCCAAGCGTACCGGTGGCTTCGATGCTGGCGTCTTTGGGCACGGTGAGCTCGAGGTCGGTGGTTACCGGCGCATCCGCTCCCGCTTTGTCCTGATTGCAGCGGATGGTGACGGTGTCCCCCTGGACGAGCACCTCGACGGGACTGGCGGCATTGGCGCGATCGGCGGTCGCGCCCTCGAAGGAGCGGATGGTCTTATGACCGGTTACGGTCAGATCGTTGGAGCCGGAAGCAGTAATTTTGGCGTCGCCACGGAACGTTTCAATGACGATATGGGGTGATTTGCCAACGGCTTTTTGCACTGTGTCGACCGAGTAATCATGCTCATCGCCGAAGGCTTGCACGCCGTGCTCCCAGCCGGTGCGGCGCCACCAGGTATCGGGCCGGCGCACCTCATCGGTAATGAGGCCGGCGGCGCAAATCAAGATAACGAGAAACCAGCCGCCTCCGGAGACGCCATTGACGGGCAACGGAGCGCCGCGGAGGGCGAGAAAGCACACTTCGAGGAGCGCGATGCCTCCCCAGGCGATTAATAGAAACGGCCAGTAGGTAGCCAGAATGTCGCCGACGTGGAACTCAGGCGAGAGCGCATGAAGGAGGAACAAGACGCCGATGGCGATGAGAATCAGCGGCGCGGTAATGGAGGTGCGGGTTCTCATGACTAAGGCCTCCCAACGGGCGGACCCCCTGGGGGCGGCCCGGACATGTATGGTCCGGGCATGGCCGGCGGAGGAACGGAAGGAGCGAGCATGCGTTCGATCAGCTTTACCAGGCCGATGACGATGATGATGAGCGGCCAGGTGCGAGAGAACGAAATGATCCCGGCCTGATGGAAGACGAATAGGAGGCCGATGGTGATCAGCAGGAGCGGGCCTCGGATCGCCTGTACGAAAAGCGCGGCGCGGTTACTCATAGCCGGGCCTCCACAACAAGATGGGGGCGAGTAGAAGCGGGCGTGTTCACGGCCGGTTCTCCACCATTGGGTTCGGCGGCGGGGGCGTGGAGGGCGCGGCGGGATACGAAGCCGGCGGCACGCGCGCAGGGGCGCTCATGCGAGCGTACAGCAGATAGGCGCCGAGGAGGATCAGGATGACGGGCCAGAAGCGGCCGACATCGCGAAAGTCGAAAATGTGCAGCGTATCGAGGAGGAACATGATGCCGATGGCAATCAGGATGATGGGCCCCAGGGGGACGCGGCCGGTGCGCGGAGTGGGACCCAGGAGGCTGGACCATTCCTCGACCGGGACGCCGAGCTGGCGCTTCTTGGCGGTGTGATAGGCCTCGAACGCCATGTAGAAAAAGAAGGCCGTCAATATCATGGCGATAAACGGTTCCCCGGCTGTGTTTTCAGTGGCATTGGTAAGACTCATGAGCAGGCCGGTGATGATGGCGTGCACGAGGCCCTTGAGATATTGGCCGTTATAGATGGCCCCTACGCCGGGGATAAAGCCGAGCCAGAAGGCCAGCCCGGGAGAGGTACGGCTGACAGGGGCTGACGGCGGGGCGGTATAGGGTGGAGGCGTGTAATACGGGTTCGGGGCGGCCGCGCCAGGGGGCTCCTGGGCCGCAAAGCCCGAAGCGGGCACATGCTCCTGGCAAAACACGGTCCCCTCGGCAGGCCGTTGGCAAGCGGCGCAAAGCGGTCTCCCGCAGGAGCGGCAAAAGGCGGTTGCGGGCACATCTGGATGGAAGTAGCAGTTCATTGGAGTTCCCCTCATCTGGTCGATTTATCCTGGCCGTTATGCCGGCCGCTCTGGTTGGCAGACCGCTTGGCTGGCGGCTGCGGGGGAGCCTCTTGCTGGGCTTCCATCTCTTTCAGGCGGCTCTGGATTTCATAGACCAGGCGAATATTTTCGTAATACTTGACAGCGCGATCTTTGGTGCGAATGACTTTATCTTCGACGCCGCCCCAGACGCGAATTGGATTCAGGTCCGCGGGCTGGATGTGCTGCACCTGGATGCCGGTGCATTTCTCCAACATGGCGAAGGACAAGATGGTCATGGCCATGCCCATGGCGAGCTTGGGCTGCAAGAGCGGCTGCAGCCACTTCTGCGCGAAGCGGCCCAAGATTCCGGGCTTGTCGAGCGGATGGCGCAGCCGGCCGTTAGGGGCCTGGTAGGCGATGCGCGTGATCAGCTCAGGCGGCGGCGCGATATCGGGCACATGCTCGATGAAGTTGACGGCGGCGGTGACATCGCGCAGGAACTCGGCGCAGGCGGGGCAGTCGGAGGCGTGCTGTTCGAGGGCGGTGCGCTCGGCGGGAGCCAAAGAGCCATCGAGGTAGTCGGCCAATACTGTTTCGAATTCCGAGCAGTTCATCGCCATGTTCCTACACCGTTACGTCAGCGGACAGGCCGTCTGGTGGCCGTTGTCCGCGCTTGGATAGGTTGCGCCGCAGCACGCGGGCCAGCTCGGCGCGCCCGCGATTCAGTCTCGATTTCACGGTTCCTTCCGGGACGCTCAGCACGTCTGCGATTTCACGATATTCCAGCTCTTGCAGGTCGCGCAAGATGACGGCTTCGCGCAACTCCGGGGAGAGCTTCTGGAGCGCCGCCTGCAACAGCTCACCTGCTTCGCGGCCGGCGAGCAGCCCATCGGTGCGGGAGTACTGAGCGGTGCGCTCTTCAAGCACCGGGAGCTTGTCTTCGAGCGCGTCGGTGACGCGGTCATGCTTGGTGCGGCGGTAGTGATCGACCAGCAGATTGCGCGTGAGCCGGGTCAGCCAGACGGTGAACGAGCCCTCTCCGGAGCGGAAGCTGGCGAGGCTCTTGAAGACGCGCAGGAAGACATCCTGGGTCAGGTCCTGAGCTTCGGAGTCGCGGTTGGTGAAGCGATAGCAGAGGGCGTAGACACGTTTCGTGTACGATTTGACCAGCTCATCCCACGCGCCCTGTTCGCCGGCCAGGCAGCGCTCTACTAAGCTGGATTCGAATCGGCTTGATTCAGAATGGCTTGTTTCGGAATGCAAGCGTTGTGGAATCCCAACCGCGGCGCCACCTGCCCAACTCCAAGCGGCACCTACCGCTTTTGAGCTTAACGGAAACCGCGGCCTTGAGCCTAGCGAAAGCCCTTTGTGGATCGCAACTGAAACGGCGGCGGCTGACATAATTGGGCGCTGAACGGGACTGCGGGGCTGCTGTTTGCGCGGCAGCTCCGGGCCCTGCGCGCTACACCCACATAAACGTTATGCATTGGTAGGAAGTTCAACGGAAAGGGAGTTGGGCAGGAGACGTGCGGCGGATTGGGGCGGAAGGTGTGACGGTAAGATTGCGGCATGACGTGTCCGTTTTGCGGCCATCGGGAGGACAAAGTAATCGATTCCCGGGAGAGTAAGGAGGGCGATTCTATTCGCCGGAGGCGGGAATGCCTGGCCTGTGAGCGCCGGTTCACGACGTATGAACGTTGCGACGAAGTGCCGTACATGGTCATCAAAAAGGACGGGAGACGGGAGAAGTTCGACCGGCAGAAGGTGCTCAACGGGCTATTACGGGCTTGCGAGAAGCGGCCGGTGAGCATGGGGAAGCTGGCGGAGCTGGTGGACGAGGTGGAATCGGCGCTTTTGGAGAATCCAGAGCGGGAATTGGCTACCACGCTGATTGGAGAGCGGTTGATGGACCGGCTCCGGACCTTAGACAAAATTGCCTACGTGCGGTTCGCGTCGGTGTATCGTGACTTCCAGGACGTGGAAGAATTCTTGAGCGAACTGAAGAACGTAATGTTGCACCGGAAGGTCTAACAGTATGAGCGGGCGGGCCCGGTAGATTTTCCACAGGGCTCGCGATGCTCCTGGAACGGCTGGAGGTGCAATTATCTTTTGCGAAACCAATCACTTTGCGGAACATCTCCCTATTAGGGTATTAACTTCCTGCCGGAAACCAGCTATAATTGGTGCGCGCAATATTTACAGGCTCGGCACTGGCTTCCAGCTTAGGCGCGGACCCGGCGAAGGCATACCCAAATACAAGGACGTAGCAAAAAATGTACCAGTTCGAATGGGCTGGTATGCCCGCTTTCCCGAAGAGAAGTTTGAGGGTGTGCAAGTAGAGGTGACACGGTAAGGTGGATCAATTCGAGGATCAATATTTAGCCGATGGGAATGAGCCGTTAGGGCTGCCGTTCGATGAGGATACGAACTTCTTCCATCCGGAAGAGGTTCAGGACGAGGAATTCCACGGCGTACAGCAGGTCGAGGAGTCGATTTATACCGACGATCCGGTACGAGTGTACCTGCGCGAAATGGGTTCGGTTCCGCTACTGACACGGGAGGGCGAAGTGAGCCTGGCCCGCAAGATGGAGCGGGGTAAGCTGCGGATGCAAAAGGCGATCAGCCGCTCACCGTTGATCCAGAGTTTAATCTTGGAGTTTGGAGAGCTGGTCCGCAAAGGGGCGGAGGACGTGGACAGCTACGTCGATTTCGGGCCCTCGGACATTGAAGAAGGCAGCGCGGCGGATTTGAAGCGGCGGAGCGAGATCGCGGAGTTGTTTTACGCGTATCTGGCGGCGCACAAGAAGCAGCAGCAAACCATCGACAAGTACGAAGCGGTGCCCGCGGCCAACAAGAAGCTGCGCAAGCGCTGGGCGGGCAAAGTGGTGCGCGGCAAGGTGGAGATTTCCCGCGCGATGCGGGCTATTCCGTTCAATCTGGCGCGCTGGAAGGAATTCGTCCGCGCGATTGAAAAGACGGCGGACGAGATTTCGCTGCTCGACGCCGAGGTGAAGAAGCTGGAGTTGCGCAATTCGGCCGCAGCGCAACTGCGCGTCAAGGAATTGCGGCGGGATTTGAAGAAGCGCGAGACCGAAGCCGGCGCTTCGCTGCCGGAGGTGCGGCATAGCCTTTCTGTCATCCGGCATGGCGAGATTGAGGCAGAGCGGGCCAAGAAGGACCTGGTGGAAGCCAATCTTCGGCTGGTGGTGTCGGTCGCCAAAAAGTACGTGAATCGCGGCTTGCACTTGCTGGATTTGATTCAGGAAGGCAACATCGGCTTGATGCGCGCGGCCGACAAGTTTGAATATCGGCGCGGCTACAAGTTTTCGACTTACGCGACCTGGTGGATCCGCCAAGCGATTACGCGCGCGATTGCCGATCAATCCCGCACGATTCGTATTCCCGTTCATATGAACGAGAGCATGAACAAGTTTCTGCGGGCGACGCGCGAGCTCGAAAAGGAGCTGGGGCGCGTTCCGACCAACGAAGAAATCAGCCGGCGGATGGACATTCCGGTCGAGAAAGTCCAGAAGCTGAAGACCATCTCGCGAGATCCGGTTTCGCTCGAGACGCCGGTAGGGCGCGACGGCGAATCGGCGCTGGGCGATTTGATCGAGGACCGCTGGGTGGGTTCGCCTGTCGATGCGGTGATCGATTCGAACGTGCGCGACGAGACGGCCAATATCCTGAAGACGCTTTCTCCCAAGGAGGAGAAGGTGATCCGGCTGCGGTTCGGCATTGGGTGCGAGCGCGAGCACACGCTTGAGGAGATCGGGCAGGAGTTCGATGTTACGCGCGAACGCATCCGCCAGATTGAAGCGAAGGCGCTCCGGCAACTGCGGTCGCCCGAGCGCGCGCGGCACCTAAGAGCGCTATTAGCGGCGCGGTAGAAGAACGGGCAACGGCCCGTTAGGCCGGCGTTACAATCGCCTCTAACTCCCACGACATCTTTACGCGGCGCGTTATGTCACGTCGATTTTTGGTACTTATGAACCAAATAATCGATTGACAGTAGGGTCCTGTTTCGCCTATACTCCAACGCAAGTCTTACGTTCCATAAACGAACACCGTCTGTTCGAGTTGTACCAGAATAGGACACTTGCGAGGAGGCGTTGTGAAAAAGCTTGCTTCTTGGGCGTTGTGTTTAGTGCTGGTTCCAACGGCGTTGGTGTTGGGCCAGCAAACAACCGGAAACGGCAGTGTGAGCGGGCGGGTCACGGATCCGACAGGGGCGACGGTGCCGGATGCGACCGTCTCGCTGATCGATCAATCGACGAACATTCCGATCACGGTGCAGAGCAATGCGTCAGGTCTGTACGTTTTTAACGACGTGACGCCGGGCAAATACGACCTGGTGGTCTCTAAACCGGGCTTCCGCAAGAGCGTGGTTGCGGCCCAGGAGGTCGTCACAGGAACGAATCTCAATCTAAACGTTGCGCTCGAAATTGGCTCTACCAGTGAGACGGTGGAAGTCAAAGAGGTGCTGGGTGCGGAGCTGCAGACCGAGAACGCCACCATGGGCACCGCTCTGGGTGGCAACGCCATTCTGCAGTTGCCGACCATCACCCGCGATGTCTCCGCGCTGGTCTTTCTCCAGGCGACTGCCGCACCGACTTTCAATGGCGCGCAAGGGAACACCACGAGCGGCAACATTGCCGGGAATTTTGCGGACCAGAATACGTTCATGCTGGACGGCGGCAACAACACCAGCGATCTGGACGGCGACAACGCTACCTATGTGAACCATAACGGCAGCGGCGTCATGCCGACGCCAGCAGAGAGCGTGGAAGAGTTCCGCGTCAATACCAATAACCAATCGGCGGATTTCTCCATGTCGGGCGCGGGCCAGGTGATGGTGTCGACGAAACGCGGCACCAACACCTTCCATGGCGCGGCTTATGACTTCTTCCAGGGGGACTGGCTGAACTCGAACGACTGGTTCAACAACTTTGAGGGCATCGCCAAGCCCAAAGCGCATTTCAATCGCTTCGGAGGCGCGCTCGGCGGCCCTGTCGGGCCTAGCTTCCTTGGCGGGAAGACGTATTTTTATGTCAACTATGAAGGCCAGCGTTACCCCCGCTCTGGCCCGTTCACCGCTTTGGTGCCTTCTGCTACGTTGCGGCAGGGAATCATACAAGAGCGCGATGCCAACGGCAACATTGTTCAATACAATCTGGCGACGTCGATGGCCTGCGGCGAGACCGGCGGCCAGCCCTGCGACCCGCGCGGCATCGGTATCAATCCCGTAATCAGCAACATCTGGAACAACTATGAGCCCGCATGCAACAACTTCAATTACGGCGATCACGGCCTCAATACGTGCGGCTACAATGGCAACCTGACATTTCCGCTGGTGAATGATTTCGGGGTGGCCCGGATCGATCACGATTTCGGGTCGAAGTGGCGGTTCTTCAGCAGCTATCGGATTTATAAGAATTCGGATCCAACCACCGACCAGGTGGACGTGGGCGGATTGCTGCCGGGCGATACGAAGGGCAACCCGGCGGTTGCCTCCACCGATATCCAGCAGCCGCGCTCTCTCATCGCGGGGATCACCGGCACCCTGTCGCCCACCCTCACCAATGAATTCCACTTCAGCTATCTACGCAATCAGTGGCAATGGCTCCGTGCCGGCGCGCTGCCGGATTTCGGTTTCC
Organism: Bryobacteraceae bacterium; assembly: GCA_035502635.1. GTDB lineage: Bacteria > Acidobacteriota > Terriglobia > Bryobacterales > Bryobacteraceae > Bog-105. Next base: position 12,507 of record DATJUG010000124.1, read on the forward strand.
CCGGATCGGTTGAGGTAGGGGGCGAAAACGCAGCGGGGAGCGGCCTTAGCCCGCTGAATGTCAACACGCAAAATGCACGCGCCCGCCTGTGGGACGGTCACGATTTCGAATATCGCGACAGCGTCAGCAAACTGTGGGGGACGCACCTGTTACAGGTTGGCGGCGACTTCTTCCACCAACATTGGAAGTTCGACCGCTATGACGACGTCGGTCTGGGACTGACGTCCTTGGTCTACGACGTTAGCGCGGATAATATCAATTTCACGCCGGCGTTCCAGCCGATTGCTTGCACGGCAACGCTGACTGCCAACTGCCTCCCTTCCAGCGAAGTTGGTAACTGGAACAGCCTGTACGCGCAAGCCGCCGGTTTGGTGGGAGCGAGCTCGGTCGTGGTGACGCGAACCGGCTCGAGCCTGACCGCCAATCCGTTGGGCGATCCAGTTCATTCCTTCGTTACGGATCAGACCTGGAGCATTTACTTCAACGACACGTGGAAAATCAAGCCGAATTTCACTTTGGCGTATGGGCTGAACTATCAGGTGCAGATGCCGCCGACCGATGCCAACGGGGCGCAAGATATTCTGACGGACGCTTCGGGAAATGTGATCAACGCGGAGAGCTACCTGGCGAACCGCTTGGCCGCTGCGAATGCCGGTCAAGTATATAACCCAACTATCGGATTTACGCCTATCGGCGCTGTAAAGGGAGGATTGACCTATCCTTATAAGCCGTATTATGGCGAGATTGCGCCGCGTGTCTCTATCGCCTGGAGCCCGCAACATACAGGGGGCTGGTTGGGGGCGCTATTGGGCGATAAAGCTACCGTGATCCGGGCCGGTTACGGCCGTTTCTACAGCCGCAACCTCGGCATTAATCTCGTCTCGACGCCGGTACTGGGCGACGGCTTCCTGCAACCGGTGGCGTGCGTCGCTCCTACGAGTGACGGCACCTGTACCCAGCCCAGTGGCAGCACCCCGGCGACTGCTTTCCGCATCGGTGTAGATGGCGTGCCGCCGGTCGGTACCATTACGCCGACTCTCACGACCCCTGTTTTGCCAAATATTAATGCTCCGTATGCGGATCGCACTTTCACGGTGGATAACCTGTATAAACCCGGGAATTCCGACTCGGTCGATTTCAGCATTCAGCGGCAATTCAAGGGCAACGTGCTTTTGGAACTCGGTTATGTCGGCGTGTACTCCAGGAATCTATTCCAGGGCGTGGATTTGAACGATGTGCCATGGATGATGAAGCTAGCGGGACAGACGTTCGCGCAGGCTTACGACAACATGTACTTTGCGCTTACGAAGGGGGGCACGCCGGCGCCGCAGCCGTTCCTGGAAGCCGCCCTTAAAGGCAGCGCCTACTGCACGGGGTATTCGAGTTGCACGGCAGCCGTGGCGGCGAACGAGACCAGCAATATCACTTCTAATTACGTGACCAACCTATGGAGCGATTTGGATAGCAGTTTCAACTTCGGCCCGGCTCTGCTGTCGACCACGCAAACGGGTTTCCTTTACGCCGACACGTCGCTTGGATATTCCAATTACAACGCCGGGATCGTGACCTTGCAGAAGCGGTCGACGAATTTGAACATGGTCGCGAACTTCACGTGGTCCAAGGCCCTGGGCATCATTGGCTTGAACCAGGCCTATACCGAGAACAATGTCAACGATCCTTGGGACTTGGGCGTCGATTACGGGCCGCAGTTCTACGACCGGAAATTTACGTTCAACCTATTGGGGAGTTGGAATTTACCGTTCGGCAAGAATCAGAGGTGGGCAAGCAATCATACCTGGGTGAACGAGATCATTGGCGGCTGGGTCATTTCGCCAATTTTTTCGTATGGCAGCGGCTTGCCCCTCAGCATCTACGACAATGAATACTCGGCTGCGGACCAGAACTTCGGGAATGGCTACGTTGGAAACGGTTGTAACGCGGTTCCGCTCAGCGGCATGGGGTACAGCAATTCGGCGATCTACGGGGTGAATCCCACGGGGATTGTCGGCGCGAACGGCAGCTCCGCGAACGGCGGAAGCGGCGTGAACCTGTTTGGTAATCCAACTGCAATTTACAACAATTTCCGCCCCGCGCTTCCCGGCATCGATACAACCTGCGGCGGCGGCGGCATCCTACGCGGCCAGCAGCGCTGGAACCTGGACCTGGGGCTCACCAAGGACTTGCCAATTGGTGAGCGGATCGGTATTCAGATCTATGCGCAGGCCTTCAATGTGTTGAATCACATGATGTGGAACGATCCATTCCTCAGCCTGCAGGATCCTCAAGATTTCGGCGCGCTTGAAAGCCAGTACAATGCTATCGGGCTCGGCGGAAACGGCGCGGCGGGTGAGTATACCCGAATTATTCAGCTCGGGGTGCGCATTCGGTTCTGAGACTGAACGTTTAGAAGGTTAGTTCGATGCCAGCGGCGGACGTCGGTCTGCCGCTGGGCTTTTTGTCGCCGGTACGCCCCTGACCGACTATCTCGACTCCGCTAATCGGGATAACGGGACGATTACTATTCCAGATTCAATACCTAACTCCTGTATCGCACCTTACAAGTGCTTCATTCCATTGAGCGGGGCCGATGGCATCTAAATTGCCAACCCAACGCTAACCGAAGCATAGTAGCGGCTGCGTTACGGGCTGCTTAGTCCAAGAGCGGGGAGGACCCGCCAGGACAGTATCGGGTTAGACCCAAGTTAGGGAGATTACACAGATTTATGAGAATTTTGAAGGTCCAGTTTGCATTGCCGCTAGCGGCGTTGATGCTGCTGACGATGCCTGCCTTTGGGCAGGTGACCAGCGGAAACATCACAGGTACGGTTTACGACCCAGCCGGAGCAACGGTACCGGGCGCGACGGTGGTTGCGCGAAACCAAGCCACCGGTGTCGAGAACAATACCACGTCCACCTCAGCGGGTGACTATCGATTTGAGAATCTGCCGGTAGGGAAGTACACACTGACGGTGACAGCCCCGGGCTTTTCCAAGGCCGAACTGAAGGACGTTGAGGTAGTGTTGAACACGACGGTAACGACGAACGTCACGGTCGCAATCGGCCAGGCGACCACCAGCGTCCAAGTATCGGAATCGGCGGTGGCTGTGGACACGACCACCGCGCAAATCCAGACGAATTTCGACACGAAGCAGATTGAGGACCTGCCGCTCACCGCGACGGGGTCGGGAGTGCTGAATCTATCGCTCTTATCGGCGGGCGTGGCAACCAGCGGTGCGGTAGGCGCTGGAAGCGGGCCTTCAGTCGGCGGTCAGCGCCCTCGCAACAATAACTTCACCATTGAGGGAATCGACAACAACAGCGGCACCGTGACGGGCCCGATGGTGGCCGTTCCCAACGATTCGGTTACCGAATTCTCGCTTCTGGCGAACCAGTTTTCTCCGGATTTCGGCCATTCTTCCGGCGGCCAGTTCAATATCAACGTGAAAAGCGGGACAAACAGCTTTCATGGAACCCTATATGAATATTTCCAGAACCGGGACCTGAACGCCGCTGACAACTTCAGCGCGATCAGCGGGACGCCACTGCACCCGCGATTCGACGACAACCGTTTCGGCGGAACGGTCGGCGGCCCGATCATCAGGAACAAGCTGTTCTTCTTTGTCAACTATGAGTACAATCCGATCGGTGAAGCGGGTTCGGGGGGCGCAATCTATGCTCCCACCGCGGCCGGATATGCCACCATCGCGGCCAATCCGGACGTGAACCAAACCAACCTGTCGATCTTCCAGAAATACGCCGGCACCGCCCCCACCGCGGTAAGCCCATCGGTGCAGCCTTATCCGCTTCTCAGTACGCTGGCGGCCGGTCCCTCTTATGTGCAAGCCGCAACCGGAAGTATCACTGGTACTCCGATTCAAATCGGCCTGATTTCCGTTGCCAAGCCGAACTACACAAACGCAGCGAACGGAGTAGCTGCCATTGACTACAACATTTCCGACAAAGACGCCCTGCGCGGACGCTTTGTCTCGAATCGTACGGGCTCAATCGATACGGCCGCGACCTTCCCGGTCTTCTTTTCGACCATACCGGACAACTCGTATCTGTTCGCGTTCTCTGAATACCACAACTTTTCTCCGACCCTGATCAATGAATTTCGCCTCGGCTACAATCGAAACTCCACGCAGGATCCCGTAGGGAACTTCACGTTCCCAGGACTGGATCAATTCCCCAACCTTGCCTTCAACGACCTGGGCGGCCTGCAAATCGGACCGGATCCCAATGCTCCTCAGGGCGGATATCAGAACACGTATGAACTCACCGATAACATCACTTTGACGAAGGGGAAGCACAGCTTCAAGTTCGGTTTCGACGGGATCCGCAATATCTCGCCGCAAACGTTCACGCAACGTTCCCGTGGCGATTACGAATACAACTACTTCAGCGACTACCTGCTGGATTTTACGCCCGACTATATCGCACAGCGCTCGCAAGGCGTCCCGATCTATTGGGGTAACCGGTGGCTGTTCGGTTGGTACGGGAATGACACCTGGAGAGTCCGGCCGAATCTCACCGTGAACCTGGGCCTGCGCTATGAATACGACACGGTTCCGGCAGCGGAAGAAGAGCAAAGCCTCAATTCTATCGCCAGCGTGCCCGGCCTCATCGAATTCAATTCGCCGCGGCCGCAGAAGACCAATTTCGAGCCTCGCATCGGTATCGCGTACTCGCCCGGAACCAGCGGCAAGACCTCGATCCGCGCGGGCTTCGGCATCAACTACGACGTTTTGTTCGACAACCTGGGTCTGCTCAGCCTGCCTCCAGAGCTTTCGACCACCGTGGATGTCACGGGTTGCACGACAGCCGCGACCTGTCTCAATGGTCAACCGGGAACGAACTTCCTGGCCACGGGTGGGATTCCGGGGACCCTCCCGTCCTCGAGCTACACGCCTGCTGAAGCCAGGGCGGCCACAGCAGGCTTTGTTCCGGACCTCCAACACCGGCCTGAATCCTACCAGTGGAACTTCGGAATCGAACATGAATTCGCCGGCAACTATGTCTTCGAGACGCGCTATCTGGGCACGCGTGGTCTGGACCTGCCGGTTCAGGACCAGCTCAACATCGTCCCGATCGTGAATGCGTCCAATGCCGTACCGCTATTCTGGTCGATGCCGAGCCAGGCTACTCTCAATTCTCTGACCAATACGGTGGATAATCTGGAAGCTATCGCCGGTACGCCCGAGGGCGGAATCGTTCCGGCATACTTCAATGCCGGCTTCAACAGTTCCATCATTACCTCCTATCAGCCGTACGGAAGCTCCACGTATCACGGCTGGGCCAACCAACTAACGCGGCGCTTCAGCAACGGTCTGCAGTTCATCGGCTCTTATACCTGGAGCCATGATATTGACAATTCGACTGCTGAAGTATTCAGTACCTATGCGACGCCGCGGCGGCCGCAGAACTCCCAGGATGTCGCTGCAGATCGTTCCAGTTCGGCGCTTGATCATCGGAACCGCATCAGCCTCGAAATGATGTATGATCTTCCCTACTTCAAGCATTCCAATTGGTTCATGAAGAACGTCGTCGGAAATTGGGAAATCGCCCCCGTTTATCAGTATCAAACCGGGACGCTGTATACCGTGCAAGCCGGCGATGACGCGAACCTGAACTTCGATTCGGCACCGGATCGCGCTTCGGTTAATCCGAATGGCGGGACGCCGGGTGTGGGTTCCGGTGTCACCGCGCTGACCAATTCCGCGGGCCAGACCGTCGGCTATCTCGTAAATAATCCGAATGCCCAGTATGTGGCGACGCCGACCGGCGTGATTGCCACGGCGGGCCGCAACACCGCGCATTTTCCGCCTATCGACGATCTCGATGCGACGGCGGCGAAGCGCTTCAACATCACTGAGAGAACGAGACTCGAATTCTCAGCGCGCGTTTTCAATGTCCTGAACCATCCGCAATATGTGAATGGCAATATCAGCGATATTGCTCCCGCATCAGGTACGGCGAACGCTTCGACTCACCCGTTCTACATCCCTTCGACGCCAACCTTCGGCGATCCTTCCCAGTACTTCTCCAGCAATCCGCGTGGCATGGTGCTGGCCCTGAAACTGATGTTCTGATAGCCCTGAGTGAATTCAAAGGGGAGCCTTTTCGGCTCCCCTTTTTTTATTTCTATACATTGCGGTCAGCCTGGTCCATGCGCTATCTTACCCGCAGCTAATGCGAGAACATGTTGCTCCCATTTCGTTCGAAGCGAGTTATGTTTCGGTTAGAACTCGTGTAATACACATCTAGAAAAGCCGTCATATCTCTGTTATACTTTTCCCGCTCCATAGGGGGAGCTCTATGATGGCTAAGTCCATTTTTGCGTTCACTTGCTTACTTGTGTTACTGGCGTTTGGTTTCAGCGCCTTTGCCCAAACAACCGTCGCAACTGGCAGCATCAGTGGAGTTGTTACCGATCCCTCGGGCGCGGCGGTGGTCGGCGCCAAGGTGACGATTACAAACCTCGCGAACGGCCAGTCGACAGGGTTCACGGCGAATTCGGACGGCATTTACAATTCCGGAGGGTTGATTCCGGGCGAGTATCAAGTGACTGTCGAACAGCCTGGTTTTTCCACGGTCAAGCTGAAGGTCACGGTGCAGGTGGGGGTAACGGCCAATGGAAACGTGAAATTGACCATCGGGCAAGCTTCACAAATTGTGGAGGTCACGACAAGCGCCGTCGCGGTGAATCCGGATCAGGCCACGGTTCAAGGGGTGCTGACGGCGCAGCAGATCGACGAGTTGCCGATCAACGGACGTAACTTTCTGGATCTGGCGCAGCTCGAGCCGGGCGTGCAGATTCAGGATGGGACGAATTTCGACCCGACGAAAGTGGGCTACTCGTCCATTTCGTTTGGTGGGCGGTTCGGACGCACGGCGCGAATTGCCGTGGACGGAGTGGACATATCGGATGAGACAGTGGGAACGACAACGGAAGATATTCCTTCGAGCGGCATCCAGGAATTCCAGCTCAGTCAATCAAATCTCGATCTTTCCAATGACCTGACCTCTTCGGGCGCGGTGAACGTAACGACGCGCTCGGGCACGAACGAAATTCACGGCGAGCTGTTCTACTTCATTCGCGATGCGCGCTGGAGCGCGCAGCTCCCGCATCCGGAAGGCATTCCGGCGCCGTATCAGCGGAACCAGTTCGGCGGGCGGTTGGGCGGTCCGATCATCAAGAACAAGCTCTTCTTCTTCCTCGATTACGAGCGCACCAAGCAGGATGAGGAATCGCCGGTGCTGTATCCAGCCCCGTTTTCGAATTTCTCCGGAGCGTGGTCGGCGCCGTTCCGCGAAAACGAACCGATGGCCCGATTGGATTGGAACATCAGCAGCAACGTGCACTTTTTTTATCGCTTCAACTACTTCTCCAACCTGGCTGACGCCACGTTCTTCTCGTCGAGTTTCCAGGTGTATAAGAACAAGGATTATACACGCAACCACGTTGCCGGACTCGATATCACGACCGGCAGTTGGACCCATACAATCCGCTTCTCGGAGATGCATTTCGAGAACAACATCGCAGATGCGGTGGTCGGCAGCAGTCTTCCGCTTGCCAACCTTGGCCTCAATTTGGACGTGACAAACGGGCCGCAGACGGGCCCCAACTTGTTGGCGCCGCAAGCGACGCTGCAGCATGACAACCAGGTAAAGTATGACGGCGGAAAGCCGCTGGGCACGCACTTCGTCCGGTTCGGGGTGAACTACAATCACATCGAATCGGGCGGGTTCGCCAGCTTCTTCAAGCTTGCGCCGCAGGTGGTCACGAATACCAGTCCTGGAGATATTGCGGCCGCAGCAGCGGGTCCGTTTCCGGGCGGTGCTTCGAATCCGTTGAACTATCCAGTCGAACTCGCCATTTTCGGCGATGGACAGGGCTACTCGACGGAAAAGCCAGGCCTGGGCTATCCGGCCGGCCTGCTTGGACCGGATAATCGCTTTGGCGCGTATCTGGGCGACACCTGGAAGATTCATCCGAACTTGACAATGATTTATGGGCTGCGGTACGTGAGGGACACCGGGCGCACCGACAGCGATTTGCCAGGCTTCCCGCAACTGAATGCGCTGATCCCTGGCACCGGCGGGCAGGTAAATCAGCCGAACCTGAATTTTGCTCCGCAGATCGGCTTTGCGTGGGACCCAAAGGGCGATGGGAAAACGGTGTTCCGGATCGGCTCGGGGTTGTTTTATGAGAACGTGATCTTCAACAACGTGCTGTTCGACCGGCCGTTGCGGTTGGCGTCTGGCGCGTTCCTGGCGACGCCGACGCCTTGCGTGTTCGGGCAAGCATTGCCTTTCGCCGTACCCGGGGGTACCACGTCGGTGAACCCCGCGTTGTGCAATGAAACCGTCGGTCAGGCTGCATCGGGATTGGCGGCGGCGCAGGCCGCTTACCAGGCTCAAATTCCGTTCAGCCTTTCCGCAGCGAACCCGAATTACCTTGTGAGCCAATTGAACAGCGGGGTAAACCTTCCGCTTGGCCTTTTCGCGCCCGATTACAAAACGCCTCGCTCGCTGCAGATGAATGCAGGGTTCCAACGCGAGCTGCGGCCGGGAACCGTGCTGACGATGGATTACCTGCGTAATATCACGACGCACCTGCTGCTGGGGATCGATCAGAACCACGTGGGCGACATCCGCTATTTCAACAAGAGCGCGGCGCAGGCCGCAATTGCGGCGACGCTCACGGCCAATGGCTGGTCCTCTATCCAGGATGCAATCAACCACGGGGCCACGATGGCTGATTTCGCCAGCAATGGCCTGACGTCACCGGGCATCGATTTTGGCGGCGTATGTCCCTTCTCGTATGGCTGTGCGTTCCCAGGGTTGAATCCGGCGGCGCCGGAGGTTCCCGAACTGGAGCCGATCGGGCGTTCGGTTTACAACGGGTTGGACGTAAAGCTCAATCAGCAGGCGCGCAGTCCGCTGCCTGGGATCAAGAACGTCAATTTCCAGATCGCTTACAGCCTGTCGCGTTTCGTTGAGCCAGGGGCGGCAAGCGCGAGCAGCCCCGGCTCGTTCAGCCTCGGCGATCAGGATTTCGTGAACTCGGCGATCGATAATGACCATCCGCTGGCTTACGAGGGGCCCTCCGCGCTGGACCGTACAAATCAACTGTCGTTCGGCGGGGTGGCCGATCTGCCGGGCGGCTTCCGAACCTCAGTCACAGCGCACTTTTATTCCGGACTGCCGCTGAACTTGACCGTTCCGAACTCCGGTCTCGGGCCGGGCGAGATCTTCCGAACCGATTTCACGGGAGACGGCACGGTGGGCGACCTTCTGCCCGGTACCGCGGTAGGAGAATTCGGGCGCGGTATCTCTGCCTCGCAGCTGGGAGGTGTCATTCAGAATTACAACAACACGGTTGCCGGGCAGCCGACGCCGGCGGGACAGGTTTTGATTGCGAATGGCCTATTCACCACGGCCCAGCTTCAGGCGTTGGGCGCTGTGGCGCCGACCATTGCTGTTCCACCTCCGGGACAAGTGGGTACGGGGCCGCTGCGCGACTTTGATACACGCATAAGCTGGGTTCACAAATTCGGCGAGCGTTTCGAAATCGAACCGAGCTGCGGCATCTTCAACTTATTCAACTTCGCGAATTTCGATCTGCCGCCGAACGTGTTGTCCGGGTTGCTGACTGGGGCAGCGGGGTCTGTCAACGGTACGACTCAGGCGAACCGTATCTCGAACCGTGTCGGGTTGGGAACAGGCGTATACGCGCTCGGGGCGCCGCGTCAGATCGAGTTCGGGATGACGATCAACTTCTAAAAAATAACGGGACTGGCCGTCTCTCGTTCGGTCAGTCCCCGTATCTACGCAGGCTCGGAGGATGCCCGCGCTTTCCCCTTCGACTCGCTGCACCGAATATAGTTACGAGAATTCAGCCCTATAGAGGTACTAGACCGGCTGTACCCCGGAACGCGCTAAACTGATGGACAGCAATGGTTTCCGGGCTTACTATTGCCGAAGAGATCGCGACCCTAAAGGCGCGGCGGCGGGCCGTTATTCTGGCGCACCACTACCAGGATCCGGAGATCCAGGAAATGGCGGATTCGATTGGCGACGCGGTGGAACTGGCTCAAGCGGCCCGAGGTTTGGGTGGCGAGGCAATTGTGTTCTGCGGTGTGCGGTCAATGGCGGAAACCATCAAAGTATTGAATCCGGAGCGGGTTGTGGTGATTCCCGACCAGAATGCCGGTTGTAGTCTGGTGGATAGTTGCCCAGCCGAGGGCGTCCGCGCCTTCAAACGGCGCAACCCCGAACATGTGATCGTCAGTTACCTCAACACGTCGCTGGAGGTGCAGGCGGAGAGCGATTTTGTTTGCACTTCGCGCAACGCGATTGCGGTGGTGAACTCGATTCCCGCACACAAGCCGATTCTGTTCGTGCCCGATATCAACCTGGGCAACTACGTTCAGAAGCAAACCGGCCGCAAGAACATGAAGATCTGGCAAGGCGCTTGCATTGTACATTCAACGTTCCCGGCGCGGCGCCTGGCGGCCGCGCGTGCGCAGCATCCGGAGGCGCTGGTTGCCGCGCATCCTGAATGCCCCGGGGAGGTGCTTCGGATGGCTGATTTCGTCGGCTGCCCTTCGGCGATCGTCGATTGGTGTACGATTCAAACGGCGGAAGAGTTCATTGTGGTGACCGAGAGCGGGGTCCGGTATTCACTCGAAAAGCTCGCGCCGGCCAAGAGGTTCTATTTCGTCGCCAATGAAAGCTGCAACTGCAGCGAGTGTCCTTACATGAGGCTCAACTCGCTTGAGAAGCTGCTGGCGTGTCTCGAAACGCTCGAGCCGCGGGTCGAACCGCCCGCCGAGATCATGCTGCGCGCACGCGCGCCACTCGAGCGCATGTTGTCTGTTGCCTGAGAGTGCGTATGTTGGTTCAACTGGCGCCTGTTTCGAGTTCCCACCCGCCGCTCGCTGGTCGACTGGCCGATTCCTATGGCCGGATTCATTCCGACCTGCGCATTAGCTTGACGGACCGATGCAACATCCGGTGTTTCTATTGCATGCCCGAGCAGGGGGCGCAGTTCGCGCCGGTGCGATCGTTGCTGAACTTTGAGCAGATCGCCCGATTTGTATCGATGGCCGTCTCGTTGGGGCTGTCGAAGATTCGCTTGACCGGGGGCGAGCCGCTGCTGCGTCCCAAGCTGCCGGAGCTGATCGCAGTGCTGGCGAAGACGGCAGGGATTCGAGACCTGGCGCTGACGACTAACGGCGTGCTGCTGCGCGAAGCCGTCAAGCCGTTGCATGCCGCGGGCCTGCGGCGTCTGAATATACATCTAGATACGCTCGACCGGGAACGGTTCCGGACCATCGCGCGGCGTGACGATCTGGATCGCGTGCGGGCCGGCATCGATTGCGCCCTGGCGGCAGGCTTTTCCATCAAGCTGAACGCAGTGGCGATCAAGGGCCTCATGGAGCCGGATATTCTCCCGCTAGTGCGCTTTGGACGCGAGCGCAAAATGGAGGTGCGCTTCATCGAGTTCATGCCGCTGGACGCTCAGCAGCTCTGGTCTCTTGAGCGGGTGCTCACGGCGGACGAGATGATCGAAATCTTGTCCCGCGAATTCGGACCGCTGACCCCTGTTGCAGACGCGGACCCGCGCGCGCCTGCGACCGAGTATCAGTTTGCGGATGGCTACCGGGTCGGGTTCATTGCCTCTGTCAGCCGTCCATTCTGCATGAACTGCAACCGCCTGCGCCTTACCGCGGACGGCAAGCTGCGCTATTGTCTATTTGCGCGGGAAGAAACCGATATCAAGCCGCTGCTCGAGCGGTCCGATTCGGGTGCCGAGCTCGAGGCGGCGATTCGTTCCACGGTTTGGCAGAAGTGGGCCGGGCATGAGATTAATCGCGCCGGTTTTGTGGCGCCGCAAAGGCCGATGTATTCAATCGGGGGATGAGGCTGGTTACCACTTGGCTCCCCGGTAGTTCTGTCGGATTTCGCGATCTGAAGTGATCAACACTGAGTTTCCGTTTGCCTTGGCATGCGAAACGATCAGGCGATCAAAGGGATCGCGAGTCCATTTGCAGGACAGAGCGGCGTTTGCGATCGCCGGAAACGGAAAGCTGCAAAGCGTCACTCCAAAATCGATGTGCAGATCTGTGTATATTTTCGTTGCGGTTGTGCTCACCCTTTTCCGCTCAAATAAGTACTCTAATTCGAGCAAGACCATAGGCGAAATCAGCAGATCGTTGTTTTGGATCTGCCGCTTCGCCTCTTCGGTCAAGTTTTCTGAAGCGCCCGCATGAAGCCAGATGACGGTCTGGGTGTCCAGGTAAGCGATGCTCAAATCTCTTTCCAGTCCTCTTCCCACTCTGCTTCCATTTCAGCCAGCAGTTCGGGATCGCTGTCTGCAATGGACTCAGGAGGTACGAGAAGCGTGTTCCGCCGAGTGAGCCGGGAGAGTTTCGACCCGGATTGCTCTGGAACAATCCGGAACGTATTCCCTTTATGAACTACTTCCAAGGGTTCTCCGGTAGCGGCCTTATCCAACGCCGTAAAGAGCGTCTTCCGTAGCTGAGTAGCGGTGCACTTCATAGCAGTTCCAGTGTACATGCCGCATGTACGTCTGTCAAGAGCGCGCGTACATTAAACAGAGTACACCAACCACGCTCGCCAGAAACAGGCTGTGTTTCAGGGTGAAGCGGAACAGGGCTGGTTCATCTTGCGGCTTCAATCCTGCCGCTGCGGCGGCGACGGCGATACTTTGCAAGCTGATCATCTTTCCCATAACGCCGCCCGCGGAATTGGCCGACGCCATAAGCGCCGGGTTCAGACCGAGACGGTGTGCCGTTACCTGCTGCAAGCTGCCGAAGAGCGCATTGGCGGATGTATCGCTGCCAGTGAGGAACACGCCGAGCCAGCCGAGCATGGCGCTGAAGAAGGGAAAGGCGCGGCCGGTGGAGGCGAAGACGAGTCCCAGAGTGGCCGTGGCTCCCGAGTAATTCATCACAAACGCCAGGGCGAGGACCGCGATGATGCTGACAAAGGAGAATTTCAATTGATCGGCGGACTGGGCGGCTAAACGGAGGAATCGCCGGGGGCGCACGCGAAGAATCAGAGCCGTGGCGACGGCCGCGATGGCGCACGCGGTTCCCGCTTCGGCGAGGTATCGAAACCTGTATAGGGCGGCGTAGGGCGCGGCGCGCGCAACAACGGGAGGAATCTGCTGAACTACATTGTGCAGGCCAGGCCAAGCGAACGTCAGGCTGGGGCGATTTAAGAACGCTTTAACCGCGTCAATGCTCCACAGCAGAATAAACAGCACCAGGAGTAGATAAGGAGACCAGGCGTCAACCAACTCGCGCGTTGAGTATCGCGTGTGCAGCAGGGCGATGGCCGGTGGGCTCCAAAACTGCAGTAGCAGTATCAGGCCGAGTACCGCGGCCAGAGAGGCCAGAATGTCTGTCAGATAGGGGCCGATGAAGTTTGAGATCAGGAACTGTGTGGCCGCGAAGCAGGCGCCGCAGACCACGGCCGCCGGCCACACGCGGCGTAGCGCCTTTCTTCCACCCAGCACAAGAACCAAGTACGCCGGAATGAACAGCGCTACCGGTGCGCAGAGGCGGCCTACATATTTGCTGAGCAGGTCGATGGGCAGCCCGGTGGTCGCCGCAAGCGTGACCAGCGGAATTGCGATGGAGCCGAAGGCTACCGGGGCGGTATTTGCGAGCAGGCAGATGGCTGCGGCTTCGAATGCGGCAAAACCTAGGCCGCCCAGAATGGCGGCGGCCACGGCAACCGGGGTCCCAAATCCAGCGGCGCCTTCAAGGAATGCGCCGAATGCGAATGCAATCAGCAGCGCTTGCAAGGTTCTATCGGTAGTGAGCTGTGCGATCGAGTTTTTCAGTGTTTCGAACTTGCCGGTGTCGAGTGTAAGGCGGTAGAGAACAATGGCCCAATAGATGACCCAAAAGATTGGGAACGCGCCGAATGCAGCGCCATACAGAGCCGAGTCGACCACCAACAGCGGCGGCATGCGATAGGCGAATATCGCTACCAGCAGGGCGGCCAGAAGGCCGACAATGGACGATTTCCAGGCGCTGACCCGGCGCACGCCGATTGCATACAGCAGCGCGATGACGGGCAGCGCCGCCACCAGCGCGGAAGCTGCGAGGCTGCCACCGATGGGCGCATAGTTCTGCTGCCACATGGAGGCGTTTATCAGCTAGGGTCCACGCGCTCAGCGCCCGCGGCGGGTTTGCAATCGTAGAACGCAGCGTCCTTACCATAGCGGTCTAGGTAAGCGGTGTGCAGGTATTGGCGGAAGGTTTCTACGGCTTCCGGGGCAACCAGGTTGACCGTGCATCCACCGAAGCCGCCGCCGGTCATGCGCGCGCCATAGACACCGGGAATGTTAATTGCGGTGTCGACCAGAAAATCGATTTCCTCGCAACTGATCTCGTAATCGTGCTGCATGCTGCGATGAGAAGCGACGAACAGGCGGCCCATGCCTGGCAAATCGCGAGCGCGCGCAGCCGCCGCGAGATCGAGGACCCGCTGCGTATCGGAAATGACATGTCTGGCACGGCGGCGCGGCACGTCCGGAATGCGGCTTTCAATTTGCTCGAAGAGGCTTAAGGGCACATCGCGCAGGCTCTGTACATTAGGAGCGACCTGTTGAATCGCGCGGACGGCTTGTTGGCACTCCGCGACGCGCTCGCGATAGGCCGATGCGCCGAGCTCATGCTTGACCATCGAATTCACCGCGACGATGCTGATATCGTCCGGCAGCGGCACGTATTCGTGCTGCAGACTTCTGCAATCGATCTGAATCGCAGCGTGCTCGCGTCCGAATACAGACGCGTATTGGTCCATGATGCCGACCGGCACGCCCACAAACTTCGACTCTGCCCGCTGTCCCACCAGCACGATGTCGAGCTTGGGCATGGATCGCGATCCGAGCAGAGCTACGGCAGTCGCAATCTCGAGCGCCGCCGAGGAGCTGAGCCCGGAGCCTGCAGGCACGTCGCTTGCGACGAACATGTCTGCCGGTTGTATCTCGAAGCCCCCTTTGGCGAGCTCTTGCGCCACGCCAATGACGTAATCGCTCCACTTGTGTTTTGGTTTTGCCTGCGCGATTTCTCGAACGTCGATGGCGCACTCTTCACCGAGGTCTCGCGAATACACGCGCAGCCTGCCGTGGGTTGCCGGTGCAATCGCGGCGTAGCAAGCCATTTCGAGCGCGATGGGAAAAACGTAGCCGAGGTTGTAATCGGTGTGCTCACCGATCAAGTTGACGCGCCCCGGCGCGCGATAAACGGCCGGTGTGGCGGTGGAGTCAAAGCGGGCGCGAAACAGCGCTACGATTTCGCCCGGAACGATAGCCAAAGCAGGCATCCCCCAAAGACAAACAGCGTCAAGCCGCACCACAAATTCACATTGACTCCGGGTTCCAACGGCGCCTGCACCTCCGGGCTGATCAGCCCATACAGCAAGAGAATCAACCCCAAAATTGCGAATAGAATTCCTGTCGGCCGGCGTAAGTCGTCCATATCTTTACCAGAAGATGATGTTGATGATGACCAGGACCGCGATCACCACGAAAGCGAGCGGTACTGGGCGCTTATACCACGGCGCAGCGCCTTCATGCGGGATATCCGTGACGCCGTAGACCAGGTTGTGCAGCTCGTTTTCGGGTTTCGACTGCGTAACGAAAGTGACCAGCACCGTGACGACGAGACACGCCGACCACGAGATGATCGCTATCCAGAAGTTCTGCGCCATTGATGAAGGGAACTCATGGAGATTCGCAATCCAGCCGCCCTTATTCTCTGCAACAGTGAGTCCCAGGGTTGCGCCGCCGCCCACAAGCCCGGTGAGCAAGCCCCAGAAAGCTCCATCCGCGGTTGTGCGCTTCCAAAACATGCCTAGCAGAAATGTCGCAAAGAGCGGCGCGTTCACGAAGGCGAACACCAGTTGGAGAAAATCCATGATGTTGTTGAAGTGAGTGGCAAGATATGCGGTGGCGAGGGAAAGCGCCACGCCCACAACAGTGGTCACGCGGCCAATCCATAAATAATGACTGTCGGGAGCATGGCGGCGAAAGTAGCTTTGGTAGATATCGTAAGTGAAGACGGTATTGAACGCCGTTACATTACCGGCCATGCCCGACATGAACGAAGCCATCAGCGCCGTGAGGCCGATGCCGAGCATGCCATTGGGATAGAACTTCGCCATTAAGGTGGTGAGCACCTGATCGTAATCGTAGCCGCCAGCCGCTTTTAGCGGAACCGTGTAGCCAGACGACATGCTCATCAACGCTACGGCTGCAATGCCGGGCAAAATGACCACGAAAGGCATAAAGATCTTCGGGAATGCCGCGAACAGCGGAGTCTGGCGCGCGCCGGCCATATCTTTTGCCGCCATCGCGCGCTGAATCACAAGAAAATTTGTGCACCAATAGCCGAAGGACAGAACGAATCCCAAACCCGCCACCAATCCGAAGACCTCGATGCCCATGGGATTTTCAGTGGAATGCGCCGCGTATTTCCAGGTGTGGGTCATGACGGGCTGAAGACGGCTGGAGACGCCACTCCATCCACCGGCTTTTTCGACTGCGAGCAGCGACAGCGGTGCAAAGCCGAGAATGATGAGAAAGAACTGCACGACTTCGTTGTAAATGGCGCTGGTCAATCCGCCCAGCAGGGTGTAGATCAAGACGATGGCCGCCGAGAGCAGCACGGAGTTGGTGAAATTCCACTTCAGCACCAGCTCGAACAGCAGCCCTAAAGCGTACATGCTGATGCCGGAAGAGAAGATGGTCATCACGGCGAAGGTGATGGCGTTCAAGCCGCGCGTCTTTTCGTCAAAGCGCAGTTTGAGATATTCGGGGACGCTGCGCGCGCGGCTGCCGTAGTAGAACGGCATCATGAAGACGCCCACGAACACCATGGCGGGCACCGCGCCCAGCCAGTAAAACTGTGCGGTCATCAGCCCGTACTTGGCGCCGGAGGCGCACATGCCGATCATTTCCTGGGCACCTAGGTTGGCCGCGATGAACGCCAGGCTGGTAATCCAAACCGGCACCGAATGCTTGCTCGTGAGAAAATCTTCGCTGCTTTTTACTTTGCGCTTGGCCATCCATCCGATGCCGAGTACAAACGCGAAGTAGATGATGAGACTGACGTAGTCTATCGGCTTGAGTGTCAATGCCAGTTTCCGTCCCGCGGAAATTGTATCGTACGCAAGAACAATTACCCTGGAGGCCAGCTATCTTCGGGTTTCGGAGACGTCCGTAAGCGAGGCCTGTGGGCACGCGACGTGATCAAGAAAGGAATGAGAGACGGAGATGGTGCGCCCGGACAGATTCGAACTGCCGACCTTCTGGTTCGTAGCCAGACGCTCTATCCAGCTGAGCTACGGGCGCAACAGATCACAGTATATCAACGGCTCGCGCCCCTCCGGACAGCACGCGCTAGCTTAATCGGGCTGCTGAATCCTGCAGAGTCAGGCTGGCCACGCAATTCCGGCCGCTGGCTTTTGCGCGATACAGCGCCTCATCGGCTACTCGCACGAAAACGTCTGAATTACGCTCGGAGCCGTCGGAAACGGTGACACCGAAGCTCGCGGACACGCGCATTTCGGCACCGTCTACAATCATCGTGCTGGAATGCAACTTGTGCCGCATGCGTTCCGCTTGCGTGGCGGCTTGCTCCAGATCGCAATTCGGCAGCACGACCAAGAACTCTTCCCCGCCATACCGGCCTACTGCGTCATATGGCCGCATATTGCCGCGCAGACGCGCCGCTGTTTCGCGCAGCACCGCATCGCCGGCGAAATGGCCGTAGGTATCGTTGATCTTCTTGAAATGATCGATGTCGAGCAGAATCACTCCCACCGTTCGCCGGTCGCGATGGCACCGCGAAAGCTCCTGCTCAAGCCGCGCCGCAATGGCTGGCCGATTCGGAAGCATCGTCAGGAGATCTTTGTTGGCGCGCTCGCGTAGTTCTTCCCGAGCACGCAGCAGGTGCATTTGTAAGTCGACGATGCGCTGGCCCGCGCGCAGCCGCACCTGCAGTTCGTGTTCATCGAACGGCTTCACAATGTAGTCGTCGGCCCCCGCTTCCAGGCCTTCCACGGTCTCGTCCTTGGTGTTCTTAGAGGTTAGGAGCAGGATATAGGTGTAAGGCTCGCGATGCGCTTCGCGCACCCGCCGGCAGACCTCCGGGCCCGTCATATGAGGCATCACCCAATCCAAAATGGCCATGGTGGGCGCATCCGGCGCGGCCAGAATCTCCCAAGCCTGCGCACCATTTTCCGCCACTGCGACATCGTACCCCCAACGCAGCAGCGAACTCCGCAATAAAATGCGGGAGGTCGCGCTGTCGTCGGCTATGAGCACTTTCATATGTCGCGCAGATCTCTATGCGCTACCTAGCTAATCGTCCAGAATCGCTCCGACAATTAGCCGCGGAGTCACAAAGATCTACGTTTTTCTCCCAGATTTCCCGCGCCCACTATGTGGCATGGCAAACCATAGAAGGAAAAGTACTTCCTCGTGAATCTTCCACTATGCCCTGCTCGCAAACCCCCGTCAATAGCCCGCACCCGAGTATAAACAATCAACCTACTGGGCACCCGTCATATGATGGGGATGCACCCTCTTTGACGCGCGCAGGGCTCTCCAGGTAGCGCAGAGCTTTTGAGTAAAGGAGCTTTTGATGAATAACTCAGTCCTCGTCCCGATGGTGGTGGAGCAGACGTCGCGGGGCGAACGCGCCTACGATATCTACTCCCGGCTGCTCAAGGAAAATATCATTTTTCTGGGCACGCCCATCGATGATAATGTCGCCAATCTCGTGATGGCACAGATGTTATTTCTGGCCGCCGAAGATCCCGAACGGGATATCTCGCTGTACATCAATTCCCCGGGCGGCTCGATCACCGCCGGACTGGCCATTCTGGACACCATGCGCCTGGTCGAACCGGACATCGTGACCTATTGCATCGGCCAAGCGGCGTCCATGGCCGCCGTTCTGCTGGCGTGTGGCGCCAAGGGCAAGCGCTTCAGCCTGCCGAATTCGCGCATCCTGATTCACCAGCCCTCCATGAGCGGTCTGGGTGGCCAGGCGGCCGACATCGATATCTACGCTCGCGAGATCCTGCGTATGCGCCAGTCGCTCAACGAGATCCTGGCCGACGCTACTGGCCAGCCGGTCGACAAAATCGCGCGCGACGTGGACCGCGACTACATTCTCGAACCGGAAGCCGCGCTTGACTACGGCATGATTGACCGCATCATCTCGAGCCGCGCCGTACAGCCGGTTCCGACCCGCTAGCGCCCTCCTGGTATTAACTCTGCTTCATCTTTCGGTCTTGGAAGCGCTGCGGGGCGCTTCCCTCCCGATAGGTTGGAAATCCAGCGCCGTCCCGGCGCGTCCATACTGCAGCGTGATGTTTGTTTCCAGGCGGATATGCGCGCTTAACCCTAACGCCACGTTGGGTTTACCACCCACCCTCCGCAGCGGTTAGGCTACAGTATGCCGAATGGAAGGTCGATATGAGAAGTAATACAGTCGGGACTTTTTCGACTTGACCGTGTAAAGCAGGCTGAGATAGAGTAATGGTTCTGTTACTATTTTCTTGAACCATAAAGTTCGCTTATCGAATGATGGCACCATCTCAACGCGTTTTCGCTGGATTGGTTCTGCTCGCGGCGGCTTCTCTGGGCAAGTCTCAGGTAACCAAGATCCACCTTCCTGGCGCCTCTATCGCCTTCGCTTCGAGTGCGGCCACCGATAGCGCTGGCGCCGCCTCCAGGGAGGTTCCGGCCACCGATCCCGAACTGGCAACCGACGCCACCCCGCATTCCCCGGAAGCGGACGAACGTCTCACTCGCGCCGACGCCCATTTCAACGCCGGCCGCCAGTTTTACTTCCAGGGCAATCTGAGCGGCGCGCGGCATGAATTCGACGCCGCCGTCGACGCGCTTCTCAACGCCCCCGATTCGCTCCCAGATCACCGCCGCATTGAGCGCCGTCTCGACGAGCTGTGCGATCTCATCTATCGCTTCGATATCGAAAAGCTCGGCGCAGGTCAAACCGAAGAAGCTGTCGTGTTCGACAAGGCTCCCATCGACGAGATCAGCCATATGACCTTCCCGGTCGATCCGAACCTTGCGCCCCGGTTGCAAACGGAACTGCACCAGACCGCCTCTGCCATCCCGCTGGAGCTCTCGGATCCCGTGCTGGGCTACGTGCATTACTTCTCTACTGACAAGGGGCGAAAAATCCTGCTTGCCGGACTGCGCCGTTCCGGGCGCTACAAGGATCTGATCCAGCGCATCTTCTCCGAAGAAGGCGTACCCCAGGAATTGATCTATCTGGCACAGGCGGAATCCGGCTTCTTGCCCCGTGCAGTTTCCTACAAGAAAGCGGTCGGCATGTGGCAATTCATTCCTGGAACCGGCACGCTCTACAACCTGGAGCACACGGCCACCTATGACGAGCGGTTCGATCCTGAGAAGGCCACTCGCGCCGCCGCCAAGTTCCTGAAAGATTTGTACGCGCGTTACGGCGACTGGTATCTGGCTATGGCGGCTTACAATTGCGGCGCCGGCGGGGTGGATCGCGCGGTGGAGCGCACCGGCTATGCGGACTATTGGGAGCTGCTGAAGCGCCATGCTCTGCCCAAGGAAACCGCCAACTACGTGCCGATCATCGTCGCCATGACCATCATGGCCAAGAATCCAGCCGATTACGGCCTGGAGAACGTTGACGTCGATCCTGCCGTAGAATACGAAACCATTCAGTTGACGGCCGACACCAACCTGAACCTGATCGCCGACGCTACCTTGCAGCCCGTCTCGGTCATTCGCGATTTAAATCCGTCCTTGCTTCGCGCGCTCGCTCCCGCGGGCTTCCAGATTCACGTACCCAAAGGCACCGCCGAATCCGCACAAGCAGCGCTTGAAAGCGTCCCCGCGGGAAACCGCCAAGCTTGGCGATTGCACCACGTCGAAACCGGCGACACGCTGGCAGGGATTGCGAAGAGTTTTCATCTGACGCCCGAGCGGATTGTCGCGGTGAACCGCGGCGCCGATTCGCTCGAGGCCGGCGACACGCTGCTGATTCCCGCGGTCTACCACGACGACACACCGCACCCGGTGCGGGCGCGGCGTGGCAATTTCTCGCGGCGCACCGCGACGCCGGCCGCACTCAAGTCCGGCAAAGCGCCCGCTTCGTCCAAAGCCCATATCGCGACTTCGCACCGCGTCCCGGCCCAGGTCTTGCATCGCAAGGCAGCGGTCCGGACTGCCGCATTGAATCGATAACACACGCCGGGGCGCGGCACTCCCGCTTTCAACTCGAAGCCTTTTGTTCCCGTATTTCCTATTTAGCGCTTGCCATTGTGCACGCGTTGTGAAATCATTTTGCTTCTCGCATCATCTCGATGCATAGTGAGAAGGTGCGAAAGGAGGAGATCGTGAGCTTGATTTACTGGCTTGGGCCAGATGATGAGGACGACGACTTCGATTACGAAGACGAGCACGCCGAGCTGGAGTCCGACAAAGAGGAATACGGCGACGACGAGGAGGATGAGGACGACGAGGACGAGAGCCTGGGGGAGGCTGCATCGGGCTCGCGCAAAGCCGGTCAACGACCGGAGGACACTTCGACCAGCAGCTCCGGCGAGTCGTCCTCGAACGGTGCAGGATCAACCTCTTCGGAAGGCAGTGCTCCAGGCGGCGGCTCGAGCGAGAGCTCTGAAGGCGCGCAGGAAGGCCAAGGCAAGAAGACTCCTGCTAAGAAGAGTTCTCCCAAGAAATCGACGGGCGTGAAGAAGGCCGCAGCTCCGCCGCAGCCGCCGGAACCGAAGAAGGCGCCGAGCGCCAAGCAAGCCGGCACGAAACAGAGCGGTGCAGGAGCCGCGAAGAAGGCTCCCGCCAAGAAAGCGCCTGCTAAGGCGGTCAAGAAGACGGCGTCCAAAGGGGCCGGCAAGTCCGCCGCGAAGAAGGCAGCGCCCTCGAAGGGAGCTAAGAAGTCAGCAACTAAAAAGACTGCGCCCACCAAGGGTTCGAAGAAATCGGCTCCTCAGAAGAAAAAGTCCGCGCCTTCGAAAGGTGGAGCGAAGAGGCCGACTGTCAAAAAGGCGGCTAAAAAGAAGAAGAGATAGCAACCCGGCACGCGCCGCGACTCTTCGGTGGCGGCGCAGCTTCGCCGGTCAGTGTGCGGTTCCCGCTGTTCACTTCGTCTGCTTCGACGGCTTGCTGATGGTAGTGCGGCAACGCTCGAATAGCTCCAGTAGCGCGTCCGCGTATTCCTCGCTCGACCGCGAGCCCTTCCCCCCGAAGCCGGCGCTCGGGGTGCCCCTGCCGTATCCTGTCGTGACTGCAATGAACTTCATCAACTCCAGCGCCACTTCATCGGTGTTTTTCGGCGATGGCTTCTCGGAGGCGTCTTCCGGCATGCGTTGCGTGTGCTCCTTTTGCTTGATTGAACCCAAGCCTGATTCTCGCATTCGGCCTTTTCGATGCCCGTTCGCGCCCGCAACCTGATTCGCAAAATGCGCGGCGGCGCGCAGGCCCATCTCATCGAGGGCGAGGACGGCGGCTTCTATGTCGTTAAATTCACCAACAACCCGCAGCATCGCCGCATCCTGATCAACGAATGGCTGGCGGCAGCCTTTCTGCGTTATCTGCAAATCCATGTGCCCGACACCGCGCTCGTTGAACTGACGCCGGATTTTATCGCCGCCAACCCGGACCTTTATCTCTCGATCGGCCCTCGCCGCGAACCTGTTTTGCCCGGGCTGCACTTCGGCTCGCGCATGTCGGTCGATCCCAATCGCGTCGCCGTTTTCGATTTCTTGCCTGACAAGCTGCTGCACAAAATCGAGAACCGCGCCGACTTCCTCGGCGCGCTGGTCTTCGATAAATGGGTGGGAAATGCGGATTCGCGGCAAGCCGTGTTCTTTCGCGCGCGCGCCAAGACCTGGACGCCCCTTAAGGGCGAAACGCCGGCCCGCGTGGGCTTCTTCGCCCAGATGATCGATCACGGCTTCGCCTTCAATGGGCCGCACTGGGAATTCCAGGATTCCCCCATCCAGGGCCTCTACTTCCGCACCACCGTATACGACGAAGTTCGCTCTTTGGATTCCTTCCAGCCCTGGCTCGACATGGTTCAGAACTTTCCCGTGGAGGTCGTCGATTCCGCCTGGAAAGAGATCCCGCGGGATTGGCTCGGCGATGATGAAGCGGCGCTCGAAGCGCTGTTGGAAAAGCTGCTCCAGCGCGGCCCGCGTGTAGCGACACTCATACGGGAAGTGCAGCGCAAACGGGCTAGCGCGTTCGCAAATTGGCGGTAATCTGTGCCGCAATCTTCTTCCCCGTCACCGGCGCAAGCAGGATGCCGTTACGGTAGTGCCCATACGCCAGGTACAAGCGCTTCGAATGCCACGATTCGATATGCACAGCGTCGCTGCCGGGACGAAATCCAATCCAGGTCTGTGACGGCGTTGTTTCGCCCAGGTGCGGAAATACGAAGGCCGCTTGCTCGGCCAGTCCCGCCGCTACCTCATGCCGCACTGCGCGATCGAACCCAACATGCTCCACCGACGCACCCACGATCAGCAATCCGCTCGTGCGCTGCAGCAGATAGGTGCTGCCATGGCGAACAATCGTGGGGCAAGTCTGCTCCGGTTGCTGATACCCGATCAGGTGGCCCTTCACTGGCTCGGCCGCCGGAATGTGCGGCACGCTTTCGAGCGGAATGGAGCTGCTCCAAGCGCCGGCCGCGATCACGACCGCTTCGTATCGCCCGCTGCCGCACGCGGCTTCCACTTCCACCGCCGTCTCCAAAACACGGACACGCGTCACCGCGCAGCTCTGCTGAACAGGCACATCCAGCTTCCGGCAAGCCGTCGCGAGTGCCAGCGTCAACTCACGCGGATTGACAATCGCGTCGTTCGCGTAAAACCGGCCACCCGCCAGATCCGCTCCTTGCAGCCGCGGCCAGAATGCCCGAATGTGCTGGGCCGAAACTGCTTTCGAGTGAATCCCGCCCGCTTCCTGCTCGATTGCTCTGGATTCCAGGGCCTGCAACTCACCCGGCGAATACGCCAGATCCAGCGACCCGCATTCCTGATAGTCGATCGTGAGGCCGGAAGCTTTCTCCAGTTCCAACACGAACTGCCGGTACAGCGCTCTCGATTCCAGGGCGAGCGATGCCAGCGGTGACGGCCCCTCGATTTCGCCGCCGGGCGACAGCATGCCTGCCCCAGCCCAACTGGCCTCTCCACCTACCAAATTTTTTTCGAAGACGGCTACTCGCCAGCCCGCGCGCGCGAGTTCCCACGCAATGGAAAGGCCAATGAGTCCTCCGCCCACCACTGCGATGGGGGCTTCGGGCAATCGCGATGTTCTGGCTTCCGCGGCTTGGCCGGATTGGTTCGCGGCCCCGCCCGTCTGGCTCACGCCGGTTCCTGCAGCGCCTCCGGTTCTCCGCTTGCGCGTTTTACTACTTCGAGAAACGCTTTGGCCGCATGGCTCAATGCGCGCCGCGCCGGATATACCAGCCGAATCTTTCGCTCCACGTTCAGTTCCCTCACCCGAACCTCGCGCAGCAAATCCTGCTTCAACTCCTGCTCCACACACATGCGTGGAAGAAACGCCAGCCCTTCGTTGTCCTGCACCAGCCGGCGGATTGTTTCCACCGTCGGCATCTCCACATCCATATTCAACGGCACTCGGTGGCGCTGGAACTCCCGAATCACCGTCTCGCGATATGGGGAAAGCACGTTGTGCGCGATGAAGGTCTCCATGTCCAGCTCCGCAATCGAAACCTCGCCACGCGTTGCGAATCGATGTTTCGGCGACACGATCATTATCAATCGATCTGTGTAGATGACCGTCGATGACAGATGATCGTCCCCGGGATCGTAGCTGATCACGCCCAACTCCAGCTCTCCATCCAACAGTTGCGAGGGAATCTTGCTCGATTCCGATCGCCTCACCTGCACCTTCACTTTCGGAAAGAGCCGCCGGTATTGCGAAATGTGCTGAATCAAATACAGCGTCGTCGATTCGTTCGCCCCAATCGACAATCGGCCCGCATAGTTGTCCTTCAGCTCCCGCAGGGCGTTCTCCAGCTCACCCTCCAGATTCTGGAATCGCCGCGCATATTCCAGCACCACTCGGCCCGCGTCGGTTAGCAACAATTCCCTACCCGCACGGTCAATTAATTTTTCTTTTAAATCGCTCTCCAGGCGCTGAATTGCGATCGAAATCGCGGGCTGCGTTCGCAGCAATTTCTCGCCGGCGCGTGAAAAACTGCGCTCTGTTGCAACTGTCAAGAACACCTTAAGCGGATAGAGTTCCATAACACCTTCCAGCTCAGGCGCTTAGTCCCATAACCATCTCTTATACTACATGCAAACGGTATAAATTTGCATGATTCATCCCATTCGCCTACTATGGAATCAATTCGTTTCGATTAAGAACAGGAGTACCCCTTGAGCCGCGTCTATATATTTGATACCACTTTACGTGACGGCGAGCAGTCCCCGGGTTGCAGTATGACCACTCCGGAAAAGCTCGCCATGGCCGCGCAACTGGTGGATCTGGGCGTGGATATTTTGGAAGCGGGCTTCCCGATCGCCTCCGAGGGAGACTTCGAAGCCGTCGATGCGGTCAGCAAACAGTACCCTTGGGTACAGGTTGCAGCTCTCGCTCGCGCTTGTACGCTCGATGTCGAGGGTGCCGCGCGCGCTCTGCATCATGCCAAGCGGCCTCGGATCCATACCTTCATCGCAACCAGCGACATTCATCTTAAGCACAAGTTGCGCAAGAGCCGTCAACAAGTGCTTGACGACGCCTGCGCGGCCGTCGCACTCGCCCGCAACTATACAGATGATGTGGAGTTCTCCGCGGAAGATGCAACCCGAACGCCCCTCGAGTATCTCGAACAGGTATGCAAGGCCGTAGTCGAAGCTGGTGCGCGAACCGTGAATCTGCCGGACACAGTCGGCTATTCAGTTCCCGAGGAATACGCGGAGCTGATCGGCCAAATCGTGCAAGTTCTAGGCGACCGAGCCACTGTTAGCGTACACTGCCATGACGATCTTGGGCTGGCGGTTGCGAACTCGCTCGCTGCCGTGAGGGCCGGGGCGCGCCAGGTGGAATGCACAATCAATGGAATCGGTGAGCGCGCGGGCAATGCGGCCCTCGAAGAAGTTGTCATGGCCATCAAGACTCGCCATGACCGGCTGCCGTTCGAGACCAAAATCAATACCGAGAAACTTTACGGCGCGAGCCAGATGCTCAGCCAGCTCATCACGTTTGGACCGCAACCCAACAAAGCCATCGTCGGCGAAAACGCTTTTGCTCACGAAGCCGGCATCCATCAGGATGGCTATCTGAAGGAGAAAACCACTTACGAGATCATGGATCCCGCCAGTGTCGGCGTACCTCAAAGCAAAATCGTGCTTGGCAAGCATAGCGGGCGTCATGCGTTAAAGCAGCGCGCCGAAGACTTGGGTTTTCACCTCACCGGTGAGGAACTCAACGAGGTCTATCATCAATTCACGATGATTGCCGACAACAAGAAAGGTCTGCGTAACGATGAGATCGCGGAGTTGGTCGAACAGGTAATCGGCCGCCGCGCAGAGCTCGAACCAGTCGGCGCCCGCGTCACGGCCGCAAACAGCCGATGAATCTTAAGGTACTGCTGCTTCCCGGCGATGGCATCGGTGTCGAAGTCATCCGTGAGGCCGAAAAGGTCTTGCATCACGTGGCTGGCGCCTTTGGCCACACGCTCACCCTCACCCGCGGCCTGCTCGGCGGCGTAGCGATACACGAAACAGGCAATCCATTTCCGGAAGAGACTCGTAAGCGGGCGCTCGAAGCCGACGCCACGCTCTTAGGCGCAGTCGGTCTGCCTGAATTTGACGATGCGCCACCCGAAAAACGTCCCGAGCGTGGTTTACTCGGCATTCGCAAGGCGCTCGAAGTTTATGCGAATCTCCGCCCTGTCGAAACTTATCGGGCGCTGCTCGATTCTTCGCCGCTCAAAAATGCGCTGGTCGAAGGCGCGGACATGCTCATCGTGCGAGAGCTCACCGGCGGTCTCTACTACGGAACGCCTCGCGGCATCTCCGGCAGCGGAGCCGAAGAGCGCGGTTTCAACACCATGGTGTATACGCGCGCCGAAATCGAGCGCATCGCTCACATGGCTTTTCAACTGGCGCAGAAGCGCCGCAAGAAAGTCACTAGCGTCGACAAGTCCAACGTGCTCGAAACCTCACAGCTCTGGCGTCGCGTGGTAACCGAAGTGGGCGCTCAGTATCGCGACGTCGCCTTGGATCACATGCTGGTCGATAACTGCGCCATGCAGTTAGTGGTCAATCCCAAGCGCTTCGATGTGGTCCTCACAGAAAACATGTTCGGCGACATCTTGAGCGATGAGGCAGCCGTGCTCACCGGCTCCATCGGCATGCTGCCCTCGGCTTCTCTCGGCGGCAAGCGTCCTTCGGGTGCCTGGACCGGGCTTTATGAGCCGGTGCATGGCTCTGCGCCCGATATTGCCGGACAGAATAAAGCCAATCCCCTCGGCGCCATCGGTTCGGTCGCCGCCATGCTTCAGTACAGTTTCAATTTGGTCGAAGAAGCGCGCGCTATTACTCGCGCCATCGAAGAAGTTTTGAACAGCGGGCGCGTGACGGCCGATCTGCATCCGGCTGGCGCGCCCGCCACCACCAGCGAAGTGGGCGAGGCGGTCTGTGCCGCGATCACCGCCCGTGCCGCCTCAGCTTGAAAGTTGGAAGTTATGTCACAACCAGACGCGCCGACCTCGCAGCTGCGCACCATTATCGAAAAAGTTTGGGACAACCACGTGGTCGCCGAGCGCGAAGGCGCTCCCACGCTCCTCTATATTGACCTGCACCTCGTTCACGAAGTCACCTCCCCGCAGGCTTTCTCTGGCTTGCGTGAACGCGGCCTCAAGGTCAGGCGGCCCGATCTCACGCTCGGCACCACCGATCACAGCATTCCGACCTACGACCGCACATTGCCGATTCTCGACAAAGTCGCCGCAGCCCAAATCACCGAATTCGAAAAGAACTGCCGCGATTTCGACATTCCCTTCTACGGTCCGCACAGCGACAAGCAAGGCATTGTGCACATCATCGGCCCCGAGCAAGGACTTACGCAGCCCGGCATGACCGTGGTGTGCGGCGATAGCCATACCGCCACTCATGGCGCCTTCGGAGCGCTGGCCTTCGGCATCGGCACCAGCCAGGTGGAGCATGTGCTCGCCTCCCAATGCCTCTTGCAGACGCGCTCGAAAACGTACGAAGTGCGCGTCGAAGGAACCCTCAAGCGCGGGGTTGGCGCAAAAGACATTATCCTGAACCTCATCTCGCGCATTGGCATAGGCGGCGGCACCGGTTGCGTCTTCGAATACTCAGGCTCCGCCATTCGGTCGCTTTCGATGGAGGAGCGCATGACGGTCTGCAATATGTCCATCGAAGCCGGTGCGCGGGCAGGCCTCGTGGCGCCCGACGATACGACATATCAATATCTCGCCGGCCGGCCCTACGCTCCCAAAGGCGCCGATTGGGATCGCGCGCTCGCCGCGTGGCGCAAGCTTCCGAGCGATGACGGCGCAATCTACGACCAGCGCATCGATATCGACGCCGGCGCGCTCGAGCCGATGATCACCTTCGGCACCAATCCCGGCATGGGCATTTCGATTACTGCCCCGGTGCCCGATCCTTCCTCGCTCAACGATCCGCTTGAACGCGATTCGCTCGGTAAGGCCTTGCGCTACATGAATCTTCCCTCCGGCCAGCCGCTGCTAGGGCATCCTGTGAATGTCGTCTTCATCGGAAGCTGCACCAACTCCCGCATCTCCGATCTCCGCGCCGCCGCCGAAATTTTCAAAGGCCGCAAAGTGAGCCCGAACGTGCGCGTCATGGTCGTCCCCGGTTCGCAACTGGTCAAGCGGCAGGCGCAGGCCGAAGGTCTGGATCGCATCTTCAAAGAGGCTGGCGCAGATTGGCGCGAAGCCGGCTGTTCGATGTGCATTGCGATGAACGGCGATCAGCTTGCGCCCGGCGAATACAGCGTCTCGACCAGCAATCGCAACTTCGAAGGACGCCAAGGCAAAGGCGGCCGCACATTCCTCGCCAGCCCCTTAACCGCGGCAGCCACCGCCATTACGGGCGTGGTCACCGATGTCCGTACATTAATTTAGGCACGCCTATGGAAAAATTCATCGCATTCACCAGCCGCATCGCTGCGCTGCCCATCGACAACATCGATACCGACCAGATCATCCCCGCCCGTTTTCTTAAAAGCACTTCGAAGGCTGGCTTTGGCGACCAGCTCTTCTACGATTGGCGCTATGACGCCGACGGCCAACCCAAATCGGATTTCGTCCTTAACCGGCCGGAGGGCCGCAATGCGCAGGTGCTGCTGGCCGGTGACAATTTCGGCTGCGGCAGCTCGCGCGAGCATGCGCCCTGGGCGCTGCTTCAATACGGCTTTCGCGCGGTGATCAGCACTTCCTTCGCCGACATCTTTCGCGGCAACTCGCTGAAGAACTCGCTTCTGCCGATTGCGATTCCCTACGATGCCCACAAAGCCTTGCTCGCCGCGGTAGCCGCCGATCCCTCCGTGACCGTCACCGTCGATCTCGCAAATGAGTCGCTTACACTTCCCGACGGCTCGTCCGTCACGTTTCCCATCGATCAGTTTGCCAGGCACTGCATGCTCGAAGGCATTGACGAGCTCGGCTACATTCTGCAGCAAGAAGCCGCCATCGCCGCGTATGAAGCACAGCGGCCGTTGACGGTCAACACGCTGGGGTAGTCCGAACGTGTGGCTCGCTTCGATGAAACACCTATTCGCTCCCGGCGAAGCGGATCTTCTGTTTCGACCTGTGAACGAGAAAATCTAACGAACGGCGAGTGAGTCGCTCCGCAAATCATCTAGAGCAACGCCTTGCTCCGCCTCGATCTCAGCAATTCCCTCGTCAATGGCCGCAAGCGTGGCTTCGTCTTCTTCGTCGAACATACCTGCCGGGTTGTCGAAATCTAATGCCTGGGGTTCGGCCATATCCTCAAGGTAGCGCGTTTCGGACTCACGCACCCACCCCCTTTTTCCCGTGCTATGGTGGCTCTAGTGTCGGCGCCCTTGAACATCTCTCTCGAGCATTACGAGGGCCCGCTCGACCTCTTGCTTGACTTGATTCGCAAGCAGGAAATCAACATCTACGACATCCCCATCGCGCGCATCACCGCGCAATATCTGGATTACCTGCAGAAGGCCGTCGAGCTCGACATCGAGCTCGGCTCCGAGTTCGTCTACATGGCCGCCACGCTGATCCATATCAAGAGCAAGCTGCTTCTGCCGCGCGATCCCGAGCTCGAGAAAATTTCTCCCGAAGAAGATCCGCGCAAAGAACTCGTCGATCGCCTCATCGAGCACGAGCGTTTCAAAAATGCGGCCGAAATGCTCCAGCAAAAGCGCATCGTGGAAGAAGCCATCTGGTCGAATCCGCAAATCGAGCAGTTCCTCTCCGAAGACGAAGGCCTGAGCCTCGCCGTCACCATCTTCGATCTGGTCAAGACGTTTCAAAGCGTGCTGGAACGCGCCAAGAATCGGCCCATATACGAGATCGGAAAAGAAACCGTCAGCGTCCCGGAGATGATCCGGTTCCTGCAGCACGAGCTCGCGCGCTCGCGCCGCCACGGTCCGCTCTCCGCGACCCAACTATTCGAGCGCCAGCGCAGCCGCCGCGCCATGATCGTCCTCTTTCTTGCCATCCTCGAACTGGTCAAGCGGCAAAGCGTCGAGCTCACGCAAGGCGAAGCCTTCGGCGACATCGGCCTGCGCCGCGGTCCGGCTTTCGAAGAACTGCGCGACAACACAGAAGAGCTCGCCACCGTCGAACAGGAATATCGTTGATAAGCAGCATGGAAGAAGTAGAACAAGCTCAGGCGGAGCAGGTCATCGATTCGCGTGACCTGCCGTCTCCTGTCTCTGACGAAGACATCCTGATCGCGGAAGCCATCACCGAGCCGCCGCCCGCTTCCGGAAATTCCGCGGATCTGAAAGCAGTGATTGAGGCGGCGATCTACATCACCGATGAGCCCCTCACCCCTGAACAGATCGCAACCGCTGTCGGTCAGCCGCTCGACCAGGTGAAGGAGATATTGAATCAGCTCGTGGTCGAGTACTCCGCGCCCGATCGCGGCTTGTCAGTGCGCGAACTCGCCGGCGGCTATAAGCTCTCCACCAAGCCCGAACACCACGAATCTATTCGTAGATTTGTCAAGCGCCTCCAGCCGCCACTGAAGCTTTCTCTCGCAGCTCTCGAAACGCTGGCCGTCGTCGCCTACAAGCAGCCCATCACCGCTCCCGAAATCCTCGACATCCGCGGCGTGCAAGGCGCAGGAGTCTTGAAAACGCTGCTCGATCGAAAACTGATCGCTGCCGCCGGCCGCAAGAACGTCCTCGGCAAACCGATCCTATACAAGACCACGCGCGAATTCTTGATTCAATTCGGCCTCAGCTCGCTCGCCGAGCTTCCTACCTTGAAAGAGTTCGAAGAACTCGGCCGCTTTGCGCTGAGCGACTCGGAGGAAAGCACGGTCTCGACTGAACCGGCCGCCGCTATCCAGCCACAAAGCTCCGAAGAACGCGCCCCAGAGCCTCAGCCGCCTCAAGCCGATGCCTGAGGAGCGTCTGCAAAAGATCCTCGCGCACGCCGGCATCTCGAGCCGCCGCAAAGCCGAAGAGTTGATCGTCGCCGGCCGCGTTTCGGTCAACGGCAAAACCGTCACCGAACTCGGCTCTAAAGCCGACCTGGCCGTCGATGCCGTCAAGGTTGACGGCCGCGTTCTCAGCGCGCCCAAGCATCACGTTTACATCGCGCTCAACAAGCCTAAGAATTGCGTCACCACTCTGCATGATCCACAAGGCCGCCAGACGGTCATGTCTTTCTTCAAAGGTCTGCGCGAGCGCATCTATCCCGTGGGCCGCCTTGACTACGCAAGTGAAGGGCTGCTGCTCCTCACCAATGACGGTGATTTCGCAAACAACCTGATGTCGCCCGCCAGTCACGTTACAAAAACCTATCTCGTCAAAACCAACGGCGCCCTCACGCTGGAACAGGAAGAACAGTTCCGCCACGGAATCCCCATGCATGGGCGCCGCACCGCGCCCGCCGGTCTGAAGCTCATCCGCAAAGGCGAGAATCCGTGGTATGAAGTACGGCTCGTCGAGGGCCGTCAGAATCAGATCCGCATCATGTTCAAGCACTTCGGCCGGCTGGTGGAAAAACTCAAGCGCGTGAAGATCGGTTTTCTGGAACTCGGAGATCTCAAACCCGGTGCCTATCGCACGCTCACCAACGCCGAAGTCTCTCGCTTTCGCAAGCTGATTCACCTCGACGGCAAATCACCTGGGGAGAACCCGGACGGCAAACCGTCCAGAGTAAGAATAGACACATGATGAACGACCGCGAAATGACGGACCTGCTGCGCGCCGCCAAGACCATCGCCGTTGTCGGTCTTTCGAGCAATCCCATGCGCCCCAGCTTCGGTGTCTCGCGTTTTCTTCAACGGCAAGGCTTTCGCGTAATCCCAGTCAATCCCAACGAAACCGAAGTTCTGGGGGAGCGCGCGTACGGTTCCGTCAAAGACGTTCCGGATCAAATCGACATCGTGAATATTTTTCGCCGCCCCGCGCGCGTCCCCGAAGTGGTGGACGACGCGCTCGCCAAAGGCGCGCGCTGCATCTGGATGCAGGAAGGCGTTATCAATCACGAGGCCGCCCGCAAGGCCGAAGCCGCCGGCCTGAGCGTGGTGATGAATCGATGCATCCTGAAGGAACTTGCAAGGTTGCTGCCGTACTAGAAGGTTTTCAGCGCACAGGGCGTCTGTTGCCCGTTGTGCGCGCAAGCAAAGAACTCGCACGGTTGCTTCCTTATTAGCTCCGCGCGCTTAAGTTAGACTACTCCTTAAGCCACCTGCGACATGCATTTCCTTTTGCGGCGCTTCGCGGCCGTGATTGCGCCGTTCATCACGCTGCTGGTTCTGGCGGGCTGCAGCACTCAACCCAGTGACGTTCTCGGCCAGGCCTATGTCGCCCCCGCGTCACTGAACCTCCGCCATGAGCTCACGCAGAAGAACAATACCGTGGCTGTCCTCAGCCATGGCGAACGCGTCAGCATCATTGACGTCCGCCGCCGCTTCGTCAAAATTCGCACCAGCAAAGGCGTCGAAGGATGGGTCGATTCGACCGAGCTCCTGAGCTCGGAGCAGATGGATCAACTCCGCCGCGAGCGCCAGCAGGCCCTGGCTCTTCCCTCTGAAGGCGCGGCAACCGTCTACGAGGCGTTGAACATTCACCTGGAGCCGGACCGCCGCTCGGCAGCTTTTGCACGAATCCCCGAAGGCGGTTCGGTAACCGTTTTGGCTCACCGCCTTGCGCCCAAGATCTCGGCCCCCCGCCCTCCCTCGATTGTGATTGAGCGCCCTCAGCCGGTTTCACACAAGCCGCATAAGGAGAAGCCCTCGAAGAACAGTCTCCGCATTCCGCCGCCTCTGCCTCCCAAGCCGCCCACGAATTGGGAGGCACTTTCAGCCGAGAGCGTAGACGGCGCGGAGAGCAGTGCTGAGGCCCTCGCCAGAAAGCAAAAGCAAGCGGCTGAAAACAAGATCGCAGAGGCCAACAAACCGGTCATCAACGAAGACTGGACTCTCGTTCGCACTAAGGACCATCAGTGTGGATGGGTTCTATCCCGCAACCTGATGATGTCTATCCCGGACGAGGTCGCGCAGTACGCGGAAGGCAAGCGCATCACCTCGTATTTCGATTTAGGCGCCGTCACCGACGAAGAGAAAGGGGAGAAGCACAACTGGCTCTGGACCACATCCTCTGAATTGGAGCCATATGATTTCGATGCCTGGCGCGTGTTCCTCTGGAATCGCCGCCATCATCGTTACGAAACTTCCTTTCGCCAGCGCAATCTGGAAGGCTATTTTCCGGTGCACGTCGATCCGCCGGATTCGAACGCCTTCGGCCGCACATTCGAAATCGTCACCAAAGACGACGATGGCAAGTTTCGCCGCCGCTCTTACCTCTTCGACGGCACTCGCGTTCATTTGACCGCCACCGAACCGTACCATCCCGCCAGCCAAGCCGAGAACCCGCCCGCGGCCTTAGACGCCAGCAAGCTTCAACCCAAGAACGCTCACTCCGGATGGCTCGCCCGCGAATGGAACGAGCTGAAGCGCCGCCTCACGGGCGCCTAGGTCTCATCAATCGGCCCGGAAATTTCCAGCTTGTCCATCGCCAGAAATTGCTGCACGTGCGGATGCTTGCATTCATCCAGCTTCGAAACCGGCCCGAAATAGATCGCCTCGCCTTTATACAGGAACACTACCGTATCGGCCACTTTCCTCATCAGGTCCAAATCGTGCGTCACCACAATCGCCGTCAACCCGAGCTGCCGTTTCAAGCGCAGCATCAAAT
The DNA here is from genome assembly GCA_035502635.1 of Bryobacteraceae bacterium. Taxonomy (GTDB): domain Bacteria; phylum Acidobacteriota; class Terriglobia; order Bryobacterales; family Bryobacteraceae; genus Bog-105. Next base: position 47,017 of record DATJUG010000124.1, read on the forward strand.
TGCCAAGATCGTCCGACATGATCGGATCCACCATAGTGGTCGGCTCATCATAGAGAATGCACTCCGGCTGCGCGGCCAGCGCGCGTGCAATCGCCACGGCTCGCTTGTAGCCCGTCGACAAATCGCCCGGCAGCAAATCCTTCACGTGTTGAAGGTCCACCATCTTCAGCAGTCCGTCCACCACGTCTTCCTTGTTTCGTTCGTCATAGTCCTCGCGCAGCTCCAACGAGAACAAGATGTTCTCGCCAACCGTCATCGAATCGAACAGCGCGCCCGATTGAAACACCATCGTCACTTTTTTCCGGATCTGCCGCAGCTCCGCTTCCGTCATGTTGGTGATGTCCTTATGCGCCACAATCACCTCGCCTTGGTCCGGTTTTACAAATCCCATGATGTGGCTCAAGGTCACGGATTTCCCCACGCCGCTCCGTCCGATGATCGCCAGCGTCTGGCCGGAATCCACGTAGAAGCTGACGTCTACCAGAACCGGATGATCCCAGCTCTTGTAAACATTGCGAAATTCGATGTAGTGCGGATATCCCTCAGTCGCCATCGCCCGCCGCGACCACCGCACGCCTGCTCTGCCACCTCACCCAGTCCTGCGGCGTATTCAAATTCATAAGCGGACTTTCGATCTCCACCACGGCCGCCTGCAACTCACGGGTTACGTCCTGCAATCGGAACCGGTGTTCATCTAAGGCCCGCCGCACGGCCCGCAGGCATTCGCTGCGATAGACGCCGCATAAGGGATGCATCACGCCTTCCGAATCGCGCGCCATCGTGCAAAAAGCGGCCGTCTGTTCCGCCGCCCGCAACAAGCGCCGAAGCCAGTCTGCTTCGATCCCGGGCAGGTCGCAGGCCGCAATCAGGTTCAGCTCCGCACGCCCGCTTGCCAGCGCCGCCTCAATGCCGGCCAACGGTCCAAGACCGGGGCGCACATCCGGCAAACAGTCGAACCCCAGTTCCCGATACCGCTCCGGCGGCCCCACCAGCGCCACATTCCCCGCGACACTCCGTACCTTCGCAGCCACATCTTCTACAAGAGCATGCGAATTCCAGCGCAGCAGCGCCTTGTCGATTCCCATCCGCGAGCTGCGTCCGCCCACAAGCACGAACCCGGCCGCTTGCATGCCCAAATGGTAGCATCGCCCCACGCACTTTCCAGCTATAATCGAACAAACAAACTTCGTCTGTTTTGTCTTATGTGGCCATCGAGCTGGATACTCTTGTCTTCCACGGCTAAGGTCCAGCCAAGCGCAACCTCCAACCCGTCACAATTGCAACGAAGCCCCACCGAATCCGTCAAACGCGTCATGGATGAATGTGCCCGCGCGCGCCTCTCCGTTCGTCCATTCTTCTCCCTCGCTGCTGCCTTCGCGCTGTTCGGTTGCCTTGCTCCCGCCCGCGCCCAACACGGCATCACGCCCCATATTGAAGCCATCCGCTTCTGGTCTTTCGGCGATGTCACCCGTATCGCCATCCAAACGCAGGGCAGTTATCAAATCACCTCCAACCAAATCGACACCCCACCCCGCCTCTACTTCGATTTGAACGGTCTGCGCCCGCCTGCTTCTGCCCGCCGCGGCGTCGAAACCTTCCAGGTCGGCGATCACCGCCTGAAGAAAATTCGCATCTCCGAAATCGATCCCGGCACCACGCGCGTGATCTTCGATCTTGAAGGCCCGGTGGATGTTGTCTCCTCTCAGCTCGTCAATCCGGACCGGCTCATGATCGAGCTGCGGCCCAAAGACATTCCTCCACCGAACTCCTCGATCGCACGAAACACCAGACCCTCCCGCCGTGCCGACCTGCCTGCGCCCGTCATCGCCAATCCGTCACCGACGCACGCGCCTGCGACCGAGGTGCCAGCGCCCGTTCAACGCGCCAGCGTTTCTCCCCCGCCGCCAACGTCGTCTCTCGCTTCCATGCCCACTTCGCCTGGGTCCCCGATGCGTGCCACCGTTCCCGCTCCTAAACCCACCGGCCCTCCATCCGCCGCGCGGCGTGATTCCACGGGCGATCGTTCTCTGGTTCGTGTGTTCGGCTTGAAGATGGCGAAGGTGGTGATCGACGCCGGCCACGGTGGTCATGACACCGGAACCATCGGCCCGAACGGTCTCATGGAAAAAGACCTCGTGCTCGATGTCGCCCTGCGGCTCGGCGCGCTCATCACCCAGCGCCTCGGTGCGCAGGTAATCTACACGCGTTCCGATGACGTGTTCATCCCGCTTGAAGATCGCACCCGCATTGCTAACGACGAAAAGGCCGACCTGTTCATCTCCATCCACGCAAACTCTTCCCCCGAGCCCAGCGCCACCGGCGTGGAAACGTACTATTTCAATCTTCATTCCGACAAGGCCGGCCTCGATCTCGCCACGCGCGAAAATGCAACTTCTGAAAGCGCCATCTCCGATCTCAGCGATTTGCTGCATAAAGCCGTGCTGCAAACCAAGTTAGAAGAATCGCGGGATTTCGCGCAGAAGGTGCAGGCCTCGCTTTGGGCTGCTTCGGTAAAGATGAACAACCGCTCGCGCGATCGCGGCGTCCGCCAGGCCCCGTTCGTCGTCCTGATCGGCGCCACCATGCCCTCCATCCTCGCTGAGATCGGCTTTGTCTCCAATCCCCACGACGAAAGGCTGATGAAGCGCACCGATCAACGCCAGAAAATCGCCGAGTCTCTCTTCCGAGGCGTCTCGCAATACGCGAATTCGCTCAGCCACATCCAAATCGCCCGCGCCAGCGGCCAATAGGCACCGCTTGGTCCGCAACAAACACCAGCAACGGATCCTGGCTGTCCTCTGGATCGGGCGCGTCTTCGCGGCCGCTTTGCTTGTTCTGTCGCCTGCCCTCCCGCAGACTCCCAGCCCTTCGGTGAACGACACCGTCCGGGTCACCACGCACTTGGTCCAGATCAACGTTGTCGTGACCGATCACGCCGGCAATCCGGTCCAGCGGCTGATGAAAGATAATTTCACCCTTCTCGACCAAGGCAAACAACGGATCATCAGCAGCTTTTCAACTGGCGATTTGAAAGCCACGGCTGCTTCGGCGCCGCATCCGCCGGAGCGCTCCTCTCAGGCCTCCAAGTTGGCGACCAATCGACCTCCACTCATTACCGATGGCGGGTCACAACCGACCGTGCTGTTGTTTGACATGTACAACACCAAGGGCGAAGACCAAATTTATGCGAAACAACAGATCCTGCGCTTTCTTCGGCAAATCTCATCGCAGGACCGGATTGCGATTTATGCGCTTACTCCCCGCGGCTTCGCTCTTGTGCATGATTTTTCGGACAGCCCGGAAAGCTTGGCCTCCTCGGTCGATAAACTCACCCCCCGCCTGAATCCGCTGATGTATCCGCCTGGTCTCTTCGCTACCGGCCAGCCTGGCCTGGACCAAGCCATAAATGCGGCGAACGGCGATTTAGCCTATTTCGACTCCAACAACCAGGCGCTCGATTCCAGCAAATCGCTACAAGCCATAGCCAATCATTTGGCCGGCATTCCCGGCCGCAAGAATATGATCTGGATTTCGGCCGCCTTCCCACTAGGTCTTGCACAGCTCTTCGGCGTCGAATTCGACTACCTCACTCAGGCCGTTCGAACGCTCGCTACCGCCAATGTAGCCGTCTATCCGATCGATGCCCGCGGGCTCCTGGTACCGCCGATGGCCGACGTAAGTTCGCCTCTGCCGCTGGCGCCGGACCGTGCACCTCTCGGCACACAACTCGACGACAGGAACTTTGCCGCGATGCAGTACATCGCACGCGAAACCGGTGGCGAAGCCATTTACAACCGGAACGACATTTGGTCTTCCATCCGCCGCGCCATTGCCGATTCGGCAGCCAGCTACACGCTCGGATACTACGTCTCCGAAAGCGATTGGGATGGCAGGTTCCACACCATCAAGGTCAAGGCGAATCGCCCTGGCTTAATCGTCAGAACCAAGGTTGGGTATTTTGCGACCAAGCCCCATCCACTCGACGCACCCAGCCTCGAGCAAACGGCGAACAACGCAACGTGGAGCCCCGTTGATTCAACCGCGATTGGAATTGTTGCGCGACTCGATGCCGACCCTGCTTCGCCGGCGATGCGGCACGTCTTCTTCGCCGTTCGTCCAAGCGACGTCCAATTTACCCAAAAGGACCGCAGATATCTCGCCGCTCTCGACGTGTGGTTCGTGCTGCGGTCTGGCGACGGCATCCCGGCGGCGCGCTACCAAAAGTCGATAGATATCTCTGCGACTGCGGATGAAATGAAAATTTGGGCCGGCAAAGGCCTCATCGTTTATGACAACCTGACGCTCGGCTCCGGGACAGAATCGCTGCGCATCATTGTCATCGATCGCCGCAGCGGCGCTTACGGTTCCTTGACACTCCCGGTCTCGGCGCGAAATTGACTCACCGCCGCGCCTCCTTCAGTCCGAGCTCCCGAAACGTCTAAGGTGTCACTCTTCCTGCGATCCTCCCTTGCTCTCTCTACAAATCCCGCGCTTGCTCGCCCGCACGAACTCGACCAAATGCCGCGTGTGTTCCGAAGGCGCCTGCGTCTCTATCTGCCTTAACGCATCCTCCTGCTTCAACCCGGACCGGTAAAGCAGCCGGTATGCCGTTTTCAGCCGCCGGATCTCTTCCGCCGGCAATCCCGCTCGCTTCAGCCCCACCGTGTTCAGGCCCCTAGCCGCCACATTGAAATCGGAATAGAGGAAATACGGCGGCAGATCGCTGTTCACTCGCGTGTTGCCGCCAATCATCGCTAGCCGTCCGATCTTCGAGTACTGATGAATCACCACGCCGCCCGAAATGAACGCCTGGCTCTCCACCTCCACATACCCCGCCACCAGCGCGCAGCTCGCAACCACAACTTCGTCGCCGATCGTGCAGTTATGCGCGATATGTCCCGACGTCATGATGTAGTTGCCGTTCCCGATGCGCGTCTCCGATTCCGGTTGTGTGCCGCGAGAAATCGTGTAGTGTTCGCGAATCTTGTTCCGGTCGCCTATGCGCAAATAGCTGCGCTCGCCTCTGAATGCCTTGTCCAGCGGATCGGTGCCGAGTGCTGTCCCCGCTGAAATTTCATTCTCGTCTCCCATCGTGGTCCAGCGCTTCACATACACGTACGGCTCCAACACACACCGTGCGCCGATCGCAACTTCTGCTTCCACCACGCAGTATTCGCCGATGCGTGTTCCGGCTCCCACCACTGCATCGGGATGCACTCGCGCCGTGGGCGCCACATAAGCCGACGCGTCAATCGCCATCAATGCACCGCCATCAGTGTTAAGTATAGGGAGGATGCCAGCTCTCACCGTCGCTCAACTCGGCGAACTCTGCGCCGGCGAACCGCTTGGCGACGCCGGACGCCTCATCACCGGCGCGAACTCACTCGAAAGCGCGCAGCCAACCGACCTATCCTTCGTTGGAAATCAAAAATCCGCCGCCCTCGCGCCGTCTTCCCATGCCGGTTGCCTGCTGGTGCCGGTATCGTTTGAACAGCAAGGCCCCTGGTCCCTCATTCGCGTCGTCGATCCGCGCGCTTCGTTCGCCCGCGCCTTGGCAGCGCTGTATCCCAAGACTCGCCCGGCTCCGGCAATTCACCCGACTGCCATCATTTCCCCTTCCGCAACTATTGGACCGAACTGTTTCATCGGCGCTTATGCCGTCATTGCCGGCGAGACCCGCATCGGACGAGACTGCTACATTGGAAACGGCGTCAGCATCGGGCAGCGCGTGTTGATTGGAGACGAAACCACGCTGCATCCGAATATCACTGTCTACGACGCTGTCTGTATCGGCGCTCGCGTCATTGTGCATTCCGGCTGCGTGCTCGGCGCCGACGGCTTCGGCTTCACTTTGGCCGGAGACCATTACGAAAAATTCCCGCAAGTCGGCTCCGTAGAAATCGGCGACGACGTAGAAATCGGCGCCAACTGCTGCATCGATCGAGCAGCCCTCGGCGTCACGCGCATCGGCGATGGCGTCAAACTGGACAATCTGATTCACATCGCACACAATTGCACCATTGGCGAACACGTCGTCATCGCCGCGCAGACCGGTTTCTCCGGCAGCGTCATGGTCGGCAATTACGCCGTTATTGGAGGCCAAGCTGGCATCGGCGAAAAAGCCAGCATCGCGTCCAAAGCCATCGTTGGTGGAAAAAGCGGTATCCTCACCGGGCAGCACGTCAGCGCAGGCGAGCCTGTCTGGGGCATACCTGCGCGTCCGTTGCGCCAGCATCTGAAAGGTTTGGCGAATGTTGCTAGATTGGCCGAGTTGCGAAATGAAGTTCGCGAATTGAAGAGAAAGTTAGAGGCGAAACGCTAGGTGATACGGTCTCGCTTGCCGAAGCCTGTCAGCAGGCAACAGCCTCGATTGCTTTTTCTACGCCACCGCCGCAATGCCGCTCCAGAATGCGATTCGCTTGCAACAGCATCGCCTGAATTCGTTGCATGTGGCCGCAGAGCTGTTCGTCCTCGGCCGTAATCTCTAGAAAATACGCGATCGACTCAATCACGCCCAAGGGCTGGCGCAACTCATGCACCAAGTCCTCCTGCGGTGTTGGTTTGAAATCTGTAATTTGAGGCGGCGTCAAATCGAGTCGGCCAAGAAGAGCGTCTTGCCCGGACGCGGAAACAGGATCAAAAATTTGGTTCATGCGACCTGACCGGTTCGCGGCGGCAAACAAGGCCGCTCCGGTTTTCCCGTCGTTTGATTGTGCGCCCGCTGCCGCCCACAGTCAATAGATTTTCGACAAAAATCGGATAGTACTTCGCTCCCCGAGTCTCGCGCCGCGTCCTGGTACTTGGCTGTGATATTCTCAGGACGTATTCCCCTCCCGTGGGCCTGTGGCGCAGTTGGGAGCGCGCTTCCATGGCATGGAAGAGGTCGACGGTTCGAACCCGTCCAGGTCCACCAAGACGTTTCAAACACTTACAGTTTCCCCGGCTGCCGAGAACGTATTGTCAGAGTCCAACTGGAGTCCAAACCCCATTTTGAGGATGGGCAGCCATGGGCATCGCGTGGATTTCGGCACCCGCCCACAATCAGGCCAATCAATTCAGTGCGGTGGCGAATGTGGGCACCTTGGGCAGTGTTTTGCGCGCTTGTCGTCGTCTCGCTGAGAAGACAACATTTGTTTCATATATAGGAGGATGCCCATCGCGCCCCTCGGCTGAGTCAGGCCCTGTCGTTACAAGAATGGGCAACCCGTGCATGTATCGAACACGACCGGAGTATAAATTCTGAATCCCGAGTTCTGCGCCGTCCGCGCTCTACGCGATTAAAAGCCGAAAGAAAGTCTACATGTCTGTTGACGACTGACTTCGGAAATGCTCACGATCGATCTTAATGGCCAAGACTTCGCTTGCTTCAGAAGTTATGTCCGTTCGTTCCGCGAATTCTGTGGAGCACTGGCCACTGGATCGATTCATCCCGTACGCCCGCAATCCCCGCACGCACTCCGAGGCGCAAGTCGCTCAGATCGCCGGCAGCATCGCTGAGTTCGGCTTCAACAATCCCATTCTTGTGGACAGCAAGGCAGGTGTGCTCGCCGGCCACGGTCGGTTACTCGCTGCGCGCAAGCTGAATCTGATCGAAGTTCCCGTCATCGTGCTCGATCATTTGACCGAAACGCAGAAGCGCGCCTACATCCTCGCGGACAATCGCTTGGCGCTCAATGCAGGATGGGATGAAGAACTGCTCGCTTTGGAACTGTTGGAACTCAAAGAATCCGATTACGACTTGAGCCTCACGGGTTTCGATGCCAAAGAACTCGACGATTTACTTCTTGATGTCGATGAGGATAAAGCGAATGCCGTTCCGCCCGTCCCGGACAATCCGATTTCGCGCCCTGGCGATCTCTGGGTGTGTGGCGACAGTCGCATCCAGCATCGAGTATTGTGCGGGGACTGCACGAGTGCCGAGGATGTGGCACGCCTTCTGGGGGAGCGCAAGCCGTTCCTGTTGGTGACCGATCCGCCATATGGCATCGAGTTGGATTCCGAGTGGCGGGACCGAGCGGGATTGAATGGCTGCGGGCCGGCGGAGGCGAGCTACATGAAAAACCGAACGGAAGGGCATACCGAAACTACGATCTCTGGTGACACTCGCGCCGACTGGTCGGACGCGTTCGCGCTGGTTCCGAGCCTCGAGGTCGCCTACATCTGGCACGCGTCGCGATTCACGCGCGAAGTGCTCGATGGCCTACTACGCATCGGGTTCATCCATCATCAGCAGATCATCTGGAACAAAGGCCGGACGGTGCTTACGCGCACGCATTATTGGTTCCAGCACGAGCCCTGCTGGTATGTGCGGAAGAAGAATGCGCCGTGGTTCGGGAAGGCGGGTGAGAACTCGACGATATGGGACTCGCCTTCGCCGAAGTTCATCATGGGCGGCTCCGACGAACAGAAGTTCGATCATCCAACACAGAAACCGATCGAGCTGATGCGGCGCCCAATTCTCAATCACACGCGGCGCGGGGAGCTGGTGTACGAACCATTTCTCGGGAGTGGGACCACACTCGCGGCCGCCGAAGTAACAGAGCGTGTCTGTTACGGCATTGAGCTCGATCCAAAGTACGTGGACGTCATTGTTCAGCGCTGGCAGAGTTTGACAGGTAAGCAAGCCGTGTTGGATGGAGACGGGCGCACATTCGAAGCTATTGCGGCCGAACGGAGCAAGGCGGCATGAACTTAAGCCTAGAAATGAGAAAAGCCGCTCAGGGAAGACCCCCGAGCGGCATCTTTACGAATGTTGATCGAACCCTAAGAAGCGGCGATCGAATACATGCGCGTGCCGTCCTCCTTCTTGGTCGACGTAAGCGCAAGCTTCATTTTCTTGCCAACCGTCCCGGCCAGAAATCCGCGCACGGAATGCTTTTGCCAGCCGGTCGCGTCCATCAACTCTTGCAAGCTGACGCCGCCGTCTCGCTTCAGAAGCCCCACGATAATCGTGGCCTTGGTGCCCTCGCGAGGCGCGGCGTTTCGCGCCCGTTTCTTCGAGGTCGGCTCCTCAGTCGGACTCGCCTCTGGTGTCGCCACGTCGCGCGTTTGTGGCGTGAGGGGCGCGTCGTGTTGGGCGGCCTCGGCCGGCAGTTCGCTCTCTTCCAGAGCCAGCTCTTTGACAACGGGCTCACCCGGCGCCGGTGGTTCGTTCGGGATGTCTTGGTCCGCAGCTTCTGTTGGGGGCGTGAGTTCCTGAAGCGCTTTCCAGATGCGGTTCACGCCCGTGTTGCGATCCGTGAACTTCTTCACGGGGGTTGCGCCCGGCAGATGGTTCCAGATTTCGACCAGGCGCGCTGTGGGCCAGTTGGATGCGAGTTTGGCCAGTTCCTTCGCGCTCGTAAAGTGCTCGGTTTCGGGCTGCCGTTCTGCTTCGGCGATCGAGTCAAGCACCGTGATGTGGTTGTCTTTGCTAATTGTGAGGATCATAATTCGCGGTCTCCATCCGCGTCACGACATCCATCACTCCGGTTTCAAACACAAGCAAGCAGATTGTGCAGTTTCCGTCAATTTTGCAGAACAGACGGCGAATTGAGTTCGGTTGAGTTCGGATGATCACTCCGGGTTCAAAATTCACGCGTAAGAAGGAAGAAGCGATCGCGGCATTGATGACGCAGCGGAATGTCGAAGAAGCCGCGCGTGCAGCGGGTATCGGTCACCAAACGTTGCTGCGTTGGTTGAAGCTGCCTGAGTTCCAGGATGCGTACCGCGAAGCGCGGCGCGCCGCCTTCGGACAGTCAGTGGCCCGGCTGCAGCACGCTTCGAGCGCTGCAGTATCGACGTTGCTGAAGGTGATGGTCGATCCCAATGCACCCGCTTCCAGTCGTGTACGCGCCGCTGATAGCGTTCTAGATCACACGCTGAAAGCGATCGAGATTGAAGATATTGAGGTCCGTGTGGCGGCCTTAGAGCGATCGATGCAACAGGAGAGTAAGTCGAGGTGATGCCGAGACTGCAGAGCAGAATCCAGAAGTTGGAGCGGATCTTGCCCCCAGCGTCTCCGGAAGATCCCGAGACGATCCGAATGCGGCTTGCTCTGCGGGCGCTCCCAACCGAAACATTGGAGCAACTCGGTCCAGTGCTTGAAGCTGAAGAAGCTGGACGGCCACTTACGGATGCAGAGTGCGAAACGGCGCGAATCTTCAATGCGGCGTTGGCTGCCGTGCCCGTTATCACCTCCATGCGTGTGACGCGATGAAGACGATCTATAGGAGATTGGGCCAGCTGGAGCAACGCTTCGGACCGACAGAGCTCAGCCCGCGGGAACAAAGACTACTCGAACGGATAGAAGCGGGCCAACGACGCGTGGCGCAATTCCCAACCGCTACCAAGCCGGCCCAAGTAAAGCGTGGCTCCTTCGACCGTTCGATGAGTATGGTCGACATCTTGAACCAGGGACGACGCTGGGTTGCCGAGTCGTCTCAAGCCCAAGCAGGATCTTAGAGTCAACCGAGACGAAAAATGAACGTGAAGCGGCGCCTGGAAGCGCTCGAAAGGACTCTAATCCGCGATCCAGCAACTTTGTTCTTCGAAGATGGTACGTCCATCGAAATCAGCGGCCGCGGCGATTACATCGCGGACCTATTCGCTGCTGCGATCCGCGGTGAACGCTCACCTCAGATTGAACTGCTCGCTCGAAGCGTAGGCTCCGAAGAACCGGACGGAGGTCACATGCTGGATCTAACAAGAGCACTGCTGAACGGGCCTGTGGACACTTAAGAAGAAATGATCGGCGCACTGTTGACGCAGACCGGTGCAAAGACCGGCCCGTTAAGAACAAATATCGGTAGCTGTTTCGCCCGCCCATTTTCAAATTGTTTCCGGGTGGCCCGTAATCCTGGCGGAATTCGGAAATCACTGCTGGAGTCCATCACCCAACATGACAGGCAATCGCGATTTTTGCATAGGTTATTCTTCTCGCAGCGCGCGCGTCGGATCTACAGTCGCGGCGCGGTAAGCGGGCAGGCTGGCGGCGAGAAAGCCGGTTGCTATCAACACTCCGATGGCGGCCACGGTAACGAATGGATCGGCCGTTTTGATTCCAAATAGCAGAGACTTCACGATGGCAAGAATAGCCAAAGTTCCGCCTAGGCCGGCGACCATTCCTGCGCCCGTTAGCGCCGTTATGTCTTTTAGGACGAGCGCGAAGATTTGGGCGCGGCGCGCGCCTAACGCCACACGAATGCCGATTTCTTTGGTGCGCCGTCCAACCGAGTAATTCAAGAGTCCGAATAGACCGATAGCAGCTAGAAGAAGCCCGACGAAGGCAAATGCTCCGCCGATGCCGGCGAGCAGTCTCTCGCGCAGCAGTGTGTTTCCCACAATTGCTTCGAGAGTGGTGATTTCGTGAATTTGCATTCCGGACCCGATGCGATCCGCTTCGCGTTCTACAATGCGCATAACTTGGCCTACCGGGAGTGCAGAGCGAACGTAGAGGGTGAAGGCGGTGTTGCCATTGATGGGAAGATAGACAATCGGGGCGGCGGCCGTCCGTAGACTGTAATAGCGCGTATCTGCAACGATGCCGACGATTGTCTCGCGTGCCCGCGAATTGTCCATGCGAGAGACATAGCTGAACTCGCGCCCCAGCACATTTGTGCTCTTGAAGTATTTCCGGGCGAATGCTTCATTTACGATGGCTGGCACAGGTTGCCCTGCGCTATCGTCGATTCGTGTGAAATCGCGTCCGGCCAAAAGTGGGATACGAAGGGTCGCAAAATAGTCCCTGGACACAGGAAAGAGGAGCTCTTCCGCATTCGAGGGCCCTTCGCCTGGTACAAAAATTTGCTCCATCCAACCATCACCGCCGAAGTTGAGCCACCATGCCATTGCGGCCGACTGAATTCCGCGCCGGCTGGCAACCGCTTGTTGCAGCTCAAACATCTGATTGCGCAGCCGTACCTGACCAGGCTGATGGCTGTCGAGCCACATAACCGAGTTCTGACCCTGCTTGGCCATCTCGGTTGTGAGACTCAACACAGCCAAATTCTCTGAATCAAAGCCAGGATTGACGCGGAGTAAATTTCCGAGACTGAATAGGAACGCGGCGCCCACTGCGACCAGGCAGAATGCGCAGGCCACCTGAACGCTCACGATAGATTTTCCGAGCCGCAGCTTGCTAACCTGTCCAACCGAAGCGCGCAAGGAACGCACCGGCTGTGTATTCGAAGCTTGCCACGCAGGGGCCAAGCCGAAAAGCACGGCCGCTAGCGCCGAGACCGCGATACAGAAGAACAGCACACGGCTGTCTAACGACAGGACGAATTGCACCGGATTGCCGTCGGTTGAGAGCAAACGCACTAGCAGAGGTCCAATACCTCGCGCCAGCGACCAACCCAGAGCTCCGGCCGCAAACGAAAGGATCAGGCTCTCGGTTAGCATCTGCCGGACGAGCCGCATGCGTCCGGCTCCGAGCGCGACCCGCATTGCCATTTCCGTGGCGCGGGCGGTCGAACGCGCAAGCAGCAGGCTAGCTATGTTGGCGCACGCGCTCAGAAATATTCCAGCCGCGACGCTAAACACGATCCATAACGGGCGCGAAAATGTCTTTTGAAAATCGTACATTCCAGATATTCCACGGGAGCCGGAGTGCACACGAATCTTGCTTTCTAGGAATTGCCTCTTAATACCCTCGGGCAGGGCCGGAAACAGCTTCACAAGCTGGCCTTGAAAATCGTGGAAAGGAGGCTGAACGCGCGATTGTACCCGCTCGGGCGAGATGCCCGGCGCAAAGCGGCCGATAATCTGTAACCAATATGCGCCCGGATTTGTCAGGACATGTGGGTCATGCAGAGTGCCTGGGACCCACACGTCCACAAATTTTCCAGGTTCCACTCCCCAAAACCCCTCCTGCGCCACCCCAATAATCTCGACCTCCTGTCCGTCCAGTGAGACTCTTTGCCCTAGAATCTTGGGATCTCGCTGGAAGCGCTTTTGCCAGAAGTCGTAACTGATAACAGCCAGCGCGCGGCCTTGCGGGACGCGGTCTTCTTCCTTGGAAAAGAGTCGACCGATGATTGGCCGAACGCCCAAAATGTCAAAGGCTTCTCCGGAAACCCACGCTCGGTTGATTTTTTCGATGGGAGCGTCTGGTTTGAGCGCCGTCATTTCCGTGCGAAACGGTCCGCTAAAAAATCCTAGGCGTGCAACCGATTTGGTTGCGTCGACGAAACGTAGAAACTCCGGATAGCTGAATGAGTTCCTTTCTGTCCCGCCCGCAGTTCCAGGGTTCGCTGGCTCTGGCCAGGAGAGCGTGAACAATTGATCCGGTTTATAAACCGGCAGCGGCCGCAGCATTGCCGCATCCACAATCGAATAGATGGCCGTGTTTGCCCCGATTGCCAAGGCTAGGGACAGCACGGCTGTCGTGGCAAACACAGGTGCCTTCGACATGCCGCGCCAGCCGTAGCGCACATCCTGAACGGTTGCGTCCAGCCAATTCCAAAGACGAAATGTGCGGCTCTCTTCCCGTAGACGGGTCACGTTTCCAAAACGCGCCCGCGCCTGCCGTTGAGCTTCTTCACGGCTGAGCCCCGTCGAGTGCAAAGCAGCAGCGCGGCGCTCCAAGTGATCTCTGAACTCATAGCCCAAGTCTTCATCCAGCCTGCGCGGATGCAGTGCATTCTTGAGTCGCGATAGCCAGGACATAACCAATTCCCCAAATCGTTACTATGCGTAACGCAATATGCGCGAAACGCCGCTCGATAAGCTCGCCCAGCGCTCCGATTCGGATGCCAACTGCCTCTTCCCGGCTTTCGTGATGCGATAGAAGCGTGCACGGCGATTCGTCTCGCTTAGTTTCCATTCGGCCATGATCCATCCGAGTTCCTCCATTCGATGGAGCGCGGGATAAAGCGACCCCTCCTCGATACGCAGAGCCTCTTGAGACAATTCCTCAATCGCAGTGGCAATTCCATAGCCGTGCAGCGGCCCTCTGCGGTCGACAATAGTCAACACGAGCAAGTCGAGTGCAGATTGCGCGGAATTCCGTTCAGGCAAGAATGAGACTCCGATCGCTAGGCATAGTGATCTTAGTATACACACCCAGAAAACCAACTCGCCCGATCCGGTCTACGGTGCAACGTCGATGACGATCTGCCGGAAAGAACTGCTTTGCTGAGATAAGAGCGCTCGATTCTCCCAGCCTTTCCAACTTCCGAGTTGTTCCCGGGTGGTCGGGCATCCGGAAGTTGTTCTGCTGTACCTCATCAGCTAGGCATCGTTCAGAGAGTTCAGGTCGCAAAATTGGAGAAAATAGCTAGCGATATTAGCGGATAACGGCCACGAACCCTGCCGCCACGTGCACAGTGAAGCATAGCCGACTTCCCCTCAACTTAGATTCGTAAACACGACCCGTCAGGGGGGATCTATGCGGCATGGCCAGTTTCCAACATGCCGGTTTAACCGCCGCAAGCGGAGTGTACGTAAATACTCGGCCGCTATGTCATAGAAGCCCGTGTGTGGACCGCCACGCGGAGGGACGTAGTTGAGACGTTAATCCTGGAGCAAATCCATATCGGGGAGCCATTCGGATACGAGGAGCAGAGGATTGGCGGACGCTGCCGGACAATCACGAGAAAGGCGGCCTCGATCACTGTTTTCGCGATAATTTAGGATGCGATGATCCCAGGAATGATTCCGCCACGAGTGCGCCGGAAGGTATTCATCTCATATTTACGGGCAGACAAATCCCACGTGGAGAACTTTGTGAACTATTGGGGCCTTCAGCAGAAGGTGTTCATCCCGCAGATTGTCGGAGCTTGCGGGAGCGAAGTTATCAACAGCCAAAATGCACAGTATGTCATCGGAAAGATACGACAGGAGCAGATAGCGGACTGAACAGTAACAATGGTCCTGATCGGCAGTTGCACGCACAGTCGGCGGCATGTAGATTGGGAAATCAAAGCATCGCTTCGGCAGGGGATCGATTGCAAGCCCAATGGATTACTTGTAGTGCTGCTTCCTTATCAGGGCGATAGTGCGCATCTCCCTCCCAGGTTGAAGGAGAACTGGAACGCTTCGGGAAACTGCTACGCCGGATATCACGCCGCTCCAAACACGGCAGAGGAACTGGCGCGGTGGATCGAAGAAGCATATTTATGTCGAGAAACCAGGGCGAACTTGATCTCTAATTCTCAGGAAATCATGAAGTATTCTCAGTGCCTGGTTTGCAAGGAGACTCACTCGCTCCGCAACGCCAAAGTTCCCCCGTACCGATTTCTTTAGAACCGATCCCGCGATTGCCGCTAACGTGCAAGCACGATGACGGGGTGAGCAGTACCAAGTGGGCCTGGGCCGCCGACTCAGGCACTCCCGCCTGGAAGACCCAAGCCCGTTTCTGTCCCGCCGATCGAGATATGACGGGATAGGTACAGGTCTTGCACAGCCGAGTACACGGCTTCGTTGAACGATATCTTATACCACTGAGCTGAGAGACGCCATTGGTAAAGTGCGGCTTTACGGCAACGTCGGCATGACTTTGTTAGCATAGCTGAGACTAGAGATGATCCACCTCCGGGCTCGGGGAATCGGACATCGCATTTCAAGTAGATTTGCGTGCGTGGCGCGCTCATAGCTCGCCGGACCGTTAGCTCACAGAATGGACCCAAAATCGTTTGTGGCAAGAATCTTCATCGCTTACACGGCCGAAGACTTAGCTGAATACTCGGATTCCGTTGGTCGCGTAGCGCGAAGACTCGGGTGGACTGCGATAGATCACCGATTTTGGGCCGCTTCTGGGAGGCCTTCGGTCAGCGACTGTAAAGATGAAATCAGCCGCTGCGATGGGATGGTTGTACTCGTAGCTCATCGTTATGGCTGGATTCCAGATCCCATAGACGGAGGGGACGGGGAGAAAAGTATAACTTGGATCGAAGTTGACTACGCCAGAGAACTCGGGATTCCAGTGCTGGCGTTCCTTCTCCACGAGGACGCGCCGTGGCCAGTAAGCTTAATCGAGGGTTTATTCGATGGAGGCGTCCTCGAAAGGCTGAACCGATTCAAGGCGAACTTGCGGCGCTCGAGTTGCGGGTTCTTCTATCGAGATCCAGGGCGTCTGGAAGCAGATGTCGCTGTTTCACTTCACAGAACTATAGCGCCACGGGCGTTTCGCGGGAACGAGGGTTCCCGAAGCATAGAGCCTGAATCCAGCGGCAGAGGCGAGGCACGGCTACGATACAGGAACGCGTTCTCAATTCTCCTGAGCGAAGCACTTGCATTGCGGCCGAAAGATGAACTCGTCGTGGTCCACGACGAATCACTCGAATTATTCTTACCCTCTTTTCTGGCAGCTATTCACGACTACGATATTGCAACCGCCTTCATCCACCTGCCGAGAGTACAACAGATCGCGCTGATGGGCGATGGCATCAAGTCCGAACATATCCGGTTTCCAAAGGGGATACTCGACGCGACCCGCCAAGCTACCACCATACTCATTATCCTGGATGCAGACACTGCAACCACCAAGCTGCGTCACGAGATACTTCGCTGTGTGACGACTGACCACAGTCGAGTTGGGCACTTACCAGGAATCAGCAACGAATTGCTCAGCTCTATATCTGACTACGACACTAAACAGATTAATCAAGCTGCTGCGCGGATCGAATCGATTCTTGGCAGAGCAGCACATCTTGAGGTAATTACTTATAGTGCAGCAGGTGCCCGATCTGAATTGCAATTCGGTCTGCTACCACCGAACAAAGTATTTACGAGCTCAATGAATATTGCAGTTGGCGCTTGGGCTAATGCCAGACTGGGTAAAGTGTCGATCCCCGTGTCTCCGCGGAAGGTGTCAGGATCGCTTTGCATTAGCGGAAGCGCTCCCGGGTTGGTAGTCAATGCCGCAGAAGAACTTGAAGTTTTTGTCGATTCAGGCCGGTTATCAAAGGCTTCGCACAATCGGAGCGGGCGGCTATCCTATTATCTTGGTGAAATCGCCCACCGTGCTGAAATTATCCACGATAATCAGTGGAATCTGGTTTGTCAATTTTCGATTGGGCTAAACGCACGCATACGAAAGCTATCGGGAGATATTTCACGTGATAGCTGCGCGCAAGGTGCGATCAGTTTCGGCATCGGAAATAATGTGACGATGGGGGGCGAGATTGATTCCAGTATTCGAACAGACTTTACAATCTTGCGATCAACCGTTCGGGTTGACGGTGTCGAGGTAATCACTGACGGCCGACTTAGCCTACCGCTAGATACTCGGCGATGCACCTGAGCAAATCGCCATTCCGCTGACGCGAAGTTCTTTGACTACGTTCGATTGGTTGATCCACAGCGCGTTCGTAAGTCCATTCCAACTCAGCTGTCCGAAAGACTTTGCTAGCGGGTGACATCGGCCCGACTTTTCGCAATCTTCACTGACCGATGTAAGCGAAGTTGACCTGAGCAAATGGGCGTGTAGGGCGGAGGTGAGCGCCGTGGATACAGTCAAACTGGCAGAAGCGTTCTCGACCTCGGCTTCGAGTGGGATTGCTCTAAACCGCCCAGCCGACTTCTTGCGACTATTCGCCCGAGTGTACCGTGGGCCGAGCCCCAAGTCGGCTTCGAGGAGCCCCATGTCAAGAGGGCAGGAACCTTGTCATACGGAGGCGCAAGAACAACGTGATTTTTCGGTCGCAATCGGAACCGATATAAAATCTGTTGCTATGGCACCCTCGGAACGGTGGCTCCGGCTCGCCCCAAAACCTCGAACTCTTGAAAGAGGGGAAAAGTGGAATGTTTTTCTCTCATATCGGTCAGTGAACAGAACATGGGTCCTGAACCTGTATGACGTCCTTCATCAACAAGGGTTCGAGGTGTTCTTGGACCAAGTTGTGCTCACAGGTGGGGATCAGTTAATTCGTGTCCTCGAAGAAGGACTCGAGCGAAGTCAAGCCGGCGTTCTAGTATGGTCCTCAGCGACGGCAGAATCGGAGTGGGTGCGTCGTGAATACGAAACGCTGGAGCGGCAAGCCGGTGAGAGGAGGGGATTCTGCTTTGTACCTGTTCGCCTCGATACTGCTAAGCTCCCGACATTCGCCACAAGTCGCGTGTTTCTGGATTTTAGCTCCTACCCTGACGGCCCGAACGGCGGCGAACTCCTTCGGCTTCTGCACTCGATCACAGGGCGGCCATTAACGGCGGAAGCTGCGCATTTTGCTGCCGAGCAAGATGCAATCGCAAAGCATCAGGCCGATGAAATTGGAGCGGCAATTCGAAACAAGGATCCTGACCTTCTACTGGAGATGTTCAACGCGGGTGGGCTTGCTTGGGAAACGTCTTCAGCATTAGGGTGCAAAGCGGCGGAGGGGATGGTTAAATTGGGCCGGAACGACGATGCGATCAGCATGCTGGAACAACTCGAGACGCGATTTCCCCGTGCCATTAGGCCGCGACAACTTCGAGCGCTCGCACTCGCCCGACGAGGGAAGGACTCGGACTTGCGTCAAGCTCAGCGCATTCTGGGGACGCTCTATGAGGCAGGCGAACGCGACCCAGAAACGCTCGGCATATACGGGCGCACGTGGATGGATCGATACAGCAGATCGGGCGAACGCGGGGATCTGGAGCAATCGCGTGATTTGTATGCCGAGGCGTTCGAGCGGGCGACCGACGACTACTATACTGGCATAAACGCGGCTTCCAAGAGCGTCTTGCTGGGAACACCCGACGACCTTAAAAAGGCGAAGGACTATGCAGCACGGGTGCAGCAGGTCGTTGGGGCGGAGCCTCGCGCCGGAGATTACTGGATGACAGCTACCGTAGGTGAGGTCTTTTTGTTAATGGGTAAGTACGCGGATGCTGCTCGACTTTACCAGGCCGCTGTAGCGACTGCGCGAGCTGAAACCGCTTCACACGCCTCCACCTGGAAACAGGCTTGTCGACTTATGGAAAAGCTTCAACCCTCAGAAGCGGAACGATCGCTTGTTCGATCAGCATTCAATCATCTGCCAGACTGCTCGTGATAGGTCGGCCTCAATGTTCCGCCATCTCGTTCAGTCAGATGCTGCCCCTACGTCCATAGGTGTGCGCTTGGAAAAAGAGACGAGCCCTGTGTTGCTGTGGTTGTAACCCGCAGGAATTCATCAGCAACTCAGCAACCAGCAACAACGGAGTTCCTCGAAGCCGACTTGGGGACAGCGAACGTCGAATCTTCGACGAACGCTATCGACCGCTTGGATGATCAGGGTTTCACAAAGAGTATAAGTTCGGTCTAGTGAAGGCCTGTGAACGTTGCGCCAGCCGCAGTCAATTCTCGCCGCGTTTCAGATCCCTGCTCCAGGCTCGATTGCCCCCGATTCGCGGCTTGCGCGTGTGAGAGTTAGGACCGAACCAAAAACAACGCCTGCGTCGCACAGTGACATCGAGGGGGTTATGTGAGCTATGGATTCAGTCGTGCGCCTCGGGCTTGGGCAGACGCTGATCGACCACTCATTGACCCGATCTCCGATGTCGCCGAGTATATCGGCCAGCACTTCTCGCAAAGGGGTACGGGGGCTTTTATGAAAGACGCGGCGAACGGGCTCTTTGCCTTTACCAGGATTTAGAATCGCCCAGAAGCGCATCAGGCGCGAGGTCAACAATTCCTGTAATCCGATCTGGCGGGATGTGAGGTTTAGGAGAATTTGAAAGCCGGCGTGCACAGTTAAGAGGAGCGGCCTCTCAGCACTCTCCGTCCACTCGCCAAACGCTCGCACAGCCTCGATGAATCCATAAACCGGTGGAACTGTTCCACCCGCCGAGGGCATGTGCAGATGCAGAACGCGCACGTGCTCATCGAGTCGCCCAAGGAGTTTGCGGATGGCTGTGCCGACCGAATCGATCTCACGCTGATCCTCAGATCTCACTCGAGCTCTGACGGCGAACACGCCAGATTCGGGTGATAGCACCCGTGTACCCGATTCAAAACTTCTGCCCGCGAATTTCGCTTCCCAGATCTGCCTTTGTTCAACCAACTCTTGATCGAGTTCAAATTGCCCATCATCATAGGCGCGCACTACAAATGCGACGGCGGTTTGGGGCGCCTGTTCGGATTGTTCGGGAGTAGGGAGATCGCCATGCGGTACGACCTCCAGGGCGGATCTGCCGTTCAATGAGCAGTACCACCTGCTCACACGGGCCTTCGGATTCACTATTGCGGCTTTGAGGTTTTTTATCCATTGCACCAAGTCGGGATGATCATCATATTCGCAGGC
This sequence comes from Bryobacteraceae bacterium, assembly GCA_035502635.1. Classification (GTDB taxonomy): domain Bacteria; phylum Acidobacteriota; class Terriglobia; order Bryobacterales; family Bryobacteraceae; genus Bog-105. The sequence goes on from DATJUG010000124.1 coordinate 67,200, forward strand.
TGTGATATTCATCTCTTCTGCCAAGAATCGGGCATCGATCTTGCTCTTCTTCCATACAAAAGCGAAGTGAGGCACCGGACTGGGGCCGCACAATTCCAAGGTTTCACCAAATAAATTCCAAAAATATTCCTCTGAAAGGCTCGATCCCAAGAAAAGAAACGAGCGCGTGCGAAAGACTTCTCCGAAACAGCGCCGGAAATGGATGGCAGTGCTGGTAGCCCGCCGATACTCCGAATGGCCGATTACGATTTCGCAGCGAAGCCGTTCAAGGTGCATATCATCAAGAGCTGGGCTCTTCTCGCACGCCCAGCAACGTTCACCAAGAAACCCCTGTATGTGCCAGATAGTTTCGCGATCGAATGGACTCATGAGACTCGATAGGAGTTGCTTACAATCCTCAGCGCTGCGGCCGAGCACCATGGGTGGTAATCGATCTTCGAAAATCTTCCGGCAAGCACAGTAAAAGAGGTGATCGTAATTCGTGGAAATTGTAAGCGGCCAGTAGATTTCAGCGAGCGCGGTGGTTTGCTCGGGTACCGCTTTGTCAAACTCCTCGCCTCTCAGGGCCTTTTTGAGTATTTCCCAGAAGTCCTCGTCACTTTGACTGTTCCTGATCGTTTCCGCCGCCCTTTGCGCCCTGACTTCGAGATGCTCTTCTCTATTCGACGAACTGCAAGCCTGCTCCTCCAAGGCTGAGACGAAGTGGTTCCAATCGGCCAGCTTCTTCCTGCTCATGCCGGCGCCCAGAAACGGCACCAGTTGGCCGGACTGATAGGTAGCCGCCAGCAAAGGAAGGATCTCTTCCACGGGGGCCGCTTCGAATTGTCGGCACGGGATCATAGAATATAAGGGTATAACGCTGCACGGGTGTTACTGACCGTGAGAAGAAGCATCTGACAAACCAAAAGCTCGCCATTGCGATTCATAGGCAATTCACGCTAGATCGCAATCGGGCCACAAACGGGCTTGGGCTGGAGCCCGCAAGCCGACTTTGTATGCTTCCCTGCGAACGGTCCGAAGGCGCTAAACTCCACTTGCCGACTCCTCACTACTCCCTGACTTGACCCGCCCAACTCAGCTCGGAGAAGACCGGGCGACCGTACAAGTTAGGGGCTAAACCCAACACTCAGTGGGTAGCAGGGTATGCGTTGCTGATCTAATCTGATTTTTTCTTGCCACGATGGATCTCCGTCGGTCAGTTGCTGTCCGTCTGGAAGTCGCCAGGAAGCCCAAGCGCGAATCTGGATATCCATTCGCGGAAGGTCTGATGTCATCACCACATCGAGCACTATTTGCTGGCCAGGTTTCCAGGCTTGCACGACAGCTTCCATCATCAAATTCTGAGCGAGCTTCTTGCCCCAGCTACCGTCGTCTAGGAACGCCCCCAGAAGCTCGCCCGGCGCGAACTTTAGAGGCTGCAGAACCTGCGTCCCGGCGTTCCCCCAGGCGTGTATGTCGTGTGCGGCTAACTGCTGTTCTGTGGTAATGTTCAAAAACTGGATCGTTGCACCCGCCCAGATCGCCTCGGTATTTCCTTCGTTGATGCTCTCCAGCCTTACTTGATATCGGAAACGAGATCCCTCGCGGCGCGCAGCAGCATCGACCGCCGTTAACCGCGAGCGGACAAAGAGCGCGGGGACGAGCCCCAGCCCCTCACGGATACTCTGAGCTAGGACTCTCACGGGAGGTTCAATGGGACCACGCCACGCGTCTGTCCACTGCCGCGACGAAACGTACAATGCCAAAGGTCGGTGAAGGATGGACATCCTCGACACGGACAACGTAGAGGCGCTTCCCCTTGCTCACGCAACGCTCTACTTCGTTGCCAACGTGAACGGATTCATTTGCGGCTTTCGAAAGGATCAGCAACATAGCCGGCCAATCGTCAATTGCTTCTATGAACACGTCACACCCTCGAATGCCGATTTATGGACATTCCTCCTTCATAAGGTCCCCCCTGTTCAGTTCCTACGGCGAACTTTCTTAATTCCCGTCGATAACCCGTTGCACGACAACTAAGCACCCGCCTTGCTGGTTGTCGTCATGTCAAGCGTGGGTGCGGCGTCGACGCCCATTGCCGCAAACTGCCTGGACTCCCTTTCTAAAGGGCCGAACAGGATAAGGGTTCGCTTCATTTTCCGATTACTACAGCTCGGCTGCCATAGTCCCGCGTAAATCACTCGCACGGCGACCATGTCATTGATTCATCGATTTTTGCTGTTATTATCTTGAGATCCGGACGAATGCATGAATTCGGATGAGCTAGAGAAGGCGCGCGCAATATTTAATCAAGCCGTTGACCTGCCGCGCTCGGAACGCTCGATCCTTCTAGACCGCGAGTGCGGCTCTGACGGAAAGTTGCGGAGCCACCTTGAAAAGCTGCTAGAAGCGCATGAGGCGATCGGCACTTTAGGAAGCGTCAGCGCAAAACCACGATCAAGTCAACTCAGTTTTGGGCCAGATGAGGTTGTTGCGCATCGGTACCGCATAGTTCATCTGCTTGGCACCGGTGGCATGGGCGAGGTTTATGAGGCCACAGACACGCTATTGCAGGAGCGGATCGCGCTCAAGACCCTCAGAGCGCCGCTGGCCGAGTCTGAGAAGGCGAGTGCGCGCTTTAAACGCGAGGTGCAACTGGCGCGCAGGGTCACACACCCAAACGTCTGTCGAATCTTCGATTTTGGACAGATCAGCGGCCCTGGCGGAACACTTGCTTTCCTGACAATGGAACTTCTCCGAGGCGAGCCGCTTTCCGCCTTCCTGGAGCGGAGCGGCCCAGTTGATCCGGTAACGGCGCTCGCCTTTCTCCGCCAAGTAGCCGCTGCCCTTGACGCCGCCCACGATGCAGGGATAGTACATGGCGATCTCAAACCGGCAAACGTGATGTTAGTTCCTTCGGAGCCTGAGCCCCGCGTCGTTGTGACTGATTTCGGAATTGCGAGAGGGTATTTCGAACTTGAGGCTCTAACTGCCACCGGTGAGTTCATGGGAACTCCCGGATACATGGCGCCTGAGCAGCTCGCTGGCTCAGACCGCTCTGTGGCGACGGATATCTACTCCTTGGGGCTGCTCGCCTTTACTTTGATAACTGGCACGTTGCCATTTACACCAGCAGACGCGGTCGAACGAGTACATGACCCGGACGGGCTGCTGCGAAGGACGGTCGCCAAGCTGGATCGCCCTTGGCAGAGGGCGCTTGGCAAGGCTCTCGCAATCAATCCCGCGGATCGATTCGCCAGGGCCGGAGACCTAGTCAAAGCACTGGAACGCGCCACGCAGATCGCGCCGGTTTCAGGTGCACGGTTAGCAGCCCGTCTGTCGTCAATACGCCTTGCGTCAGGGCTCCCCGCGCTGCTCGCTATCTTTCTGATAGTTGCCTGTTTCGTAATCGCAAGGAACGACACTCAACATCTCGGCGAAATGTTGTCGAGCGCAACTCATCGGGTCGTTATCTGGATAAGTAACCTCAGCGCTCGAGCGCGTCTGATTGCGCCTGTAGCGGTGGCCTTTGCCGCAGCAATTTTGACTCTGCGATGGTGGTGGCGGCGCTTATACGAATTCGCTGTAACCTTAAGAAGTCCGGGGGGACGGTCGAGCCCTTCGTCTACTGAATCGACTTCAGACAGTGGACCGGGGGTTGGGAGAGCCGCGGAGTCTGCATCCGTAGGCGGGGGCGGATTAACTTCGAAACCGCAGAGGACTATTGTCCTCGATGAAGTGTCGGCACATACCGGCTCCCCAAAATCCACACACGGGCCGAATATGCGCCCGCCGCCGCCTGGGTTTACACAGTACTTCGATGTGGATGACCTATCAGAGCGTTCCAGAGCGCATCTTACTGTCATAAGCTGCCCGGACGTCTTTCTCATCGGAATGACCGTTCAGATCAAGGAGCTTCCTTCGCGCTTGGGCGAGGTGACAGAGGGCTGGCAATCGCGAGCGACCAGACGCTTTCGCGGGAGCACGCTGTAATCACATGGACTGGAAACGGCTTTAGTATACGGGATCTCGATAGTGCTAACGGCACTTACCTAAATGGGCACCGATTAGCGCCTTCACATGACGAACCACTGTTCTTCGGGACAGAAATTCGACTGAGCCGGAGCACCAAATTACGCTTTACTGCAGAGGTTTCGGAACTGCCGAACTTCGCGGGGCAGGTCTTGGCCGGGCGCTACGCGCTCAGGAAACCCATTCGTGCAAGTAGAAAAGTTGCCTTGTACGAGGCCGACGACACGAGGCCCCCGCGGGTCGTCGCGATCAAGCTACTCTCACCCAGCTTGGCGTCGTATCCCGGGTACCTTGAGCTGTTTGAACGAGAGGCGTTCACAGCGGCACAACTTTCGCATCCGCACATCTGCAAAATCCTCGACTATGGGCGTGCACCTTTGCGCTTTAGCTCTAACGAGACGAAAGAGCTTAATTACATCTGTATGGACATGCTGGACGGCGGCAGCCTCGCCGATCATCTGGATAATGTCGAAGACGCTAGTGCGATCCGAGTGGCAGCTTGGGTGGATGTCGTCTCCGAGGCGCTTACGGAAGCTCACCAGATTGGGGTAGTGCACGCCGGGCTGAAGCCGACCTCAATCGTGTTCAGCAGATCAGGAGCGCCGTTCGTCACGGACTTCGCAATTGCAATCCGTCCATCGGACCAGGGCCGGCTTCCGTTTCTGGGAGATCCAGACTATCTGGCTCCGGAGCAATGGCAAGGCTGCAGCGCAACCGCGAGCACAGACCAGTATTCGCTTGCCGCCTTAGCATTTCGAAATCTCACGGGTGGTCTACCTTATGAGGGCCAGCAGGACCCCGACAGACGCGCTCGTAATTTCGCGATCGGTCCGCCTTCAGCCGACACTCTGGCAAAAGGTCACGGTCGCGCCGAAGTAGCGGCTCCGGTTTCGAGAGTCTTTGCGAAAGCATTAGCGGTTCGGCCAGAAGACCGGTATCCCTCCATCCTGGAATTCGCGCTCGCATTCCGTCAAGCAATCGGAGCGGGTCAAGCAAAGGCATCGGGCGATCGTAGCGTCTTCATCAGCTATCGTCGCGACCCCAGCTCCGGATGGGCAGTGCTGATCGCTAAGACGCTGAAGGAACGATACGCGATAGATAGCTTCGTGGATACCCAACGAATGGATGGCGCGGTGCAGATCCCTCTGAAAATTCAAAGAGCGATTCAACAATGCGATCTCTTTGTTTGTCTCCTCGCACGCCAGACACTCAAATCGGCATGGGTTTTGGAGGAGATTCGGCTTGCCGCCGCCGCCGACAAACCAATGATCCCTGTTTTTCACGAGGGCTTCAAGCCCCCCCGTGGCGGCTCGATCCCGGAACATGTGGATAGATTAATCAACCATGAGGGCGTCCGAGTCTACGCTGATTACGACGACGCTGCGATTGCTAAATTGGCGAGCATAATTCGCTCGAATGGCTGAAAGCCAGACGAAAACGCGGGCGACAGACGACTTGTAGGCCAAGCTGCCCGTGGTGTAGAGGGCCTGTTCGAGAGCCTCCACCGCTTGGGTGTATTGCTGAATGCCGCCTAAGATCCCTCGCCGGATTGCGGTTTTGCTGCCGAAACGATCGAAGGGTGGCAGTTCCAGCACCTTCGCGTCTTCGATATCCTAGAAATGGTCGCTACAACTATCCAGCTCGCCGCTGAGGCGGGGTTGGTTGGCTGCACAATCGAAGATGCCACTGGTCACCCGAATAGGCCGCTGTATGATGCCACTCTGGCAGTCGAGAGGATCGCGGCAGCCGCCGAAGCGGCGCGGGCGCTCCCGTTTCGGTTTATGCTCACTGCCCGAGCACACAATTTTCTTTTCGCCAACCCGAATCTCGAAGACACTATCGCCCTGCTTCACGCCTTCGAAAGGGCTGGTGCTGACGTGCTCTTTGCACCCGGCCTGCCTGACCTGCGGGCCGTACGGACCATCTGTTCAGCGGTATCGAAGCCGTTCAATTTCATGGCCGGGATGAAGGGGAAGTCGTTTTCTGTGGCTGAACTCGCCGCGGCCGGCGTCAAGCGTATCAGCCTCGCCACCTCGTTTTATCGCGCTGCAATGACGGGCTTTCTCGATGCCGCTCGCGAGGTAAGAGAAACAGGGCAGTTCACTTTTCTCGACCACTGCATTACAACGCCGGAATTGAATGCCCTTATGCGGGTTTGATCGCCGAACGTGGATATCGCATACCGCCGGATAGGACATATCCCGAGCATATGAGCATCTGATTCCCCTGCCGGCATAGACCGTCTGTGACGGCGTAGCGTTTACTAATCCGCCGCAGCCAGAGTTTGGGACCGTTCCTCAAGCTTCGCGATCCGGCGGAAGAATGCGCGGGGAGATTGTTTCTGCATCGCCAGGCACCCTGCGACGGGATCTGCACAGGGCTGAGATTTCGCTTAAAAAAAAAATTGCTGTCGAGCAATCAACTCCGCAAAGCCCGCATTGGATCTATCCGCATCGCGCGCCAGGCAGGTATCAGACAGGCCGCTAGCGAGGCAATCGTCATCACCGCTAGTGCAGATCCGAATGTCAAAGGATCACGAGGGCTCACCTTATAGAGCAGGTATCCGAGCAGGCGCGTGAGCCCCAGCGCCGTTGCTCCACCGAGAACAACGCCGATTGAGGTTAACGCCAAGCCGTACGAGATAACGAAACGCATCAGATCGGATGAGTTCGCGCCGAGAGCAATCCGCAATCCTAACTCTTTGGTGCTCTGGGAGACGTTGTACGAAATGACACCGTACAATCCTATTGCCGCCAGGAACAACGCGATTCCTCCAAAGATCATCAGCAGAATGACCGCCGCGCGCTGGCTCCAAGTCATGCGGTGAACTTGTTCGCGCATGGTGATCACTTCGGCAGGCGCGAGGTTGGCGTCCAGCGCCTTGAGCTCGCCAGTCAGGGCCCTGGCCATGACCTCTGGCGCCAGAGATGTTCGGATTTCCAGAGTCTGCCCCATGGTGCTTTGGCGCATAGGAACGTAGAAGAATGGCTTGGCGGTTTCCAAAAGGCCGGAGTATTTGGAATCTCGTGCAACACCGACGACCGAAAGCCATTGGCCTTTTGTCTGAAAGCGCAGGCCTACCGGATCTTCGCCAGGCCAGAATTGACGAGCCATTGTTCCATTCACGACGGCTGTGAGCCGCGCCGTTTCGTTGTCGGCGCGAGTGAACTCCCTGCCGGACATCAAGGGGATGCCCATGGTTGCCAGAAACCCGGGCCCAACTTCGTCGTACTCGACGACCGGCTGCTCTCCCGGTGGGATTTCGTGACCCTCGATGCCGATAGGCGCGGAAGAATAGGTCTTATACGTAACCGGAGTAACCCGTGCAAACGCGGCAGATTCGACGCGACCCATGGCCTGAATTCCGTCGAGTAAGCGGTCTTCGAAACTCTTGATGCGCAGCGTATCGTAACCAGCGGCAATCATGTCCACCGAGGTAGTTAGCACCCTATCTTCTGAAAATCCCGGATCGGCATCGCGCATAGCGCGCACACTCTTGAGTAGCAGACCGGCGGTAATCAACAAAACAAAACTAAGTGACACCTGAACCAGCACGAGGCTGCAACAGACCCAAGCTTTTCCCCGACCGCCGAGCGCGCCGCCTGAATCGGATTTCATGGCTACGGCGAGATCGATTTTACTGGCTTGCATTGCGGGGACCAGCCCGAACAGCAACGTGGACACGAGGCAAACTCCGGCGCTGAGCGCGAGGACGCGCCAATCGATTTCGGCGGGCAGATTGACGACGAGGCCAGGACGCGGAAACAGCATCGTCATCAGGTTGCGACACCAATAGGCGATCGCAAAACCGCCGCAAGTTGCTAGCGCGGCGAGGATCAAGCCTTCAGTAAGCAATTGCTTCAACAATCTTCGCCGCCCCGCGCCGAGCGAGAGCCGGACTGTCATTTCATGGCGCCGGCCGAAGGAGCGGAAGAGCAGCAGATTCCCCACGTTGGCACAGGCGATTAAGAGCACAAAACAGGCGACCACGAGAGAGACTCGAAGGGTTGGAAGCATGGTACCGGCGCCATTGAATGGCGTTTGCCACAGCGGATATAATTTGATGCTGTGTGCGCGGTTCGTGGCCGGATATTCGGTTTCCAGCCGTCTAGCTATTGCGGATATTTCTGTCTGGGCCTGTTGGATAGTCACGCCCGGCTTCAGCAGCGCGAATCCTTCAATCCAGCGCGCTCCGCGGTTCTCCAGCTTGTAGCCGCCCGCGTCAAAGAGCTCCTCCATGGAAGCGGGAACCCAGAACTGAAATGAGTAGCCGACGAATGTGCCGTTGAAGCCTGGGGGCGCAACGCCGATTATCGTGTGTTGCACACCATTCAACATTTGTGTCTTGCCGATGATGTTCGGGTCGCCCCTGTGACGCTCCTTCCATGTCTGATAGCTAATTACCGTTACGGGATGAGCATTGCGTCCGGTCTCGTCGGAGGCCTCGAACGCGCGGCCAAGGATTGGACGCACACCCAGGGCCTGGAAGTAGTTGGCCGAAACCACGCTGCCGGCGGCGTGCTCGGCTCGTGCTCCGATGCTGAGGGTAGTACCGACGATGCGGTCGGCGATAAAGGCCTGAACCAACGAGCAGTTCTTTCGCAGATCCAGGAGGTCCGGCCACGATATGTCAGTCCTGCCGGTGCGGTCTTGGCCCGTGATCGCCACTAGCCGATCCTGAGCTGCGATAAGCGGAAAAGGCCGCAGAAGAATTCCTTCCATCCAACTGAATACCGCAGTGGTCGCACCGCTGCCAAGGGTCAGGCAGAGAATGGCGAGAATGGAGAAACCAGGACTGCGCCGCATCATTCTCAGAGCGTAGTGAATGTCTTTCATCAAGTCGTCAAAACGTCTGACTTTGCGCATATCGCGGCACTCTTCCTTTCGTTGCTCCAGACCGTTCAACGCAAAGCGCGCCGCGTGTTGTGCTTGCTCTGCGGCCAATCCTTTCGCGATGTTTTCTTCAATTTGCCGCTCAAAGTGAAACGCAAGCTCATCGTCCAACTCGTGTTCAACCTGCGCACGCCTGAAAATGGAACGCAACCGGAGAGGAACCGTGTACAGCCAACGTTCCGGTATCACTTCAGGCCTCGCTCAGCTTCACCACAGAAGTAATGGCGCCCGAGAGCCGCTCCCAATTTGCGCACTCCGTCGCCAATTGCCGGCAGCCCAATCGTGTGAGTGAGTAGAACTTCGCACGGCGGCCGAGATCGCTTGTTTTCCATTCAGCGGTTATCCATCCCTCCTGTTCCAGCTTGTGCAGGGCTGGATATAGCGAGCCATCGCTCACCTGCAATATGTTTCCCGAGATCTGCTTGAGCCGTTGACTGATGGCCCACCCATGCATCGGCTCTAGCGCCACGATCTTCAGGACCAGGAGGTCCAAAGTGCCCTGGACGAGATCCAAAGGTTTACTCACGGCTTACTCTCGGTTACCGAGGACAGTATACGCGCTTTTGCATCGGTAAACAAGACCGGGTGAATGAGCAGCGCTGCTTCGGGATTAGACCTGGGTCAGCGTCAGGGAAGGTGTCCGGCAGTTTTGCATCGGTGCTGCGCAGCGCGCCACAATACATCGTGTGTAACGGCGATGTATTTACCAACCACTTCCGTACATTAAACGCATAAGGAAAGTGCTCTGTTGTCCGCTGCGCCTCAGCCGGAGCCTTCTAGATCGTGCCGCTGCCGGATACACACCCCTCTCTCAACTCGGATAGGCAATATGGAAAGCTACCGATATTGGTAGATAACGACCAGGGA
>DATJUG010000125.1:0-13149 GCA_035502635.1 Bryobacteraceae bacterium
TTGCGGCGGTTGCAGATATAAGCCGATGATGTCGGCTGCTTTTGTCTCAAAGTCGGGATCGTTGCTCGCCATGTAGCGCTCCAGGCGGTGGGGCTGCAGCCGCGCTTGCGCCAGAATGCGATGCACGCTCGATTTACTCACACCCGTCTCGGCCGCCAGTTTACGGATGGACCAGTGTGTGCTTCCGTCCTGCGGCTTCAGTTGCACCCTCCGGCACACCTTGGCTTGCACCGTGGGGGTTGCTGTCCGCGGCTTGCTGCCTTTGTACCTCGCTTCCAGCCCTTCCATTCCGGACGCCTCAAATCGCTGCTTCCAACGCGAAATCGTTCGAGCCGTCGTGTGCAACTCGCTCTTGATTGCGTTATAGGTCATGCCCTCGGCCAGCGCCAAAATCAATCGTGCTCGAAACACCTCGCCCGCAGGTAACGTGCGCGACTGGGACCACCGTCTCAACTCTTCCCGCTGCTCTGCTGTAATCGAAAACAACTCCCGATATCGTGCCACATAGTAGAGACCAAACCTACTCACCAAAAGTATCCTACTCACTGGGACAGATTACTAGCGGCTCATCCTTCGAACCCACAGCAAATGGCGCCAGAGCGAGCTTCGCTCCGCCCACATGAATCGAAAGAACGAGCCCGCGGTGATCGTGTCAGCCGGCATTCCTGAATAGGTTTCAATGCGCCAGCGCAGGTACGGCGATTGCCATGGCCGCAGCCGGTATCCTCGGGTGGCAATCCAGAGGAAGCGCAGCATCAGTGCTGCGGAATCGCCGCCGACGCGCTCTGCTTCGCCGTTTCGATGTCGGGTGTGGCGTAATAACCCGAGCGTGTCCGTACCACCGGCTTGCCTGGCCCATCCACTGTCACTTTGATTTGCCGGTAGCTGCCATCCAGCTCCTGGATGTTTGGCCTATACGCGATCGTGTACTGGCTGCGAATGTCATGTGCGATCTCGACCGCAAGCTGCTGCACATCGGCCACGTCCTTCGGATAGAACGCCACTCCGCCCGTGGCCCCGCAGAGTTCGTTCAGCGCCCGCCGCGCCTTCGACGCTTCGCGCTTCTCCTCGTCGGTGAACAAGCCGATCGCATACACCAGGACGTCGCTCTGGTTCGATCGCGCAACTACCTTTTCGAGCGAGATATTGCTGGCATTGTCATTGCCATCGGTGATGACCATCAGCACTTTCTTGTCTTTCTTCGCCTGATGCTTTTCATAATCGAGCGACATACTGATGGCGTCACGCATCGCCGTGCCGCCGCGCGAATCGATGCGCGCGAGGCCCTGTTCCATCTTGTGAACGTCGTTGGTAAACGGCACATCCAGGTAGGCATCGTCGTTGAAGTTGACGATGAAAACCTCGTCTTGCGGATTCGACTCGCGAACCATCGCCAGCGCCGCGGCTTCTACCCGGCTGCGCTTGGTGGACATGCTGCCGCTGTCATCGATAATAATGCCGAGCGACACCGGCACATCTTCGCGCCGGAAGATCTTTACCTGCTGCTGTTGCCCGTTCTCGAACACCTTGAACGCGTTCTCGTTCAGGTTGGTAATCAGCTTGCCTCGCTTATCGACCACACTGGCGTGCAGCACGACAAGCCGTGCATCCGTACGAAACTGCGCGTGCAAAGTCGACGCTGCCAGCACGGCGAGCAGTGCCGGAACGGCCTTATTGAGTCGGCGCATAATAACCCAGCCGGAAATAAGCGTGAAGCGGCGGCAGACCTCGCGGTTGATTCAGCTTCACTTGCACCCGGCGATATTTCCCATCCCGCTCGCGATTCTTCGGTGTGTATCCCAATATGTACTCGTTCCGAAGCTCAACGCCGATCTTCGCGGCTATATCCGGAAGCTCGGCTACATTCTCCACTGCATATTCACGCCCGCCGGTCTGCTCAGCTAATTCGTTCAGCAGCCCCGGGCCGGCGGCTTCTTCAGGCGTGCGCCCGCGATTGCCGAACGACTCGAAGATGCCGATCGCAAAGATCTGTACGTCCGCTTCGCGCACCGCGTTCTTGATCTCGGTTTCGGTATAGCGGCTGCTGTTGTCGCCGCCATCGGAGATGATCAACAACGCCTTGCGCGGATTGTGAGCCTTCTTCATCTCGTGCATCGCAAGGTAGACGCTATCGAGAAGCGCCGTGCGCCCCTTCGACTGAGTAAATGTCAGCGTGCTTTGCAGCCGGTCCGTATCGGTCGTGAACGGAACGGTCAACTCCGGCCGGTCATTGAACTGCACCAGGAAAAATTCGTCAGACGGATTCGCCGTCTTAAAGAATTCGGAAGCGGCCTGCCGCGACTTCTGAAGCTTCGAGCCCATGCTGCCGCTAGTGTCGAACACCAGGCCGATCGAGATGGGCGCATCTTCGCTTGAGAACTGGGTGATCGTCTGCTCGATCTTGTCTTCGAACAGGCGAAAGTGTTCTTTTTCAAGACCCGTGACAAACCGGTTCAAAGGGTCGGTGACCGTGACGTTGATAAGAACCAGCGTCTTATCGATCCGGATATTGGAAGGCCGCGAGGCTACGACGCCAGCAGCTCCGGCCGCCTTATGAGATTCAACAGCAACCGGCTCGCCCGAGTTGGTTGGCCCAGCCGGACTCTGGGCAGAGATTATCGCCGGTGCAAGCGCACAGATCAGCGCTGCGCACGAGAGACAGGTACGGCGGCCTGATCGGACGCCGAAAGGAATGCGAGACAGAGTTCGCGTCCGCATGCAATTGAGTGCTTTCTGAACTCGATCATAGCATCGAAAAACCGAGCCCAGCACTTAGCGCGCGCCTGGCGCTTAGCGTTGGATACGCGCGGAACCGCCTTTGGCGAGCGAGCGAACTTGGTCGAGCGTCGCCATGGTGGTGTCGCCGGGGAAGGTGGTCAACAACGCGCCATGAGCCCATCCAAGCCGGACCGCTTCTTCTTCCGGCGCGCCGGTGAGCAAGCCGTAAATAAATCCGGCCGCAAAGCCGTCGCCGCCGCCCACGCGATCATAAACGTCGAGTTCGGCTGTGGGCGCCTGGGACGTTCTGCCGTTGATCCAGGCAACCGCGCTCCAACTGTGGCGGTTGGTCGAGTGCACCTCGCGCAGCGTAGTGGCGACGATCTTCACCTGCGGATGCTTCTTCCGGACGTTGTCCATCATGCCGAAGAATGCGCTTGGGTCGAGCTTCGATTTAGCGGCTACTTCCGGCCCAGGAATTCCGAGACCCATCTGCAGATCCTCTTCGTTCCCGACCAGAACGTCGACGTTCTTCACGATCCGGTCGATCACTTCAACCGCTTTTTCGTGCCCTCCAATCACCGACCACAGCTTGGCCCGGTAGTTCAGATCGAATGAATTGATCGCCCCTGCGGCCTTGGCCGCCTGCATACCTTCGATAATCACTTCCGAGGTGGTCGGAGACAAGGCGGCGAAGATGCCACCGCTATGAAACCAACGCACGCCTCCAGCAAAGATGGCCTTCCAATTGAAATCGCCGGGCTTCAATTGCGCCGCGGCTTCATTGCTGCGGTTATAGAACACGACCGGCGGACGCACGCCCTGACCGCGATCGCTATAAACGGCTGCCATGTTCGGGCCGTCCACGCCATTGTGCTTGAATTCCTTGTAGAACGGCGTCACGCCCATGGCGCGAACGCGCTCGGCGATGAGATCGCCGATCGGATAGTCCACCATCGCGCTGGCGATTCCGGATTTCATCTTGAAGCAGTCAGAGAGATTGGCCGCGACGTTGAATTCGCCGCCGCTGACGTGAATCTTGCATTCAGTCGCTTTGCGAAACGGGATGATGCCGGGATCCAGACGGTGAACCAACGCACCAACCCCAACAAAATCCAAAGCACCTTCGTTACGGATATCCAGACCGTAGTTCATTCTTGGCTCCCAATGTTGATAGACCTGAGTGAGGACGACACGTTACGCGTTGTAACTGCCGGAAGCGACGCGGCCGCCGCGTCCGGTCCAATTGGTATGGAAGAACTGGCCGCGGGGCTTGTCGACGCGCTCATAGGTATGGGCGCCGAAAAAGTCACGTTGCGCTTGCAATAGATTTGCGGGCAGGCGCTCCGTACGATAGCCGTCGTAGAAGGCCAGAGCCGTGGAGAAGGCGGGCGTAGGGACACCGTAACCGATGCCGTGGATGAGAGCGCGCCGCCAGGCAGCGTGATAGTTATTCAGCACGCCGTTGAAGAAGCCGTCGAGCAAAAGATTCGTGAGCTGTGGATTCTTGTCGTACGCTTTCTTGATCTCACCTAGAAAACGGCTTCGAATGATGCAGCCTCCGCGCCACATCAGGGCGATGCCGCCCATGTTGAGGTTCCAGCCCTGCTCTTTTCCCGCTTCGCGCAGCAACATGTATCCCTGCGCATAGGAGATGATCTTGGAACAATAGAGTGCCCGGCGCACATCCTCGACGAAGACATTCCGATCATGCGCATCCTGATTATGCTTTGGTCCGTCAAGTACTTTCGACGCGGCGACGCGATCTTCTTTGAGTGCCGAGAGGCAGCGCGCAAAGACCGCTTCGCCGATCAGGGTGACGGGCATGCCTAAATCGAGCGCGCTGATAGCGGTCCACTTGCCAGTTCCTTTTTGACCGGCGGTGTCGAGGATCTTGTCGATGAGCGGCGTGCCGTCGTCGTCTTTCTTGGCGAAGATCTCGGCAGTAATTTCGATTAGAAAACTGTCCAGCTCACCCTTATTCCAATCCGCGAAGACGTCATGAAGCTCGTCCGCAGTGAGGCCGAGACTCTCCTTGAGCAGGTGGTAAGCCTCACAGATGAGCTGCATGTCGCCATACTCGATGCCATTGTGGACCATCTTTACGTAATGCCCTGCTCCGTCTTCGCCGACCCAGTCACAACACGGCGTGCCATCTTCCACTTTGGCTGCGATCGATTGGAAGATGTCTTTCACATGCGGCCACGCTTCCGGATTGCCTCCCGGCATGATGGAGGGGCCGTGGCGCGCGCCTTCTTCGCCGCCCGAAACGCCAGTGCCGATGAACAAAATTCCTTTTTCGTTGAGGCTCTTGGTGCGGCGATTCGTATCGGTGTAGAGCGAGTTGCCTCCATCGATGATGATGTCGCCCTTTTCAAGATGCGGCACTACCTGATCGATCATTTGATCGACCGTCTCGCCAGCTTTTACCATCAGCATCACGCGGCGGGGCCGCTTCAGGCTTTGGACCAACTCTTCAATGGAATGCGCGCCGGCAACCTGCGTGCCCTTGGCTTCATGCGCAAGGAACTCGTCGACCTTCGAGACCGTGCGGTTAAAGACTGCTACCCGGAAACCGTGGTCGTTCATGTTAAGGACGAGGTTCTGGCCCATGACGGCCAGCCCGATCAGTCCGATATCGCAACTCGCGTTAGACATATTCTTAATTAGACCGCGCACAATGGCCACCAAACAGCCTGTGCGCTCCTTTACTATCCCTTGTCCATCAATTCTTTCAGCCGAAGATAGCCCGCACGGCTGACGGGAACCCGCGAGGCGTCCGCGAGAATAGCGAGCCGGGTGTCTTTGGTATACGGCTCAATCTTTGCGACTCGCTCCAGGTTGACTATATACGAACGATGGACTCGAACGAAGCGCATGGAATCGAGCGAGGCTTCGAGGCTCGAGATAGTCTGCTGCTTCAGATAGCTCTTGCCGCCGCTGTGCAGCGCCACATAATCGTCCTGGGCTTCTGCGTAATCGAGTTGCGCAACAGGAATGATATGAACGCGCGTGCCATCTCTAACGACGATGCGCCGGGCATGTTGACCGGGCGGTTGAGCCGCAGTCTTCAGCTCGGCCGGATTTGGAGGGGCAGCAGCTTTTTCGCCAAGCCGGCTGCGTACGCGCCGAAGCGACGTGCGGAAGCGCTCCAGGTCGAATGGTTTCAGCAAGTAATCGACGGCGGCCGCATCGAAAGCCTTCATCGCGTATTGGTCATAGGCAGTTACGAACACAACCGCGACCTCGCGGCCGATGAGTTCCAGGACTTCGAATCCGTCGAGCTTAGGCATCTGAACGTCGAGAAACAATAGATCGGGCTTGTGTTCGGCAACTGCCTTTACGGCATCGAATCCATTGGCGCATTCGGCAACGATCTCGACATCCGATTCGCTGCGCAAGTATTCGCGCAGGAGTTGGCGGGCGAGATCTTCGTCGTCGACGAGGATGGCGCGAATGGTCATAGAACGTGTTCCCCGGAGGAGTTGCAAGGCAGGGAGAGCATGACGCGATAAAGATTTTGACCCACCTCGACGTCGAGGCGGGCCGCTGTACCGTAGCGGGCGTGTAGACGATTGCGGACACTAGCCAAGCCAAAGCCGTTTTGGCGCGCGACTGGCGCATCGGGATCGAACGGGTTTTCGATGATGACGCGGATGCTGTTACCAACACGCTCGCCCGTTAGAGCGATCTCGCCGCCGTCGGTCAGAGTGGCGATGCCGTGCTTGATGGCGTTTTCAACGAGCGGTTGAACGAGCAGCGGCGGTACTTCTAAGTCGAAGCAGAGCGGATCGAAGTCCTGGCGCACGCGCAGGCGTTGGCCGAATCGGACCTGCTCGACATCGAGATAACTTCTGGTCAGCGCCAGCTCTTCGCTAAAGGGAATAGTGGCGCCCTCGCCGAGTCGCAAAGAGGTGCGCAAGAAATCAGACAGGCGGATGCACATTTCACGGGCTTTGGGGGGATCGAGAGTGGTGAGAGCGCTGATCGAATTCAAGCTATTGAAGAGGAAGTGTGGGTTGATCTGGGCTTTGATGGCCTTAAGTTCGGCTTCGCGCGAGAGCAGCTCCGCCTGACGCGATGATTCGATGGCCAGGACGACGTAATAGAGCGCGATCGAGAGCAGATAAATGAGGTCCACCATTCCGCCAAGCACCGGCAAAGCGGAAGCATAACCTTGATGCACCCTCGGGAAAACGCGGCTGGAGATAGGGACCACCAAGTGGTTTGTGAGAACCATGACGATGGCGGTAGCGCACATGGCCGCGACCAAATGATTGATGAGCAGTTTCCATGGCGGCGTTGAGCGTAGTGGAAGGTAACGGCAAGAGTACCAGGGCGCAAGGCATACACATGCAAGTAGAAACGTTAGCGGGACGGTAATGGAAGCGCTCTCGGCCCACCTGAATCGGCCGGCGACACGGGCCATGAGAGTGAGCATGATACCTACGGGAATCCAAGCAGCCAAATAGAACAGAAGGCCATTCTTGCTCCGAAATACGGGATGCATTCAACTCGCCTGCGCGGCGCTCAATCCTTTATCTCCACCGAACCGAAGACGGCTGAGCCGGTAATGAATAGCGTCGGGCCATCGAAGCCGGGGACTTTGTTGGCGATGGTCTTGTCTTCGACATTGCCGAAGATACCTGTAGCTTGGGCGACGACTCTCCAGGAATCCGGAACGCTGAGTTCGATGGAGCCAAACACGGCATTGACCTCCAGCGTGGCGGAGCGCTCCGGCGACGAGATCTGGGCGCGGCGAAGATTGAGCTCGATGCTTCCGAAGATGCTTTCGAGTTTGCCACCGTGAAAATCAAAGGATTCTATTTTGCGCTTGAGGGAGCCGAAGATGACTTGCTCGTTCAGTATGTCGGCGGAGGCGACAGCTTGCTGTGAGAAGCCGATTTGAGGCCTTGAATAATCTCTGCCTTCGAGTATCTTGATTAAGGCGACTGCGCCAACGGCTATCAAGAGCACGGACAAAGGCCAGCTATTGTCGTGCGCGCGGATGCGCAGGATGCCAAGATTTATCAGAAGGAAGAGACTGCCGCCGGCAATCAGTACTATGCCAAACGCCTGGCCGGAACCGCGGGAGTCGCTGAGCAACTTAGCAAGTCCAACGGCGATGAAAATGCCCGGCCAGAAGACAGACCACAGGTTGAATTCAGGGAACAGTCCGAGATTGCTGAGAAACAGCAGGGTTCCGGCGACGATGAGAAGGATGGCGAAGAGCAGGCGTGGAGCAGGTGCTTGCCGCCATTGCCGGCGCAGTCTGCGCCGTTCCCTTCTGCGGAGCGCGTCCGGGGAATCGTCCCAGCGCTCGTCATCTAAGTTATCTTGCACTGTGCGTCCTTACTTATTAGTAACCATGCCGGAATTTTCGGCGGAAGAAAACCAGTCCACCACGCCTACAACGATCAGAGAAACCGGCCAGAGGTTTTGAATGTGATCGAGCGACAAAATCCCAAATGCATCTCCGCCCAGGAGGACGAAGCCGGTGGCCATCAAGATGACGGCGACGGCAATCGTCTCCCAATCGGCGCTGCGCGACGTGACTTTATTCGTATTCATTTACTTTCGACCTTAAGCCAATAGTAAAAGCCGAAGCGCTCGCCGATCACGTCGAAATCGGCGAACGCGGCGGGTTTACCGGCGAATACCGCCGGGGAGGCGCGGGGAGCCGGGAGACCAACCTACAAAGCGTTAGAAGATGAACTTCATGCCGAGTTGCAGGATGCGCGGGTTATGGGCGCCGCTGGGCAGCAGGAAGTTGGTCGCGTTGGCGGAGGTGAAACAGCTTGGGTCGCCGGCCGAATTGTTGGCGCCTCCGTGACAGGATGCTCCGGAGTTGACGCCGCTCCATTGAGTGTGATTGAAGACATTGAAGGCTTCGGCGCGGAACTCAAGAGCGCGCTGCTCCGAGCGCAGCGGGAAGTGCTTGAACAGACCCATATCGAAGTTGGTTCGCGAGGGGTTGTTCAAGATGTTGCGGCCGGCGTTACCGAAGGTGAGGCCGGTGGGCTCGGCGAATGCGGCCGGATTGAAGAGCAGCGGACCCGGGAAGCCGACGACTCCGCTTTGAGAGGGAGCAGCGTTGGGATTACCTATCAGATCGACGAAGGAGCCGGTTCCCACTCCATTGCCAACACCGGCGTTGTCGCCGTATGCCCCACCGTTGGTGACGCTGAACGGAACGCCAGTTTGGAAGGTCATAAGACCGGACCATTGCCAGCCGCCGAACGCAGTATGCAGAAAACCGGATTTGGTGAAGAACGGAAGATCGTAGACCCAACTTGTGTTCAGGATATGGCGCTGATCAAAGTTGGAGCTTGCGCGAGTAGATGCGAGATTGTAGGAATCGACGAAGTTACCGTCATAGCGATCCGAGGAATCATCGATGGAGTGGCTGTAAGTGTAGGCGAGGCTTAAGGTCAAGTGACCGATGTTGCGACGCGCGGAGACCTGGAGAGCGTTGTAAATGGAATTTGCTTCGTCTTCCAGTTGAGTGATGGTGCCCATTCCTGAGAAAGGACGGAAGTTATTAGCGGGTATGTTGCCGCAAGCGACATTCAAGTTAGTAAGCGCCTGTCCGGTGACCGGGGCGCCGTTGACGGTCAGGCTATTGCAAATGTCTCCCGTAATCACCTGGCCGAAACTAAATGGATTTTGCGAGGCAGGGACGGGAAAGAGCTGGTCGATATCGCGCTGATCCGTTAGATGGGTACCTTTGCTGCCGGCGTAGGCGACGGTGACGACCGTGTGGGAGGGGAACTCGTGTTCCACGTTGACGTTCCATTGCTGGACGTAGGGCCAGATGGCTTTGGTCGGGATAGAAGTTACGTTCAGGGGGCCGGAGACTGTGGTGCTTGAATAGATGCTCGAATAGCTGGGCAGATTGTTTTCAGTGATGTCCTGGACAAGCGGGGCGCTGCCTTCGAGGGATTCGGTGTTGCCTTCATTGCCGTTGGTGTGCTCGAAGAAGACTCCGTAGCCGCCGCGGATAGCAGTCTTGCCATCACCAAAGACATCGTAGGCGAAGCCAAAGCGAGGTGCGGGGTTGAAGAGATGACCTGCGAGGCAGCCGCGCGGGGTGCCGGAGGAACCGCACTGGACGATGCCGTCAAAGGCGTTGCCCGCGATCAGACCGGTGGAACCGTAGACGGGGGCGTCCGCGGGATTGAAGAGGCCGGGCTCCCAGTTATAGGCCTGTTTATATTTTTCATGGTAGGTTCCGAACAAGCTGAGCCGGAGACCGATGTTCAGGGTGAGGCGGCGGGAGACGTGCCAATCGTCCTGAATGTAAGGCTCGACAATTTTGTAACGGTTGTAATACTTGTTGATCATGTTGGTTTGATCAAACGAGGCGATGCGACCAACTAAGAAATCGGCAAAGCCATTACCCGTGCTGATGGCGCCATTAGTACCGTCGAAGGTGAGGGAGCCTTGCGCATCGGGCGAATTATCTTCGTTCTTCTGGGCGGCGACAAAATAAGCACCGAAATATATGTTGTGAGCGCCGGCGATCTTAGTTACGTTGTCTTTATAAGTGAACGTCGGGTTGGCATTATTCCAGGGGAAATAACCGGTGCCGGCACTGAACCCGCCGCCGCTATATTCAGCCGTGTCCGTGATGGTGACGTTGGGTAGCAAGCCACGGAAGCCGTTGTTGAAGATGCCGGGCATATTGAAGTCAGCGGGGCGCTGTACCGGGCCGAGCGCGGTGAGGAAGATGTGATCGGTGGTGTAGCTGAACATGAATTCGTTGAGCAGCGTGGGCGAAACGCTGGCGGTGAGATTGGCGACCATGCTGACACCGGGACCGACGAAGTTAGTATTGACTGTCGGGAACGAGCCGCTGGCCCAGAGCGGACCGGGCGAGATGGTGCTCCAGGAGTCATGGATGAACCGGTAGAAGAAGCGGAGCTTATCGCTGAAGTTTTCGTCGACGCGAGCGAGTTCTTCGCGCCAGCTTGTGGGTTGGATGAAGTCGGACTCGTAGAGAGATTGGGAGCCGGAGCCGGTGGTCGGCGCGGGGATGAGCGGAAGCATGGCTTGCGCCTGCGGGCTGACGGGGACGGTGTTGTTGGGATAGTAAGCGCCGGTTTGGGGATTGACCGGGCAGTTCGGGAAGTCGGTTGTATCGACGGCCGAGTTGGCGGAGGGGCAGACGTCGGAGAAGTTTCCGTTGCGCTCCTGATTCGAGGGGACGGATTGATTGTAAGTGACGGGCGTGCGCTCGCGGCGCCATTCTTCGGAGAAAAAGAAGAAGGTCTTATCGCGATTCTTGTTGTAGACCTTCGGGATGAAGACGGGGCCGCCGATGGTGTAACCGAAATCGTTCTTCTTGTATTCGGGGCGGGTTGTATCAAAGAAATTGCGGGCGTTGAAATCGTCGTTACGGAGAAATTCGAATAAGTCGCCGTGGAAGTCACGGGTGCCCGACTTAGTAATCGTCTCGATGGTGGCAGAGCCATTGCGGCCATATTGCGCACCGTAGTTAGAGGTCATGACTTTCACTTCGGCGACTGCGTCGACGTTCGGGTAAGTGTTGAGAGTTCCGTTACTACCGTTATCCATGTTGTCGCCGCCGTCGAGCTCCCAGTTGTTGTACTCGGTTCGGCCTCCGTTGACGCTATAGGCGACACTGCCATAGACACCGACCGTGCCCTCATCCTGGCCGGTCTGATTACTTACGCCGGGAATTAGAGTTACTAACTGAGTGAAGTTACGGCCGTTGAGGACGAGCTGATCGATCTGCTTGGTGGTAATTACGCCGGATAACTCGGCGGTTTCCGTTTGTACCTGGGCCACGTTGGAGCCGGCGACGGTGAGCTCGGTCGAGACCTGGCCGACTTTCAAGGTGGCGTCCGCGCGGGCCTTATCGGCGACGCGCAGGACGAGGTCCTTGATGAGGTATTGCTGGAAGCCGGGAGCGGTGATGTTGACGTTGTAGTGGCCAGCAAGGAGACCGCTGACCAGATAATCGCCAGTGCCGTTGGTGGTGGTGGTGTGGGCGGAGCCCTGCTCGATGTTGGTGATGGTGACGGTGGCGTTGGGGACGGCGCCCCCGGTAGAGTCCTTGACGGTGCCGGTGATGGAACCTTCCTGCGCCCAGGCACAGGCGGCGAGAAAAAAAGCGACGAGCGCGAAGCGGGCACTCTTAGCCAAAAGGGTCACGGATAACCTCCTGGGCAGCACCTATCGAGGCGCGATTCCTGGAACTGGTGCGCCGGTTACCGCCAGAGCCAAGGCGCTGCCGAAAACCTAATCTGTCTGAAGCTTTATGCACTATACCGCACTGGCATTAGGTGTCAAGCCGGTCGTGGTTCGGGAATTTCAGGCGGGAGGTTCAGGAATTTCTGGGAGGGCGCGGGGCCGAGATGGCCGGTGCCGGCTGCTGCCTCGGATTCGATAATGTCCAGCCAATCGGTATACAGCATGGTTTGAAGGCCGACGGTCTCGAATTCGCGCTGGAGGAGATTGGGGTGGGCCCATTCGTAGGCGGAGGGGACGCCGCCTTCGAAGTAAAGCAGGCGCGTGATCAATTTGGGCGGCTCGAGACGGGCGGCGACGGAATCTTTGATCTGCTGATTGGTGGGTGCGACGGTGGTGGCGCAGATTTCGTCGTCGCCGAATACGTGGGCGAACTGCTGAATTTTGAGATCTTCAGCGGTTTTCTGCTCCTGCTTGTTCAGCCATTGGATGTTGAGTTCGGCGGCGCGGGCGCGAGCGCGTTCGGCGAGCTGGTTGCGGTGGAATTCGCGGTTGTAGTGGGTTTCGAGGGCCTTGTACCAGCGGAAGAAGGCGCGTTCGGCGGTGGTTTTGTAGCGCATCGTATTAGCGAGGCGCTTGTGGTTTTCCTCGGTCCATAGCCAGGCATCGTGAGGGAGCCGGACTTGGATTTGATGCAGCCATTTTTCGTTGCGCTTGAGGAACCAGTGAGCCTTGGCGACTTCTTCGACGAGGTTGAGCGCGATGGCGTCTTTCGGATCATAGGCTTCGATCCAACCGTTCATCATGAATTCGAATTCCGCGGGGTCTTCGCCGGGGATGAGGATCTGCTCGGAGCGGCAGCCGTGGGTGAGACGGTTAAGGGATGATGTTGCCTTGCCTTCGGGACTGCGCGGGCCGGTGCTGTGGCTGGGATTTTTTTCGTCGGGCTCGCGGGGGGATTGGTCGCGCATTTTTTTTCGTGTGTTCTGAGGAGAGTGTGAAGGCGGGGAGTGCGGGGCGGCGTGGTGGACGGAGGGGAAGCGGTTGATTTTGGTGAGGAAAAATTTTTGGGGTGGGCTGTGACTCAACCATGGCGGCTGGGCAGCCGTCGCAACGAGGGATGAAAACGGGTCAGAGCTGAGAGATGATCGAGGGACCCGCCAGCGAGAGAAGGCCGACCGCCATCTGGTGCCTTTGAGTCCGTCTGTGAATCTGGCT
>DATJUG010000126.1:0-64259 GCA_035502635.1 Bryobacteraceae bacterium
CGGAGCTTTCGTCCAGCAGGCGCCTGAATTAGCCAATCAACTTCACGAAGATAGCCCCTCGAGAGAGGAATACGAGCAGGCATCGCGCTATGTAGCGCTGCTTTTTTCAACTTACATCGGATATGCGTTGCACCAACTGCATAACTTGTTGATCTGTTCGGTGGTTTGCTTTGTTCTGCTCGTGCTAGCGGTCAACTCGTTCAGCTTCCAATCGCCTCAGGCTATTTTCCACCTGATTACGGTGGGATTGGTCCTCGGCGGTGTTGCTGTGCTGGTGGTGTTTGCACAGATGGAGAGGGACCCCATTCTGAGCCGCTTGGCCGCGACCAAGGAAGGCCAGCTCGGCAAAGAGTTTTACCTGCGGGCTCTCACTTTCGGCGCTGTCCCTATTCTGACCGTTCTAGGCACCGAGTTTCCGGCCATTGCGCGCTTCTTCGGCTCGTGGACGCAGCCATTGACGCAATTGCTGCGTTAGCGGGCTCGATTGAGCCGACGACTCTTCACGACACCCCTTTGCTTCGACGTAGGAATCTCGGGGAGGATCACGACGCTGACGTCGGGAAGCACGAAGGATTTATTTCGATCACCCCGTTCGAGATGAAGATGATCCCAAATGGCCTTAGGAATCGTGGCCTGTCCTTTTGCACTAAGTGCGGATTTCATTGAGTGTCTCTTTAGATCTTAGTAATGCCTGTTCAAGCGACGGGTTGCCCATCGATGCGGAGGTGCGCCTTAGGGAATAAGATGGCGAGCGCAGGACTCGCCGGCGGAGCGCGTAGATCACGCGCCCATACGTCTGTCCAGGCGATTCAGAAGGCGGCTTCCAGGCCAGAGGCCCGTTTGGGGCCAATCTCAGCATTTGCCGACTCTACGTCAAGTTGATGCAACTTGCCGAATGCCGCGTTGCTTTCGGGCGATTTTGAAACAGCTGAGCACACGCCATCTCGGGCCTTCAGGATCTTCGAAACGTACCTTTGTGACCAGAATCAAAACGGAACATCTTCGTCGCTTATGCTTCCACGAATGTTTCGGCCGCTTCTTAGGGGACGGTGAAGCGAAAACTTCTCTTCGTTAGCGTCTATCCAATCCCATCCTCTAGAGCTGATCGCCGCGCCTTTGTAGCGTTCTCCTGACTGATCTTCAATCCACGCCTCCTCGAATAACTGCTTCTGCATAAGGCGCCTCAGCGCGAGAGATATACCAGTTTTTGAAAGACCAGCTTTTTCAGCATCATTTTGTAAGCTCCACAAGCTGAACCCGGACTCGGGAAGCGCGGCTCCGGCAGCCACAGCTAGCAAGGTCAGTTCGATTTGGCTTAAACCACCAACAGGGGCCACCGGCTCCGCCTCAGCTATCTGCTGTAAGGTCTGGCCCCGCTCGCCAGCAGCTTGTAAGCGTTCGACGATTGCGTCGCTCAGGGTCTTGAAGTCGCTTTGAGCCTCAGTTTTGTAGGGGATAACAGCTCGATGCTGAATATCGAAAGGATACTTCCCGGTACGTTCACTTGAACACACCATAACGACCGGACGATTAGCGGCAAAAGCAAACCCTAGTTCGAACCAGACGTTAGGATTATCCGTCGTTATGTCAGCCAGGCACACTGCCGCAGAACGAATGCCTTCCTCAATAGAGGTAATCAGCACATCTGCTCGCGGGTCTTCGTCTACTTTGTACGGCTCGAAACCAGCGGCGCTAATTGCAGGCGCGAAAGTCTCCTTGAATCGCTTGTCAAACTTGCCAGAATCGAATGGCTGAATCACAAAACACGTCGGCATCCCGTTTTAATGCAGTGTTGCACAAATGATCGGAAAGCTCACCCTCTTCTCTAATCGTGTCTGACTGGCTGGCCGTTGAGAAAAAGCAGGGTGCGAAGTTTCGTAACAAGCGCCAGACCCCGGGCCGTAAAACACGATTACCTCTTCACGCGCAGACCACAGCTGGCAACTGACGTCTCAACTCCTCATATCGCCGCAAAACGCGCATTGCGCGGATCTGTGCGTTGACGCGCCCCAACTCCACTTCTGGAAGACCGTGCCTTACTTCGCCGCGGACCGGCCCGTTTCAGCCAGGAGCCAACCATCGCCCGTACCGCAAAATCGTCGCGCGAGTCTCCGCAGCGCTCGGCCCCGGAAGTATCCGCCACGCACGCGTACGGACGTGCGTCCCTCCTGAGCGCCGCGCCAGAAGAACTGCTGCAACATCCCAATTTTCCCGCCTTCGCTTGGCCACGCTTCTTCGGAATAGACATCCTACCGCCTTCACGCTCGCCGGGCACTTGACAGGATAATCGTGCGGTCTAGAATAGGTGTTACTTCGCTATGCAGGGATGTCAGCATGACCGCACCGAGTTCCTCTACCGGCGGGACGGCATCGATTATGTGCGCTGTCTAGACTGCGGACAGGTTTTTGAGGCAGAGGATCTGGACACGGTGCCTGTTTACGACGACGAGGAAGAAGATCCACCCAAACACCACTGACGCCAGCCAATCCGCGCTTGGACACCGTCCCATGTCCAGTCTGACCCGCGTTTCGCCTCTTCAGCGCAGCATGCTGAAGGCCCCCTTACGGATCGTGTCGATCGGTGGCGGGACGGGTCTCTCGACCCTCCTGTCGGGCCTGAAGAAGCACGCTCGCGGTGTGCAGGACGGTCCCGAAGCCGGCCGGCCGGTGGTCGAGATCGCGGCTCTCGTCACGGTGAGCGACGACGGCGGCAGCTCGGGGCGGCTGCGGCGCGATTTCGATATTCTTCCGCCTGGCGATATCCGCAACTGCATGACTGCGCTGTCGGAAGACGCCGCTCTTCTCTCGCATTTGTTCCAGTACCGGTTCGCCAGCGGACGCGGGCTCAAAGGCCACAGCTTTGGGAACCTGTTTCTCACCGCCATGCACCAGATCACCGGCGACTTTGCCCACGCGGTAAAACTGTCATCGGAAATCCTCGCCATCCGCGGCCGCATCTTTCCGGCCACCTCGGCCAACGTAACGCTCGAAGCCAGCTTGCGAGATGGATCCGTGATACGCGGCGAGACCAAGATCAGCAAGAGCCGTCAGCCGATTGACGCCGTACGTCTGAAACCGGATGATTGCGAACCCCTCCCCGACACGTTGGAGGCCATCGCGAAGGCCGACTTGATCACCTTGGGGCCCGGCTCGCTCTACACCAGCGTGATTCCGAATATCTTAGTTACCGGGATTCCCGAAGCGATTGAGCGCTCTCCCGCCCTGAAGGTCTATTTCGTCAACCTGATGTGGCAACCGGGCGAAACGATTAATTTTTCCGCCTCGCAACACGTGGCGGCTATTCACGCGCACGCCCGGCGGCAGCTCATCGATTGCGTGGTGCTGAACTCGGCTCCCATCCCTTCGGCTTTGAAGCGCAAGTACGCGCGCGCACACGTCAGGCCGGTAGAGAATGATGTCGAGCAGCTCAACGCGATGGGACTGAAAGTGGTCACTGCGGATTTGCTCGGTGACACGGAGCCGCCGCACAAGGTACGGCACAGCCCTGACGCTCTGGCGCAGGTGGTGATCGACCTCGCCAGCCGCTCGCGGGCGCACCAGGTTCGCAAACAGGCGCTCGCCGCACAACGCGCAAAATTCAAATGAAACCAACCCTCACCGTCGTGATTCTGGCTGCCGGGCTGGGAACACGCATGAAGTCGAAGCGAGCCAAGGTGCTGCACGAGGCTGGTGGAGACACCCTACTGAATCACGTGATTCGAGCCGCGATGAACGTTGCCCCTCCCGAGCGCATTGTGGCTGTCGTCGGCCACCAGGCTGAGGAAGTTCGCCGGAGCGTCACAAACCCAGGCATTCGGTTCGTCGAGCAGACCGAGCAGAAGGGCACCGGCCACGCCATGTTGTGCGCCCGTGAACTGGCTGCATCGGCGAATAACCACTTGCTGATCCTGAACGGCGACGGGCCGCTGCTGACAGCGGGCACGCTGAAGAGGCTTCTGGAGCTCGCGGATTCGCCAGGTTTAGGCGGCGCGCTCGTCACCACAGAAGTGGCTGATCCGGCGGGTTACGGCCGCATTGTCCGCGACGATCGCGGGACCATTGCCGCCATCGTGGAGCAAAAAGCAGCCACCCCGGAGCAGCTCCGGATTCGCGAGATCAATACCGGCGTTTATTGCTTCGATGCGCGGCTGTTCTGGGAGCATATCGGGCAAGTGACGCCCGATAATCCGGCCCGGGAATACTATCTCACCGACATGGTTGAAATCTTACGGCGCAACGGGCATCCTGTGGCGCCATTGCTGGTCGCCGATGAGACCGAGTTGCTCGGCATTAATACGCGCGTGGAGCTGGCGGCCGCCGACAGGATTCTTCGCCAGAGGAAAGCGAATGAGCTGATGCTCTCCGGCGTCACCATCGAATATCCGGAGACCGTGACTATCGATGTCGATGTCGAGATTGGGCCAGATTCGGTCGTAGAAGCGAACGTGCAACTGCGCGGGCGTACTCGAATCGGTGCGAATTGCTCCATCGGGACCGGCTCCGTCTTGCGCGACTGCCTGATCGCCGATGGAGTCACTATCCTCCCTTACGTCCTTGCGGAGGCGTCGTCGGTAGGCGCGCAAGCGACTGTGGGGCCTTTCGCGCGCCTGCGGATGAATGCCGCCGCCGCCGAGCACTCGCATATCGGAAACTTTGTCGAGTTGAAGAAAACAAAACTCGGAGCCGGTGCGAAGGCGAACCACCTCGCTTATCTCGGGGATGCCTCGATTGGAGCCGGCGTCAATATCGGCGCGGGCACCATCACTTGTAACTACGACGGCCGGCATAAACATGAAACACGCATTGGCGAACGGGTGTTCGTGGGCAGCAATTCAACCCTGGTCGCGCCGGTCGAGATCTCCGACGGAGCGTACATCGCCGCCGGTTCCGTGATCACAAAAGACGTAGAGCCCGACGCGCTCGCAATCGGCCGCGCCTATCAGGTAGATAAACCGGGTTGGGCTAAGCGGCGCCGCGATTCACAGGAAACGAAATAGCGCAAAGGGCACGGATGCGCGCCGCCAAACAGCAAAGGAACTCTAAGGCTCTCGGGCGGTGCGCCTAATACCGCGCCCGTTTTGCGCGGGTTCCCTAGAGTCAAGATACGTGCGGAAGCCGCATGAACGGCCGGATCTGGATCTCCAGCGCGATGTCTCCTTCAGGCATGTGCCGGTAACGAACCGTCACTCTGGATTTGACCTTGACCGATTTGCTCATTTTCGTTTTCTTATCGATCAAGAACGTGCGATGCTCGGGAGCTTTCCCCGGCGAGGTGCGAGACACACTGATGTGTTGCGCATCCAGTTCCGTTACTGTTCCGCCGAAGAATTGCGGCTTCGGAAGGGGCGGCGGCGGCGGCTGCGGCGGGTTGGTGGAAGTCTCGGGCTGCTGAGTGGAAGTGGATTGAGGCGCAGTTGAACTCTGCTGCGCCTGAGGTGTTTGGGCCAGAGTTCCGCAGGCGCTGCACAACATCAGAACGACGGTGAAACGCGCAGTAGTAGACCACGTCATGAATGGCTTGGATAAAACCGGTCCCTACCTGTGTAGCACAGAGTATGTCTTAGATGCCGACGCCGATTCATAAAACAGTGCTTGGGTGATATAAATTCGGCACGCGCAGCTCACCGATCGCAATCAGCTCGCCCGACTGCGAAAGCGCTTTGACAAAGGGTGCGCCGGGCCGGACCACGAAAGGCGAGGTCCGAAAGTCGCGGCCTTGACGAATGTGGGCTTCCGTCGCAGCGTCGACATATTCTACGGGGAACTGAGGCAGAAGCCGTGCCGCGGGAAGTACAGCTTCGTGGAGACGGCCGGCCGACGCCAACTCGTGCAACTGCTCCAGCGTTTTGGCCCGGTCTATCGTGAAACTGCCGATCTGAACGCGCCGCAGTTTGGTGAGAATCGCGCCACAGCCCAGCCGCTGCCCCAAGTCGTGGGCCAGACTCCGAACGTACGTGCCGCTCGATGCGGTGACCACGATGCACGCCTTCTGCAGCGAAACGCTCTTGATTTCGAGCCGGCTCACTTCGACTTCAACGGGTTTCAGCTCCACGGGCGCCGCCTTTCGGGCCAATTTGTAAGCGGGCACGCCTTTGATCTTTTTTGCGGAGATGGGCGGCGGCGTCTGCCAGAACCGGCCTTCAAAAGACTCTAGGGCCGCGGCAATGGTTGCTTCTTCCGTCGGCAACGTGCCGGTTTCCTTTATCTCGCCGTCTGCGTCATAGGTGTCAGATACCAGCCCGAAGGTGATTTCAGCCACGTAGGTCTTTTCTTCCTTTTCGAAGAAACGCGCCAGGCGTGTCGCTGTTCCAGTCACGAGCGCGAGCAATCCAGTCGCCATCGGGTCCAGAGTGCCCAAATGCCCGGCGCGCTTTGTGTTCGCCAGCTTTCGCCAGCGATTCACAATATCGTGACTGGTACAACCCGCGGGCTTATCAATCAGGACGATGCCATTCATCAAACTCCTTTGGCGGAACGCTCAGCGCGCAACGACGCTACGTTAGGCTGATGTTGGGTGTTGAATTTCGCACACCCGCAGACCAGTAACCAACGAAGGCCGCAACAACTTGGAAGAAGAGGTACTCGGCAAAGCTTACGATTCCCGCCTCATGCGGCGGCTTCTCACTTATCTGAAGCCGTACAAGCTGGTCGTCGCTGCTTCATTAGCGCTGCTGCTGATAGATTCTCTCTTTCAGATTATCGGACCGCTGATTACAAAGCTGGCCGTGGACCGTTACCTGGTGCCCACCAAACATGTTGCAACGTTTCCGTTTCTCAATCGCTGGCTGTCGCATGATCCTTGGACAGGCCTGACACAACTGGCTGGAATCTATTTCGCCGTCATCGCGTTTGGATTCGTCTTCGATTTCGGGCAGACCTATTTGATGCAGTGGACGGGCCAGCAGGCCATGTTCGATCTGCGCCGTGAGTTGATGGCGCGCCTGCAAACGCTCGATATTGCCTATTTCGACAAGAACCCCGTCGGACGGCTCGTAACGAGAGTGACCACGGATGTGGACGTGCTGAACGATCTGTTCGCTTCGGGATTGGTGACGATTGTCGGCGATATTCTCATGCTGAGCTTCGTCATCATCGTGATGTTCCGTTTGAGCCCAGGCATGACGGGCCTGATGCTCGCTGTGATGCCGTTGGTGGTGCTGGTGACGATGCAATTCCGCCGTTCGGCTTCGCAGAGCTATCGCCGGATACGCGTCGCCATTGCAAGAATTAACTCTTATCTTCAGGAACATGTCGCCGGAATGGCGGTTGCGCAACTGTTTAATCGCGAGGAGCGCAGTAACCGGGAATTCGAGCGCATCAACCGCGATCACATGCTGGCGTTCAAAGACGCGATCACCGCGTACGGTTGGTTTTTCCCGGTTGTAGAGTTCCTCGGGATGCTTGCATTGGCGCTGCTGCTCACCTACGGCGGGTTTCGAATCCGCCAGGGTGCGCTGACACTGGGTGTTTTGGTGGCGTTCCTGCAATACGGCCTCCGTTTTTTCAGACCTATTCAGGACTTGAGCGACAAGTACAACATCCTGCAGAGCGCCATGGCGGCGTCCGAACGCGTCTTCAAGCTGCTGGATATCGAGCCGGCTATCGTTTCTCCGCGCACGATAGTGCCGTTTCCCGAAGGACCGGTCGAGATTGAGTTCGATCGCGTCTGGTTTGCCTATAACAACGAAGATTGGGTCTTGCGCAACGTGAGTTTTCGGGTCTCGCCTAGAGAGACGATCGCGATTGTTGGCCATACAGGCGCCGGCAAAACGACGCTCACTAATCTGCTGCTTCGCTTCTACGACGTCCAGCGCGGCGCGATCCGGATCGGCGGTGTGGATATTCGCGATTTCGATCTCATCGAGCTTCGGCAACACTTCGGTGTCGTGCTGCAGGACGCTTATCTGTTTACCGGCACTGTGGATTCGAATATCCGCTTAGGTACGGCGCATATCACCGAAGCCGAGGTCAGGCAAGCGGCTGAACAGGTGAACCTGCTGGATTTTATTCAGGAGCTGCCTGAAAAGTTCGATACTCCGGTACGCGAGCGCGGCACCGGGTTTTCAACCGGCCAGAAACAGCTCATGAGTTTCGCGCGCGCGCTGGCCCACAATCCAAGCATATTGATTTTGGATGAAGCGACTTCGAGCGTGGACACGGAGACCGAGATGCGCGTGCGTGAAGCGCTTTCGCGCCTGGTTTCCAACCGCACTTCGCTCGTGATTGCGCACCGGCTCTCAACAATTCAGCGAGCCGATCGCATCCTGGTTATGCACAAAGCGCAACTGCGCGAGATCGGCACCCACCAGGAGCTGCTCGCCCAACGCGGCATCTACTGGAAGCTTTATCAGCTCCAGTATAAAGAGCAAGAGCTCGAGCGCAGCGAAGAGCTGGCGCAGCGACTCTGACGCAACCGCGGCCCTCGCGAGGGCGTCTGCCACAATTGAGGGTGTTGGGATCTCATCTGCGCTTTGTGTGCGCGCTCGTCTTCCTTTTCTCCACGATTGCTTCCGCACCGGGCCAGCAGCAGCAGAAGCCTTCCAGATATCCCTTCCCCGAAAAGCTTTCCTATCGCATCGAGTGGCGGTTCATTACCGCCGGCAACGTTACCGTCCAGCTCTCGCATATCGACGGGGCTGACTGGCAACTCAACATGGACGTGCAAAGTGCGGGGCTGGTCACACGCTTGTACAAAGTCGACGACAAGTACAAGGTGGTTACCGACCAGAAGTTCTGCGGCGTCCAATCAAATCTCGATGCTGAAGAGGGCAAGCGTCACAAACTCACGTCATTGAACTTTGACTTGCCGCATAACAAGGTGGAGTACGATGACCGCGACGTGCTGAAGAACACCTCCGATAAGCGATGGCTCGATGTCCCACCCTGCACGCGTGAAATCGCTGGGGCGCTCGCTTCATTGCGCCTGATGGATGTTCCGCCCGGAAAATCAGCTACTCTTCCTATCACGGACGGCAAGAAGGTTGTCTACGGCAAAATCGAGGCGCAAGCGCGAGAAAACCTGACGATCGACGGGAAGAACTATCAGACTATCCGCTATGAAGCATTTCTCTTTGACAACGTGTTGTACAAGCGGAAAGGCCGTCTATTTATTTGGCTGACCGACGATGGGGCCCGCATACCGGTTCAGCTTCGGTTTCAGCTCGGATTTCCTATCGGCACCGTTTTGGTCGAGCTCGAAAAACAGCAGCCACTTTAGCTGGCAGCCGCAACCCCGACGCAAGTCATTACGTCATGATATTGAATATGAGGTTTCGTATCGGCCTGCTGATGTTGTGTTGCGCGCTGGCCCTGCAGGCGCAGATGCAGATGAATGTCGATCAACTGGTGCAATTCATCCGGTCTGAATTGGCGCTAAAGCAGCATACGGACAAGCAAGTTGCAGCGTATGTCAAGAAACTTCAGCTCACCGAGAAGCTGACCGACAAGACCATTTTGGATCTGGAGGCGCAGGGCGCCGGTCCGAAGACGGTACAGGCTCTGCAGGAGCTTCGCGATCAGACCGCGGCTCTTAAGCCGCCCACGCATGATGCGACCTATTCGCCTGCAACGGCGCCCGACAACCCGGTTGCGAGCGGAACACCCACCGCCAGTCTGCAAACCAAACTGCCCCCCATTCCGCCCCCCAATTCCATCGAGCAGCAAAAGATCCTGGGGCTAATGAAGGACTATGCGCTGAACTATACGCAGAATCTGCCGAACTTCATCTGTGTGCAGGTAACGCGGCGTTACATAGATCCGAATGCGGCCGATCACTACCGGAGTATTGGAACGGTGCTGGCGAAGGTAAGCTATAACGAAGGCCGCGAGAACTACAAAGTCTACTCGGTCAACGGGCAGTACCAAAATACTGACATGGAGCATGTCGGGCTGGGGGGCGGCGCTGTTTCAAGCGGCGAATTCGGCAGCCTCATGCGTGAGATCTTTGAACCCGACAGCGATGCCGAGTTCGGCTGGGACCACTGGGCCACGCTGCGCGGAAGAAAGATGGCGGTGTTCAATTACTTCATCGACAGCGGCCATTCGAAGTATTCGATTCAGTACACCGCCGGTCCGGGCGACGACCAGCGAATCATCACCGCCTACAAGGGGCTCATCTACGCGGATGCGAATACTGGCGAGATTGACCGAATTAAGTTCATTGCGGTCGATATTCCGAGAAGCTTTCCGGTCAGTGAAGCGACCGAGATACTCGACTACGACCTGGTCGATATCAGCGGCCAAAAGTACGTTTGCCCCCTATTGGCGCGGCTGAACATGACCGCCGGCCGCGAGAAATCGAAGAACGAGATCGAGTTCAGAGATTACCGGAAGTTCGGAACCGAATCCAACATTCAATACGGAGCCGAAGCGCCGCCGCCGCTCCCTGAGAGCCAGACGCAAGAGCAGCCGGCTACATTCTCCACGACCGGCACGGCGCCAGCACCAGCAGCCAATACACCTGCTCCGAAACCCGCGGGCACAACCGCTGCAACGGGCAGCTCGAATCCTTGGTCGCTGCCTACGCCTCCGCCGCCGCCTCCGCAATAGCCTGAAGCGTTCGGCCAAGGGCCGTCGAACGATTCGTCTCGTCCACCGTTACGACATGCGAGTGTTCGCTGTCAGGACGCCAGCGCGCGAGCATGCGTTCGCAAGCGTGGCCGGTAAATACAGAGACCAGGGGCACACCCATGGCAGAGGCGACATGCTGGCCGGCGGAATCGTATCCCACGTACAGCCTGCTCTGAACGATATGGCTGGCGAACGAGGCGTAGCTGCCATCGTGGATATGAAGCAGCGTAGGCGATCCAAGCCGTTCCACCAGAGTGTCGACTCGCGATGCTTCTTCTCCGCCCGCGCCCCGATCCAGCAAGATAGGCCGGCCTTGCCGGAGCAGCGCCGACAGGATTTCGAACTCAAATTCATCGTCGAGCCGTTTGTTGGCATTGCCTCCGACACCCAAGCTGACCGTGATATCCGCGATACGCTGTCGTGGCGCGGGAGCAACGTAAGGCTGAGTAAGCTCGGTATCGAAGACTTCCCGCAGCCATTCGGCCGTCAATTGAGGCAGCGGCGTCTCCATCTGTCCACCAAAGGCGCGGCTCTCGAAGAAGTAATAGCGCGAGTCTTCGCAGATTGGAATCAGCCCGAGTTGTGTGAAGCGCGAATCGGGATCGATGACGATGGCGCCGGTCTCATCGGCGACAGTCTGAAGCTCCGCGGCCGCGGCGAGCCGGTCTCGCAACAGGCCCGATCTGCCATAGCTGACCGGGATGAATCCAATTCGACGATCCGCCTCGAATAGCTCTGCGTTTTTCTGCGGTCCAATGAGGCAGATCTCGGCGTCGGGGAAGCGGTCCTTCGCCGCCGCAAGCGCCACGCTGGTAACAGCGACATCGGCGCCCAGCGTCACGCGGGACAGCACGAACACGCGATTCACTTCGCCGCCGGGGAAGCGCCGCACCTGGCGTATTCTTCCATAGCGGATCAGCAGATCCTCAGCATTGTACGCCGGCAGCGTGCGCGCAATCACATACGAGAATAGTCGCGCATAGACATCGCAGAGCGCCGGCTCGAAGAGATCGCCAAGCCGTTCGATGACGATGCCGAACAACGCGCGAGTGGCCGCAGCCGCAAGGAACGGATCTTCGGGGTCGAGCGCGCGCTCGACCAAGGCCTGCAGCGGGCGTGCCGGCCACGTGCCATCGTGCAGGCAGGAGTCCAAGACCTCCTGCGCGAGTTCAGTCGCCGATGTACTTGCCAATCAAAAGCCCCAACTTTTCTTTGACAGAAGCCGGAATCGCGGCCCGGTCTGTGATGATCGCGTGCTTGAGCGCGGACCCGCACTTGCACGTTCTTTCCCGCGGCATGCGCGCCACTACGTTGCGCACCAGCTTGCACGCGTTCTCTGCATTCTTTATCAGGTTGCCGATGATCTGCTCCACCGTGACCGCGTCATGTTCTTCGTGCCAGCAATCGTAATCGGTGACCATGGCGACGGTGACGTAACAGATCTCGGCTTCGCGAGCGAGCTTCGCTTCCTGCAGGTTGGTCATGCCGATAACGTCCATGCCCCAACTGCGATACACGTTCGATTCCGCCCGAGTGGAGAAGGCAGGACCTTCCATGCAGAGATATGTTCCGCCCGCTTTGCTGTTGATTCCGGTTTCGATAGCAACCGCATGGACGGCGTGGGCGAGCTGAGGGCAAACCGGATCGGCAAAACTGATGTGCGCCACAAGACCGCCGCCGAAGAATGTGGAGACGCGGCCGCGTGTGCGATCGAAGAATTGATCGGGTATGACGAAATCAAGCGGCGCATGCTCTTCCTTCAGTGAGCCGACTGCACTGAGCGAGAGAATGCGTTCGACTCCCAGCATCTTGAACCCGAAAATGTTCGCGCGAAAGTTCAATTCGGACGGCAGGAGACGGTGCCCGCGTCCATGGCGCGCGAGAAAGGCCACGCGGCTGCCTTCCAACTCGCCGATTATGTAAGCATCCGACGGTTCGCCAAAGGGGGTTGCCAGGCGCAGTTCTTCTTGCGCCTCAAAGCCGGGCATGGAATAGAGCCCGCTTCCGCCGATAATGCCGATGTCTGCTTTCTTTTCCAATCTGGTTTCCGCTCCTTCCGCGATCTACTTCTGTATCAGTTCCAGCAGCACCCCGCCAGTAGAAGCCGGGTGCACGAATACATATATGTGGCCGCCGGCGCCCGCACGCGGTTCATTCAGCAGCCGCGCGCCTGCCTTGCGGAGGCGATCTGTCGCCTTTGCGAGATCGTCCACACGCAGTGCGATGTGATGCAAACCGGGCCCTCTTTTCTCGATGAACTTTGCGATGGCCGATTCCGTATCGGTTGCTTCCAACAACTCGATTCGAGGCGGTTGGGTCCCGCCGCCGGCCGGCAGCATTGCCACGTCTACTCGCTCGTCCGCCACCGTTTCATGAGCGGTCACGGTCATGCCGAGCATCTCTTGATAGAAGCGCAGCGCTTCTATCAGGCTGCGAACTGCAATTCCAAGGTGGTCAATCTCAACACTCGGCGATCGCCCGTCGCTGGTGAATGTCGATCGCAGCGCCTCAACAGCCTCGTAAGGGTCCTCTACTCGCGCGGCGACGAGATCCGCATGAGCGGCGATCTGCTCGTCTGAAAGGGAAGCGAGCAGATTGTCGCGAAGCATCTCGCGCAGCCGGAACGACCAGGTCTCGGTACGAGCATTCCGCCGGCCGCGCTTTTCGAAGACCTCACGAATGACCGTCCAAAGCTCATCGACTCCTTTGCCTTCTGTCGCTACCACGCGCCGCACTGGAGCCGCGTTGGCACGCTCCGGCGCGTCGGCCAGACTCTGCATCGCACGGATCTCTTGCTCAAGCCGAGCGGCTCCCGGCCTGTCCGCTTTGTTGATAGCGAAGACATCCGCGATCTCCATGACGCCAGCCTTGATCGTTTGCACGTCATCGCCTTGGCCGGGCACGAGGACGAGCACCGTCACATCCGCCAGACGTGCGATTTCTACTTCGTCCTGGCCAACGCCCACTGTTTCAATAATGACCACGTCGCGGCCGGCGGCATCGAGCAGCAGTGCCATTTCCAAAGTGCCTTGCGCAATTCCGCCGAGCTTGCCACGGCTGGCCATGGAGCGTATGAAAACGCCGGGATCGTTGTGATGATCCTGCATGCGAATGCGGTCGCCCAAGATGGCCCCGTGAGTATAGGGACTGCTTGGATCGACGGCGATAATTCCGACCGTTTGCCCGTTGCGGCGCGGACCTTTAGCGAGCTGATCTACCAGCGTGCTCTTCCCTGCCCCCGGCGCTCCGGTGATGCCCACGATCATGGCGCGCCCAGTGCGCGGAAACAACCTGGCGATGAGATCGCGCCCGGCGCTGGTTTGACTCTCAATGAGGCTGGTTGCGCGGGCCAACGCGCGCACATCGCCCGAAGCGATACGCTGTTCGAGATCTGCCGTTTGGATCTTGGCCGCCAATTACTCTTTTAGCAGTTGCCGCGCAATCACCAGGCGCTGAATCTCGCTGGTGCCCTCGCCAATGGTGCACAGCTTCACGTCGCGATAGAACTTTTCCACCGGGTAGTCCTTGATGAATCCATAGCCGCCGTGGATCTGCAAAGCCTCGTCGGCCACCTTGACGGCGATTTCGGAGGCGAACAGCTTGGCCATAGCGGATTCGCGCGTGACGCGATTGCCGGCGTCCTTCTTGGCGCCTGCCGAATAGATGAGCCAACGGGCGGCTTCAATGGAAGTGGCCATATCGGCCAGCTTGTTCTGAATCGCTTGAAACTCGGAGATGAAACGGCCGAACTGCTTCCGTTGCTTTGAATATTTGAGCGCGGCATCGAATGCCCCCTGCGCAAGCCCGAGCGCGAGAGCCGCGATCGAGATGCGGCCGCCATCGAGCGTGCGGAGGCTATCGACGAAACCCTCGCCCTGTTTGCCGAGCAATTGGCACTGCGGCAGGCGGCAATCCGTGAACAGCACTTCGCCGGTGGCGCTGGCGCGCATGCCGAGCTTGTTTTCCTTTTTGCCGACGCGGAAGCCAGGCGTACCTTTTTCGAGGATGAAGGCCGAGATGCCGTGCTGCGAAGCGGAGCGGTCTGTGACGGCCATGGCCACGCAAACGTCGGCGTACTGGGCGTTGGTGGTGAATGTTTTGCCGCCATTCAAGACCCATTCGCCGTCCTTCAACGTTGCGGTCGAGCGGGTACCCGCGGCGTCCGAGCCGGCTTCGGGTTCAGTCAGCGACCAACAGCCGATCCATTCGCCGGTTGCGAGCTTCGGGATGTACTTGCGGCGCTGTTCGTCATTGCCGGCCAGGAAGATGTGATTAGTGCAGAGCGAATTGTGGGCGGCCACGATGAGGGCAACGCTCGGATCGACGCGTGCGAGTTCTTCGATGATGATGGAGTAATCGATGTAGCCGAGGCCCGCGCCGCCGAGGTCCTCGGGAAAAATCGCGCCCATGATGCCAAGCTCCCCGGCCTTCTTGATCAGCTCCAGGGGGAAGATCTGGTTTTCGTCCCAATCGAGGACATGTGGCGCGATCTCGGCCGCCGCGAAGTCGCGGATGGATTTGCGAAGCTGGATCTGCTCCGCCGTAAAATCGAAGTTCATATGTTGGTTCGCCCCGTTTGCGCTTGGCCCGGGTGCTTCCCAATTGCACGTCGCCGCTGGCAAAAGCGCGGCGCGAGGACGCTTGGAATCCTTGGCCAGCTTAGCATTCGAATGGCTTGCTCGTTTCTGCCAAACGAAATGGGCACGGGCCCGGGTTTGCGGAACGAAGCCAAACAGAGCTGTTTTGCCGAACGAACTTCCCTGGACCGGGCCTGAGCGGACCCGCAGTTTTGCGAAACGAACCCAAAGTGGACTCCTTGCGACAAATTGACTGCTTGTTGCATTACGAGACGAACCCAATTTTGCCTCTGCGGCGAGCGTTTTTGCCAAACGAACCCAAGTTCTGGGGGTCTCTGCCGAACGAACCCAGACGCCGCAGCGTGAGCAGCCGTGTTTTTGCGAAACGAAGCCAATCGCCGCCCCTTGCATACGCAAGAACATACCGAGGCCGCCGGTGCTGCTGGGTCTGGGTGCTAGAACAAGTTCTAGAAACTAAAGGAAGACAAGGTGGTGCGCTTCGGTGATCAGGAGTCTATGGTTGCGCGTGGGCTCCCGCGGGCTACAGAGATCGCGTGGTTCACTGGTTACGGGCGGACGCAAAGAGCGCATTCGTCCTGATTGAGCACAAGGAGCACACGAACATGAAGCCAAAGAACACGATCTGCCTCTGGTTCGACAAAGACGCGCATGAGGCGGCGCGTTTCTACTCCGCCACCTTCCCGGACAGTGAAGTAACCGCTGTTCACAAGGCCCCGGCTGACTATCCTGGCGGCAAGAAGGGCGACGTGCTGACGGTGGAGTTCACCGTCCTGGGCATTCCTTGTCTCGGTCTCAACGGCGGCCCGACCTTCAAGCACAGCGAGGCCTTTTCCTTTCAGATCGCAACGGAGAATCAGGAAGAGACGGACCGATACTGGAATGCAATCGTCGGCAATGGAGGCACTGAAAGCCAGTGCGGTTGGTGCAAGGACCGCTGGGGCCTCTCCTGGCAGATCACTCCGCGCGCGCTAACCGATGCACTGGCGGCTGGTGGCGGCGAGGCCAAGCGTGCCTTCGAGGCGATGATGCCGATGAAGAAGATCGACATTGCCGGCATCGAGGCAGCGCGGCGAGGCTGACAATCTGTCAGCGTCGAGACGGCCAAATTGGCACAGGCGGCGACGAACCGCTGGAGAGTAAATTCGCCGATACCGCTAACCGGCTCCTGATGAGCGTGCCGCTCTCGGTGCGCCGTTGCGGGCTTCGATGGCCTTGACCGAGTTTTCAAACGCCTTTTTCAAAACGCCCTTGCCGATGGTCCCGACCACGACGCCGAGCAGCCGTCCCTTGAGGTTCTTGCCCTCCCGTACCACGACCACATCGATGTCGGTCAAACCATCGGGACGACGTGTGAAGGTGTACGTGTGGCTGGACGCGCCTCCCCATAAGTTGGAGTCGGTCGTCGTGAGGACGACGTGGTTGGGATCGGACCAGTCGTAGTGCAGACGTTCCCAGATGCCGCCCGAGCCTTCCGTGACGTCGGCCTCCGTGGGGCCGCGGCTATGCACCTTGAGGTACTCGTCGGCGCTGTTGCCAAAAAGCTTCGAGCGGCCAGGCCCGAAGTCGGTGAGCCCGGCGACGTATTGCTCGGGCGTCGAAGTGGTTGTCTGGTGCAGGTGGATGGTGGACATGCGTGGTCCTTTCGCTCCCCTTCTGCACGTGCACGACGTGCCGTTTCGAATCCGATACCAGCGCTACCGCCGATCACAACAACGGTTTGCCCAAGGAGCTCCGGTTCACGGTGGATGGCAGAGGAGATAATGACGGTGCTCATCGTTTCTCCGATTCGGCTAGTATACTTCTCGCACGCTGCCAGCAGCTACTGCGACCACCGCGATAAGCAAAAGGACCATGCACGGCCCGCGGAGCGGATGATCGGGAGTGTAACTCATTCGCCGATCATCGGCAAGTGGCCCGCGCGAAACAATGGAAGCGATGGCTTAGTGGCTCTTACTTATTCCCGAGCAAGCCGAACACTCCCACACCATTCCTGGTCCCGACGTACACCTTGCCATTGGCAATCATGGGCGTGATGAACTTATTGCCCGAGCCGAAATGATCTCTTCCAAACCACGGCTGATCGCTGTTGTATAACTCTCGCGACAGGTCGTTTGCGTCGTAGGCATGCAGCACCGCCGGATCTTTGTTCTCCAGCACCCAAACAATTCCATTGCGCGTGCCGTTAGCCGAAATGCTTGGCGACGCCCCGGGGTATACAAATTTAATCGATGTCTGGGAAGCCGGTTCCGGCAGTAGCCGCGCGTTCCGGAATCGGTACTGCCGCAGCGGGTCTTCGGTCGAGGCGTAATAGAGGCTGCCGTTGAAATACGCCGGGATCGGTCTCGCAAAGCTGTGTTTGAACGCCTTGGGCAGCTCCTGATAGATGCTGTTTTGCTTCGCGCTGAACTTCCCCATCGCCTCCCGATCCAGCAGATAAATGTTCAGGTCTTTGCCAGCTCCGACCACGAGATGGCGAACTTTTCCGTTGGCATCGACCATATCCGGCAGCACTAACGGGCCGCCCGAACCCAAGTCACCGTCGTTGTCATTCTCCGTCTGCACGTCAAACATCGTGAAGTAATCGGCAACCTGCAGCCGGCCCTTTATTTCATTGATCTTGATGAACGAATTTCCGAAATCGCTTTTTGCCGGGAATCCCCTCGCGTTCAGGGTGGTATCGAAATCGCCGTTGGCCAACATCACGTAGACGTTGGCTTGCGAGTCGGCCGCCGGTCCCGCGCCAGACTGCCAGATCGCGCCTTCATCGCCATTCGGTGTCAGATTCAGTACTGATCTTTGCTTCAGAGTGCTCGCATCATACGCCATCACCCAGCCGTTGTAACGGCCGATGTCGCAATGCGAAGTCCACGTCAGATAAAGCGTGCGATTCACCAACAGCAGCGCGGCCCGCTCGGCATATTGTTTCGGATCGAAGGCCGGCGCATCCGGGTAGGTAGCCGCAATCTCCATCGGGCTCCCCAGCTGTTCCGCACCGCTCTGCAAATCCAGCGCATGCAGCCTGTGCCGATAATGCCCTTGCGCATCTTTGGTCATCGCGACGGTATAGAGCACACCATGCTGCCCCTGGTGCCGATCGATCACCGGTGTCGCCGTGATCCCGATTTCCGGAGTAATCTGGCTGCAGTTTCGATTGTCGGAAGTGGTTTCGCCTCGCCCCAGCAACCGCACATGCCAGAACTCCTGTCCGGAATCCGCATCGAACGCGTACACGCTGTCATGCTCAGTTGCAACGAACAACACGTTCCGGGTTCCCCGATTGGGCATCTGCAGACCGTGTACGTACAACGGTTCGGCATCGACTTTTCCGTCGACTGCAATGACAAACAACTTACCGAACGTTTTCGTATTGACGTTTGCGGGCGTGAGCACCGATTCTCCCAGGTTCTGTCCGGTCCGCGCGACATCGTTGTGCCAAGTGAGAACATCCTGTCCCGCAACACTTCCCGAAATGCTCGAGACCCAAACAGCCAACACCAACGTCGCTGTGCGCATTCGTGTAGTGACGCGCCTTCACGCCTCCGAGTTCCCGGCCGGCTTGGCTGGGGCATTCCGGTGACGAGCGCGGAACCAGAACAAGCCGGAAGGCGGAGTCAACCCGGGTAAGTACAAGTACTGGTACGCCCGGGATTAGCAGTTCTGGAACTTTCACCAAACGGTTGGGATAATAAACGCGGTCAATAGTCGAACCATGATAAGCTCTGTAGGACTTATGAGAGGACGGATGGTAAGAACCATAACTCAACTTTTCTCCGCCGGCGCCGCTGCGGTAGTTTCGATCGCCGGCTTCGCTCTTTTAGCCCCGAATCCCGTCTCGGCAGCAGTAACGGTCACCCTAAGCTCTAATGCCGCCAGTGTGCCGGTCGGCGGTACGCTCACCTTCACGGCGAGCCCATCGGATTCACTGAATCCGGGCGCAACCTTCCTTTATCGATTCAACGTCAGGCCTAGCGGGACATCGGCCTTTTCCGTTGTCCGGGACTTCTATGAATTCGACTACTTCTATTGGACTCCCTCCACTCAGGAGGGCTCTTATGACATCCAAGTGGTCGTGCAATCCTCCGCTGGCGGCACGGCTTCGGCAATCGAGACCGTAGCTGTCCTCTCGCGTATCACGGGTTCTTCGCCGGTGGTCTCTCCCACCGCAAATACGCTGGTCGCCCTGTATAGCGCGCCCGTGTGCAGTTCGGGGACCCAGTTGCGTGTGAGTTTCAAAGCTCCCGGCGACACGACCTCCCAGTTGACGCCATGGCTCCCTTGCGACGGCGTACACAGTGTCAACTTCTATATCGGCGGCATGCGTGCAAACAACACCTACACTCTGCAGCAGCTCAGCTCAAGCGGTTCAGCAGGGCCGCCGCTCAACTTTACCACCGGCAGCGTGCCAAGCAACATCGACACTCACAGCCCGTTTATCATTAAGGCGGCGCCTTCGTCCGATACAACGTATCCGATCGAGCTGCGCTGCTGGAATCCGGCCTATGCAACCGATCTCCAGGAGAGAGTCGTGTGGTACCTTCCGGCGTCGAGCCTCTGGAATGGCTACCTGGTGCGGGCCGCTCCCGGCGGGACCTTCATTGGAATCTCGGATCAAGATCAGGTTGGGGACAACAAGATGTTGAAGGAATTCGACATGGCGGGCAATCCGATCCGCGAAACAAACTGGCCCCTCCTCAACACGGAAATCAATGCCTATCGAGCCGCGCATCACTTAACGCCGGCCAACGTCCGCATCAACTACATCTCTCATGAGGGCCATCGCCTTCCGAATGGCAACACGTTGACCATGGTTAGCGAGGAGCGAGTTGCCAACCAGGGGCAAGGGAATGTCGATGTTCTCGGCGATATTATCCTGGTGCTCGATCAGAACTTCCAGTTGATCTGGGCGTGGGACTCTTTCGATTATCTGGATGTTACTCGTAAGGCGCTGCTCAATGATACCTGCACTGCCGGCGCCGCAGGCTGCCCGGCAGTCTTTTTCAACAAGCAGCCAAATGGCCAGACCTATACAGTCGCTAACGACTGGACCCATGCGAACTCAATCGCCGAGGATCCTTCGGACGGCAACCTGATCATTTCGCTTCGGCACCAGGCTTGGGTTGTCAAAGTGTTCTACAACAACGCTTCCGGAGATGGCCATATCATGTGGCGGCTTGGTAACCAGGGAAGTTTTACTTTGGCGAATGGCACTCCATCCAGCTCCTGGTTCAATTACCAGCACGATGCGGGGTTCCAGAATAACGGCTTATTGACGCTTTTCGACAACAATAATATGAAGACCGATGGCGTCGACAGCCGGG
Organism: Bryobacteraceae bacterium; assembly: GCA_035502635.1. Taxonomy (GTDB): domain Bacteria; phylum Acidobacteriota; class Terriglobia; order Bryobacterales; family Bryobacteraceae; genus Bog-105. The sequence goes on from DATJUG010000126.1 coordinate 20,486, forward strand.
GGCAGGCTTGGAGTCTCGATCAAACGCACTTAGTGGCTACGCTGGTGCAGGATTACGACCTCGGGGTTGAGTCGTTCGCCCTGGGCGCCGCGCAATGGCTTCCCAGCGGCAACTATTGGTTTGGGGCGGGCTTCATCAATTACGACGAAACGCAAGCCACGGAATTCACTCCTTCGGGCTCTGTGGTGTTCAAGGATCAGAGCGGGAACACTACCTATCGGGCGTTCCGGATTCCGACCATGTACGACCAATAGAACGCCGCCCAATGCGACGGGACGAAGCATGAGCATCGAGATCAAACGCTGCTTCTTTTGAAGCGATATCAAAGCCGAGGCCGTGAGCCTCAAGGACCATATTGAACGCGAACTCAGTGTGCCGGTCCGGGTGCGTGCCGGCACGCCCGGTGCACTGGATGTCTATGTCGACGGTGAACAGATCTACTCAAAGAAAAAGAGCGGCCGCTTTCCGACACCGGATGAGCTGATCAGCTTGATCCGCTCTAAATCAGCACGGAAAGGTTAGCGGGCTCGGACGCGTTGCAGTGGAACGCGTGGGGGTCATCTGGCGCGCGAGGGCAGCGCCAGCTACCTGTAATAGAGCGCGCCGCCGGCCTTGATTCCCCACACCGCGCCATCCGCTCCCACCACCACCTGATCCAGCGACCCTTGTATCTGCGCCCACGTGCCCGTTGCCGTACCCAGCTCGAACACCTGTCCCGATGCCGTCACGCCCCATACCGCGCCGTCATATCCGACCGAGATCTCTTTCAGAAATACCCCCGGCACGTACTGCCAGCTCTGCGTTTGCGGGTTGAAGTGATATGCCCCGCCGTCCGAGTTCACGCCCCAAACGCTATCGCTCGACCCGACCGCAATCTGCACCAGGGTCCCAGGCACCCGTGACCACATCTGCATCCTTGCATTGAACCGATAAACCGCGTTGCCGTCGTTGATGCCCCATACCGCGCCATCGTCGCCGACAGCAATCTGCCGCAGCTCGCCGGGAATCCACGTCCAACCTCCCGTCTGCGAGTTGAAGTGATAGGTCTGCTCTCCCTCATTGATGCCCCACACATCGCCGTTCGCGCCGACGGCAATCTGCACCAGCGCGCCCGGAATGTAATCCCATCCTCCCGATTGCGCATTATGCCGAAAAATCTGTTGCCCGGCATTGATTCCCCACACGCTATCGCCCCTGCCCACCGCAATCTGCGCCAACGCGCCCGGCACCACGGTCCAGCTCTGTGCCGCGGCGTTATAGGTGTAGATCTGGTTCGCTACGCCGACGCCCCACACGGTGTTGTCCGCTCCCACTGCGATCTGCGTCAACAAACCTGATACCTGGTGGAACGTGCCCGATGGCTGCGCCTCCGTCGCATAGGTGTGAATTCCGTCCTCGGCGTCCAAGCCCCACAGGGCGCCATTTCCGCCCGCAGCGATGCGCGTCAGCGGCGCTTCACCGGTTGCCGTGAACTGGTTTGCGTCCGCATCATACCTGTACACCGCACCCGAACTGTCCAGGGCCCACACATTGCTGCCCGCGCCGACGCTGATCTGCGCCAAGCCTTGCTGCACGCTCACCCAAGCCTGCTGCAACCGGTCGAAGTGATATACCGTGAGGTTATTGACGCCCCAAGCTTCCCCGTCGGCACCCACGGCAATCGACGTGAAGGTCGCTGGAGTCTGTTTGAACTCGCCGCTCGCCACGTTATACCGGTACGTGCTGTCGTTCGCGTTCACACCCCACACCGCTCCATCGAAACCCACCGCAATCTGCGTCAGGCTTCCTGGAATCTCTGTCCAGCCCTGTGTCTGCGCATTAAATCGATAGATCTGCTCCTGCGCGTTCACTCCCCATACATCGCCGTCGGCGCCCACCGCGATCTGATGCAGCGCTCCCGGAATCCAATCCCATCCCTGCTTCGCTGCGTCCCATCGGAAGATCAGCCCGGCCTGATTCAAGCCCCACACCGCGTTGCTCGATCCCACCGCAATTTGCGCCAGGGTCCCTGGCGCATTTGTCCACGTTTGCGTCTGCGTGTTGTACGTGAAGATTTCGCCCGCGCTGTTCAGTCCCCACACAGTCCCGTCCGCGCCCACCGCGATCTGATGCAGCTCTCCCGGCACGCTCGTTGCGAGTGGTCCTGTCCCCATTCCCGAGAACGAAATCGTTTGGGGAGAATCCGCAGCGGTGTCCGTCACCACCAGCGACGCAGTCCGCGTCCCTGACCCTTGCGGCGCGAACACCACGGTCGTCGAGCAACTCTGCCCTGCTGCCAGGCTCGCGCCGCAGGTGCTGCTTTGTATCGAAAATTCACTCGCGTCCGGTCCCGAAATCACAACGCTTGCGAGCGCCAGCGGCGCGATACCCGGATTGCTGAAGCGAATCGTCTGCGGTCCGCTCACGGCGCCGAGGCTCTGTGTCCCAAACGAAACCGCCCCCGGCGTGGCTTGGAATCCCGCGGGCGAACTGTCTTCGTTAATCGTGAACGTCTGTCCTGCAATCGTCACCGTTCCGGTGCGCGCCTGCCCCGATCCATTCGGCGTCAACGTGAAACTAATGCTTCCGTCGCCAAACCCAAACTGCCCCGCGGTGATCGTAACCCACGCCGCGTTCGATTGCGAAGCCCATCCGCATCCCTCACCCGCCGTTACGCCCACCGACGCCGGGCCGCCCACATCCGCCGCATGAAAAGAACTGGACGCGAGCGAAATCGTGCAGCCGTTCCCGCTGCCCTCGGTGATCTGCGCCACGCCATAATCGGGTGACAGCCCCGCGCTGCTGTCGGCCTGTTCCACCGCCACCAGCCCGTTCTCCGCGGCGTTCCAAAACAGATAGCGCCCATGGCCCGCGTAACTGCTGCCTCCTGCTGAAAACTCCGGCAACGTCGTCTGCCCCGCCAGCGCCAAAGAGGCGTCGCCGTAGATCTGGATTTGGGTATCTTGCAACTGCCCTTGCAGATTGTCATTGACAATCACGGCGATGGATTGCTGCTGAGTGGAATGCGTCGCCCACACAATGCTTTCCGCGCCCGATAGCGATCCGTCAGCTTCAAAATCGCTCGCCGGATCGGTTGACGAGCGGAGCACCTGCGCACACGCATTCACCAGCCGCGTTCCATCTTGAGTAATCCAGAAGTTCGCGCAGAGATTGGCTTGAAGCGATGAATCGGCCACCGAAGGCGTGCCGTCGGATCCGATGGCCCAGCGCGACGGTGGGCTCCCCGCGGTATAGAAATACGCGTCCGATGGATGCATCCGCGCGTTGTTGCCCAGTAAGAACGCATTCGTGTTCGCCTCAGCCCCGCTCGACATATTCAGCCAAAGCAGCGCGGCCTGGTCATCTTCCGAAAACAGGTACGCGTAGCCGCTGTCAGACAGAACAAGCCCTTGTACTGTTGTTTCAGCCGGCCACACCCCCGACAAAGAGGCGGTCTGCAGATTGACATACGACACCCATCCATCGTGCCCAACCGCCGCATAAAGGCCGCCCGGGCTCACCGACAAGGAAAGCACGGGTTTCGGCAGGGCCACAATCTGGTCGGCTTGCGTCGCCGGATCGTAAATATGCAGCTCGTTTGCGCTCGAAGACGCCAGAATCAGCCGGCCCAATGTTCTGCTGTAGTCGGCCGACGCGACCTCGAATCCCAGGCGTTCGACCGCCGCCGAGGCCGGCGCGGCTGCTTGCGTAATAGTCAGCGTCGCGTTTGCAATCGTCACGGTGCCCGTTCTCGACTGCGAGTCGGGGTTCGGGCGAACGATGTATTGCAGCGTGCCATTTCCCGAGCCGTAGCCGCCCGCGGTCACCTGGATCCACGCTGCATTGCTCACCGCCGAGTACACACAGCCCGTTCCCGCCGTAATCCCTACGCTGCCGGGCGCTCCCGACCCGATGGCGCTCGCACTGGTGCTTGCAAGCGTCACGTTGCAGGCTGCTGCGTTCACAAGGTCGATCGTCTGCACGGCATAGTCGTTCAGCAATCCCGACGTTGCGTCCGCCTCTACTACGGCGAACAGCTTCGACCCGTCCGCGTTAAAGAAGATACTCCGTCCGTGTGCATCGTAGATATTTGCATTTACGGTGAACTTAGTAAAGTAGAACTGCCCAAGTGGCTGCAAGTACCGGGCATCGTACAAGCTCACGTAATCGTCCGGCACGGTGGTTCCGAAACTCCCGGACGCGGACGGAATGGCCGCCACTTGATTCATCGTCGCCGACGTATCCAGGCTCTGCACTTGACTCATGCCTGTTAGCGATCCGACGTAGTACGACCCCTGCGCCGAATTTGGAGACGAAGCGAACACCGTCCCGCACCCGTCGTATATGCGCGCGCCGTCCGGCGAAAACCACACGGGACTGCAAATCGAGTAAGTGCCCCAGTTCCAGGACGGCACCACGGTGATTGGAAAGCCGTTGCTGATCGAACCAGCCGATACATCGAACTTGTAAATGCTATTCGGACTTATTCCGTCTTCGGTTCCATAAATTGCATCTCCCGGCGGATCCAGCCGTCCGCCCGAAGAATAGACATAGCTCTGTGTGCTCTGTTGCCCGGTAGACAGGTTGATTGAGACCAAGTCCCCGTTGTACGAAGGGAACAAGTATGCATACGACGAGGAAAGCACGATGTTGCTCTCGTTCTCCGACGTTGTGTAAGTGCCGATCACCGAGCCGGCTTGCAAGTCTACGTATGAAACGAGATTGTTTTGCGCAACCGCCGCGTGTACTCCATCAGGCGCCACCGACACGCCCAGCGGAGCCGCCGATAAGTTCACCGCCCGGTCCGAGTTCGCCACCGGATCATAAATGTGAAGCTGATTGGGGTTTTGCGACAGGAAGATGATGCACTGGAGCGCCGGGCTGAATTGTATCTGTCCATTCACAGGCTCGAACGGCAACGCGTTCCCCGAACTCTGCGCCATAACTGCAGACGCCAGACAGATAGTCAAACCAGTAGCCGTAAGCAGGTTCCCCAGAGTCCCCACGTATGCTCCTTAAAGACAGCAAATCTACTAGGTAGTGGGAACTGTATCACAGAACCTGTGTCAGATGAAATACTGGACGTACTATAAAAAACAAAAACCGCACTCAGAATAATCTGGACTGGCAGCTGCGGAAGCAAATGCGGTTTTGCGGCGCTGCAGACTTGAGCACTTCGGCCGCGGGGTCGTACGAAAGAAAGCCGATCAGGCCCTCGCGGACGTCACCGCCGCGGAACTCGCCTGATAGGCTGGCACAAACTCGTCCGCAACGAACTGCTCATAGGACGTCGGCGTTGTGTTCCGCGCTGATCTCGCTTCCAGCGCGCGAACGTGCCCTGAATTTAACGCCTGCGACATCTCGGCGAACATGGCCGCTATACCTTGCGACGCCCCCATCTGAATCAGAACGCCGCGAAACTGGTCATAAGTGATCTGACGGTACTGCAACTCTGGCTTGCCGATTGCCTTCCCGATCACCGCTGTGACCTCCGTCATAGTAATATCGCGCTGCCCCAACAGCTCTTGCGTCTCATGGCCTCGGAATTCCAGTCGCAGCAGCTCATCCGCAGCGAAGGTCCCGATGTCACGCGACGCAATCATCGGAAGCTTAAGATCGGAGTTCAGCGGACCGGCAGTCGCTCCCATCTGCTGAATGACGCCTGCCTGCCCCAGCGTATTCTCCATAAAATACCCGGCGCGCACATACAGGGCATTCAGTCCCGAAATCCGCTTCAGCCGCTCCTCCATCCGGTGCAGGCCGGCAATCGGCCCGGTTTTGTCGGGCTTATCCGCGCCAAAGCTGCTGAGAGCCACAACGTGCGCCGGCTCGCCTTTGTCGAGAGCGGAAGCGATTGCTTCAATCACCGAATCCTGATACGCCGCGTAATCGGGGTTCGCCAGATCGGGCGGAATCATGACGTACGCCGCCTCCGCGCCACTAAAAGCCCGGGTAATTGCTTCTTTGTTAGTGAGGTCCGCTGCAAACGGTTCCGCGCCAAGTGACACCAACGAACTTAGACGCTCTGTGCTTCGTCCCACCACTCGCACCTTCTTCCCTTGAGCGAGCAGTCTCTTCGCAATAACAGATCCGGTGTTCCCTGTCGCACCCGTGACTACGTACATCGTGACCTCCAGAGTTGTAGCTTCTCCACACTTCGATGCTGCGCATCACGGCTCGGCTTCGAGAAAACATTGCCTTATTATCTGGTACACCGATCAGACGCGATTCAGCCGTTCCGCAGCGCCTTCCACAAGCGACCGCAAAACTTCCACAATTCCCGGGCAACGTGCCAGGTCGGCACTCTGTCCGGCCCAGAGTAGATACAGCGGCGATAAGCCTCTGCGATGACAGACCTCCGAGCGGCCCCTGGATGATGGGGTACTCGATCCCCAGGATTTCTGAAACGCGGGTTTGAGTCCATGCTTTCGCCATCATGCGACCTCATAAATAGAAGGGGGAAGCCCACCACGTCAGGCTTCAACTTCGAAAAGAACTTCCAGCACGACTGGCACTCCGAGTGGAAGGTTGGCAACGCCGAGAACCATCCGGACCGGCAGCTTGTCTTCTCCAAAGACATCGCGCAACAACTCCGAGGCAGCATCAGCCACCTTCGGCAGCGCCAGGAAGTCCTCTTCGGTTGCCAGATACGCCGTCAGCTTGACAACCTTGGTCACCTTATCGAGCGAGCCCAGGTGCTTTCTCGCCGCCGAGAGTACGTTCAACGCCGCCAAGCGCGCTGCTTCGCGGCCCTGTTCGACGTTGTAATTTCTGCCCAGCCGGCCAACGAACTTCGGTTCGTGCCCAATGACCGGGAGAATGCCGCTGAGATGAAGCGTATTGCCCGTTTGGAGACTTTCAACATACGCGCCAATGGGACTGGGCGCGGGCGTCAGCTCAATGTTGAGATCCACAAGCCTGCGCTCCGCGCTTGCCGGTTGCGGGTCCTTCGGACTCACCATTTGCTCGAGTGCGCACCACCGTCCACGTGCAGCACCTCCCCCGTTACCTGACGGGCTCCTGTGAGATAAACAATTGCATCCACATTATCGCTAACGTCTGAGATGGTGCCCATCGGCGAGCTTCGCATACTCACTTGCCAAATTCCGAGTGACTGCTTCCAGGCCACCTTTGGTGATCATCGGCACCGATGGTGACAGGCGCTCCCTATCAGTGGATTGAAACATGCTGCCAGTTCTTGTACTCAGGATCGGCGCACCGGCCCGCAACAGTTGGTGGCACTGAAACGCAATAGAGATTTTGTTGCGTAGTCGGCGCGCCGGCTTAGGAGCACGTCGAACCTTCACGTTTCGTGACATACTTTGATCGCAAACGAATTGTTCTCAACTGCTAACTTGTACATTGCAAATTGCGCATGATTTCCCCTGCGTGCCCAAGGCGCTATCGGGGCTCAGGGGCGGGCTATGGAATCGAGGTGGAATTTGCAAAGAACATGGACAGTCTTCATTTTGCTGACCGCCGCGGTGGTTTTGACACCGGGTACCGGATGGGCGCAGTGGAATACGCCATGGGATTACCAGGGAGCACGCGGCGCCGAGCATTGGAGCGAACTTGATGCCGCATACGCCGCCTGTAATGCGGGCAACGAGCAGTCGCCTATCGATATTCGGAATGCGAAAGAAGCTAATCTTCCCGCCCTAGCGTTTGAATACAAAACTGTCCCGCTCAAGTATCTGGTCAATAACTGCCACACAATCCGGGTGAACTATCACGACCCATCAGGTACTGGTAGCTTTCTGATGGTGGGAGGAAAGCGTTACCAATTGACACAATTTCACTTTCATCACCCGAGCGAAGAGTACGTCGACGGCAAGCAATACGATATGGTGCTCCATCTGATGCACAAGAGCGATGACGGAAAAATCGCCGGGGTTGCCGTTCTTTTGAAGGCTGGTAGCGCGAACTCTACAATTCAAAAGATTTGGGAACACATGCCCAAGAGTGAAAGCAAAGAGATGGATGTTCCCGGAGTGGAGGTGAATCCCGCAGGCATGCTGCCTCGCGACACCGGCTATTACATGTACATGGGATCGCTGACGGCCCCACCCTGCACTGAAGGCGTCGAGTGGTTTGTTCTGAAGACTCCGGTCGATGTCTCAGCCGAACAGATCGGCGCGTTCAGCAAACTCTATCCAGATGACGTGCGCCCTGTTCAGCCGCTCAACGGACGGGTCGTGAGGGAGAGTCAGTGATATCCGGCCGGGCCATTGCGCGATTGTCGATAGTCGAGGTATACTGTCGATAGTCGAGGCGTCGACAACATGCCCAAACCGTCAGAGTTGTTGCAGGGAACACTCGACCTTCTGATTCTCAAGATAGTAGCGCGCAACCCGCTTCATGGTTGGGGCATAGCGAAGCAGATACAAACGCTCTCGGGAGATGCTCTGTCGGTGGGCCAAGGGTCTCTTTATCCGGCACTGCACCGGCTCGAAAATCAAGGCTGGATCCGCGCGAAGTGGGAGGAGTCGGATCTGGGACGGCCTGCGAAAACCTATTCTCTAACTCCCGAGGGCCGCAAGCAACTGGAGCGCGAGCTCAAGACCTGGAACCGCCTCTCTTCCGCCGTGCACCTTCTGATTCAGAACGCCTGACTGCGCCATTGCTATGCGAATTCTTCGGATCATTCAACGGCGCGTTCATTCATTGCTGCATCGCTCGCGTGCCGACGCGGAGCTTCAACGCGAGATTGAAATTCACATTCAGCAGCTCATTAGGCAGGGCATCGCAGCGGGCATGACCGAGATGGAAGCTCGCGCGATAGCCTTGCGGGACTTCGGACCCATCGAGACCACGAAGGAGAAGTGCCGCGATACGCGCGGCGTGAGCTGGATTCAGGATTTCACGCAAGACTTACGTTACGGCGTTCGTATCCTGCGCGAGTCGCCGGGCTTCACCACGGTCGCCGTGCTCACACTAGCCTTGGGCATCGGCGCCAATACCGCGATTTTCAGCATTGTAGATGCGGTGCTTTTGCGATCGCTTCCCTATCCCGATCCCGATCAACTCGTGCTCATGTTCAATGCGCCGGTGAAACGGCCCGACGCGCTGGCAGGCGTTTCGTATAGAGACTTCACCGAGTATCGAAAACAGAACGGCGTGTTTAGCGAGATGGCCGGAAACACATTTCACGATCTCACGCTCACCGGAGCAGGCGAGCCATCAATTGTGAACACCGCCGACGTCACACCGGAGATATTTCCTCTACTGAATGCAAAACCTTTGGCCGGCCGCACGCTTCTGCCTGAGGATGGCAAGCAAGGCTCGGCCGCCGTCGCGGTGGTGAGCGAAAATCTGTGGCGCAGCCGGTTTGGTTCCAATCCGGGTCTTGTTGGCCAGTCGATCACTCTGGACATGCGCCCCTTCACAGTGGTTGGAATCCTGCCGGCAAGCTTTCGCTATCCGGAGGGAGCTCCGCAGCAGGATGTGTGGATTTCCGTGCTGCAGGACCCCTTATTCGGACCATTGACGTCGCAGCCTCGCGTGGGATTGCTGGGTGTCATTGGCCGGCTCAAGCCAGGCGTTTCTCTGGCCAAAGCCGAGGCCGAGATGGGCACGTTGAGCGGGCGCCTCGCGAAGGAGTTTCCCGAAGAGGATTCCGGGTTGACGGTCCTGCTTAGGCCCTACCGGGAGGCGGTGGTCGGGAACGTCAGAGCCGCGCTGATGATTTTGCTGAGCGCGGTTGGACTGCTGCTCTTGATGGCCTGCGCCAACATCGCGAACTTGCTTCTGTCGCAGGCAACCTCTCGCGCCAGAGAAATCGCTGTACGAATCGCACTTGGGGCATCGCGCGTCCGCATTATCCGGCAACTGCTGACCGAGAGCGCTCTACTTGGCGTGCTCGGCGGAATGGCCGGTGTGCTTCTGGCAGATTTCGCTGTCCGGGCTCTGCAGCCTTTCTTGCCATCAGACTTGGTGCAGATCAGTTCGATTCACGTCGGAGGCCCGGTGCTGGGGTTTGCGCTTTTGTTGTCTCTTGCTGCCGCGCTCACGTTTGGACTAGCGCCCGCGCTGCTGGCAACGCCTTCCAACTTGCAAATGAACATCAAAGCAGGCGGCGAGCGCACCGGCCAGCGTGGCGGCCAGCATGTGCGGAACTTCCTCGCGATCGCGGAAATCTCGCTGGCTATGGTGCTGTTGGTTGCCGGCGGCTTGCTCATACGCAGCTTTGCACTGGTCACGTCCGTCAATCCAGGATTCGATCCGCAAAACGTCACGGAAGCCGAGGTCTCGCTTCCGCAATTTCAATACTCGAAGCCGCAGCAATGGACGGCTTTTTCCAACGAATTACTCGAGCGCCTTCATGCCCTGCCCGGTTTCGAGGATTCCGCTTTGGCGGCTCCGCTGCCAATGGACCGCCAAGGCCAAGCGACATTAGAGTTCAGCATTGTGGGAAATGGCCCTCTTCCGCGCGGCAAATCCACCACCGCGAATTATGCCACCGTGAGTCCCGATTATTTCCGCGTGATGAGAATCCCGCTGCTAAAAGGGCGTTTGTTCTCAGAACAAGACTCACCGTCGAATTCTAAAGTTGCCATCATCAGCGAAACGCTGGCACGGCGTTATTTCCCTAATCAAGACCCGATCGGAAGGCTAATGAAATTCGGATTTCCGCCCAACACCAATGTGTCGCGCGAAATCGTCGGTGTGGTTGGCGACGTCCGGGATGTTGCGCTTAGCAAGAAACCAGGACCCAACATGTATGTGCCTTTCGCACAAGCTCCTCTTTACGGAGGAGAGGTGGTTGTAAGAAGTTCGTTGAGCACATCGAGCGTGGCCGCCGCCATTCGACAGGCGGTTCACTCAATCGACAACGACCTTCCGGTTACGGATATTGAGCCGTTCCCCCATGCACTGGGGCAATCGATCGCGCGGGAACGCTTTCGCACGTTCCTCCTGGGTTCTTTCAGCGCGATGGCCCTAGTTCTGGCCGCTGTCGGAATTTTCGGCGTCGTTTCCTACTCTGCGTCTCAGCGGAGGCAGGAAATCGGAATTCGGATGGCGCTCGGAGCGCAGCGGGGGGACGTTTTGCGCCTTATTCTCAGACAAGGAGCGAAGCTCGCCTTGCTTGGGCTGAGCATCGGCATCGTCTTCGCGCTTTTGCTCACGCGTTTTATGTCGAGCATGCTCTACGGCGTCTCGGCCAAGGATCCTGTGATATTCGGGGCCGTAGCCGCCGTTCTGTTCGGGGTTGCACTCGCGGCCTGCTACATCCCGGCTCGCCGCGCACTGCGAGTCGATCCTCTGGTCGCCTTGAGATACCAGTAACGCGAACAAATATCCCTTGACAGGTATATGCTCCGTAGAGTATATATAAAGAGTGGAGTCTGTGTTCGAAGTTATTGCGGAGCCGAACCGGCGGGCGATATTGAGCCTACTGGTCTCATCCCAACAGTCGGTGGGAGAGATCGAGCGTCAGCTTCGCATGCCGCAGCCGGCCGTATCCAAGCACCTGCGCGTACTGCGCGATGCCGGTTTCGTAGAATCCACGGTGGATGCACAGCGGCGCCTCTACCGGCTGAAGCCGGAACCACTTCAGGAGATCGACGCCTGGCTAGCTCCGTTCCGCCGGTTCTGGTCCGCTCACGTGGATGCTCTCGAACGCCACCTCGACCGCATGGGGCCATCCACACCAACCCGAGCCACACCAACCCCAGCCGCGCCAACCCAATCAACACCAACCAACAGGAAGAAAACGAGAAAACGACGCGGCCCGAACCGCGAAGACCACAAAGGAGAAACAAAGTGAAAATCAAACTGACAAGCTTATACGTGGACGACCAGGACAAGGCCCTGCGCTTCTATACCGACGTCCTGGGCTTTACCAAGAAGGCCGACTTCAGCCAGGGCCCATTTCGCTGGCTGACCGTAGTCTCGGCTGAGGACGCGGACGGCACTGAGCTGCAACTCGCGCTGAACAGCAACCCCGCGGCCAAAACGTATCAGGAGGCGATTTTTCAGCAGGGCCAGCCCGCGGCCATGTTCTTCACCAACGACATCAAAGGCGACTACGAGCGGATCAAGGCCCGGGGCGCTGAGTTCACGATGCCGCCCACCGACGTGACCGCGTCGACCATTGCGATGCTGAAGGACACCTGCGGCAACATCATTCAGCTCGTCCAACTGGCACGCCATTAGATGCGGCCGTTTCGGACACTCGCGCAGCTCCGCCGGTTCTGGTCCGCTCACGTGGATGCTCTCAGACGGCACCTCGACCGCATGGGGCAATCCACATCAACCCGATCCACGCCAGCGAAAAGCAAGACAAGGAGAGGAACATGACCCCTCGCGAGCAGTACACACCGGGTCCCGCCAGTGGGGCGCGGGTTGAAAAGAATGGCGAAAAGTGGACGCTTATTCTCGTCAGAGAGCTGCGCCACACGCCAGACAAAGTCTGGCAGGCGCTTACCGATCCGGCGCATGTTCGCGAGTGGGCGCCCTTTGAGGTCGATGGAAGTCTGGCTACGATGGGAGCCACAGTGAGTCTTACTTGGACGGGAACGGGCAGGCTGCAGGTAACGACGGTGACGCAAGCCGATGCTCCCAAGGTGCTCGAGTTCGGCGATATCCGGTGGGAACTCGAAGCCTTTGACGGCGGCACGCACTTGACGCTGTGGCACAAGATCGATCGCCGCTTCATTTCGTGGGGCGCCGCGGGTTGGCAGATTTGTTTCGATGTTCTGGATCGCCTTCTGAGCGGAACTCCCATCGGCCGCATCGCTGGTCCCGACGCGATGCAGTTCGGCGGCTGGCAGCGGCTGAACGCGGAGTATGCCAAGCAGTTCGGTACGAAAAGCGAATAGCAAAGGAGATGCATATGATTAATGCCACCCAGCGTTCGATTGTTCGCTGGATTCACATCGTTTTGGGCATTCCAATAATCGGTTACATCTACAGTCCGTTTGACCAGATTCGAAACTACGCTCCCGCTACCCGGTTTGTCTTTGTGCCTTTACTTGTCCTTTCGGGATTGTGGATGTGGAAAGGCCATGTCGTTCGACGGCTTTTTTCGAGAGCATCGCCCGAATCCGATGCCGCCCGGAAGAGGCTTCCCATGGAGAAGCTGCGCAGCTAAAATAGCTGCGAGTTTGGAGCTGCACATGAAAAAACATGTCCCGGTGGAATCTGCCTCTGCATCGATCGATGACAGGATCGAGGAGCTTGGAGACTGGCGCGGCAAGACGCTCGCGAAAGTCCGGCAAATCATACGCGCGGCCGACCCTAAGGTTGTCGAGGAGTGGAAATGGAGAGGCGTCGCAGCGTGGTCTCACGACGGATTTATCTGCACGGGTGAGGTTTATAAGAACCACGTGAAGATGACCTTCTCCAAGGGCGCGTCGCTGGAGGACCCTTCAGGCCTCTTCAATGCCAGCCTCGAAGGCAACGCCTGGCGCGCCATCGACATCCATGAAGGCGACAAGATCGATGAGGCGGCCTTGAAGGATCTCATCCGCTCCGCAGTGGCGCTCAATCTCGAGCGCAAGCACAAGGCGAAGCCGAAGCCACGGCAAGCGACCAGCAAGCGGGCCGGCTAGTTTCATCGCCGGTCCCGCGGCGACTTGGTGCGTCACCCATCCAAGAGGAGTAACCTTAAAACAAGATCCGCCGCTGGTCTTGCTGGGTATGAAATCAGCAACACAAATTGTCGCAGATGACCTGCCGCAAGTTGAACAGGCGCAGAACGGATCGGGCTTCTTCTCCAGCGAGGCGGTCCTCAACATTCTAAGGTTGATTCTTGCCGGATCTGAGTTGTCTGAGGTACTGACGATCATTGCTCGATTGGTTGAATCTCAAGGCGACGGCATGTTATGTACCATTTGGCTGCCCGATGCCGACGGCAAGAATCTCTATTGCGCAGCCGCGCCCAGTCTTCCTGGATTTGCCGCACAAGTCGGGCACATGTCTATTTGCTCGAAAGGCGCATCCTGCGGCACGGCCGTTTATCGGAGGGAGCCGGTCTATGTTGCCGACATCCTCCGGGAATCCATTTGGGACGACTATCGTGATCTGGTCGTGCCGTACGGTATCCGTGCCGTTTGGTCGCGACCGTTGTTCACTCGTGAAGGTAAGGTACTTGGCACTTTCGCAATCCTTTATCGCGAAGTGCGCAACCCCGATGCCTTTGACCTGCAGTTGATCGAGAATGCCAGCCATATTGCGGGCATTGCAATTGAACGGCACATTCATGAAAAAGCGCTGCGGCACGAACGCGATCGGCTGCGGCTCCTGCTGGAGATTACAAGCAGCACCACGTCCAAGCTAGATCTGCCACGTTTGATTGACGCGTTATCGACTAATTTGCTGAGCGTAACACGATGTGATTTTTGCGCCTTGTTACTGCCGGATTCGGATAGCGGTGAGTTGCGACTAACTACCTTGTATAATCCTGAGGCGCGAGGCTCCTTCTCTGACGGGTCGATCATTCCCTTACATGGTTCGATCTGTGGTAAAGCGTTCCGGACTGGCAAGACACAGCATTATCACCGTCTCGAGGAACTGCGCGACGACCCTGACAGCTTGGGAAACAGCGTGGGCCGGCGCTTTTACGAACGTATTGAAGCCGAAGGCTTAGTGTCGGGATGCGATCTCCCGCTCATCGGCAGAAGCGGAGTGTTAGGCGTATTGGCGGCCTTGAAACGGTCCGAGAGGGCATTCGAGAGAGATGATGTTATCTTTCTGGAACAGGTTGCCCGCCAAGTGGCGATTGCAGTTGAGAACGCCTTGGACTACGAAAGGGCGATCAAGGATCGCGATAAAGAGACCAAACGGAGACTGTACCTCGAAGAGGAACTTCGCGCTCAGTCCGGGGCAATCGTGGGGGAGAGCGCCGCTTTGAAGGCCGCGCTGCAGCTAGTATCCGTGGTTGCGCCTACGAATTCGAGCGTGCTGATCTTGGGCGAGACCGGAACCGGCAAAGAGCTGATTGCCCGTGCGATACACGACTTGAGCGCCCGCCGCGAACGTGCGTTTGTGAAATTGAACTGCGCCGCGATTCCGCTCGGGCTTCTGGAGAGTGAGTTGTTTGGCCATGAAAAAGGGGCTTTTACCGGAGCGATCGCACAAAAGATGGGACGCTTCGAACTGGCGAACAAGGGCACGCTCTTTCTGGATGAAGTCGGCGACATCCCTCTCGAACTTCAAGCGAAATTGCTGCGCGTTTTGCAAGAGCAGGAGTTTGAAAGACTCGGCAGCAACCGCACTCATAAGGTTGATGTCCGGCTGATCGCCGCTACGCACCGCGATCTAGAAGGGATGGTGAAGCAGTCAACTTTTCGCCACGACCTGTATTACCGATTGAAAGTATTTCCGATCAAGGTTCCGGCGCTGCGGCAACGTAGCGATGACATTCCGAAACTGGTTCGGCATTTCGCTGAGCTCTACGCGCGACGAATGAACAAGCGAATTAACGAAATTCCTTCGGAAACAATGAATGCACTGGTTCGATACCAGTGGCCGGGAAATGTTCGCGAATTGCAGAACTTCATCGAGCGAGCCGTCATACTCTCTCCGCACTCCGTGTTGCGCGCGCCGACTTCGGAGTTAGAATTGTTACACCCAGACGGACAGGCAGGCCACATTTCCACGACGGGTCTCGAGCCAATGACCGGTCTACAAGAAGTCGAGCGAGATCACATAATCCGCGCGCTTGAGGCGAGCAATTGGGTGGTGGGCGGCCGTTATGGCGCCGCGGAGCGATTGGGAATGAAAAGGACATCGTTGGTTTACAGAATGCGAAAGCTTCGCATCAGCCGTCCACGGTAACGCTGTCCAACTGAGCGTCTGCAAGTATGCGAGCCGCGACGGAAAGTCGCGACCAATCCCGGTCAGTGTGTTAGCGATTCGTCGCGAAATCGTCAGTTAAAGGCAAGATTAGTTCGCTACTATTGCGACGGGATCTTTCTAGGTCAAAAGCTACTTATCCCCTCCCTCTCATTCCGAATTAAGCTCGCTTTGTTTTGGCTTGTCGAGTGCGATACCAATGCGGGCAATAGCAACCCTCAAGCCCTTTTGAAAAGAATCATAACTATTCACAATCGTGATGATTAAAGGGCGATTGAACTAACCAAAGGAGAGACAAATGACTATGTTTCTGCGTTCGCGCAGTTTCAGCAAAAGAATGGGAGGGGGATGGCTTTGGACTGGAGTTCTGGCTCTCGCAAGTACCGCGGGCGTCACTCTGGGACAAACGGTAGCACAACTTACCCCAGTTGCACCTCCAACTGGAACAGGCCAGAAGATGATACAAACTCATAAGCGCGCGCAACCCCAAGTTGCTGAATTCGAAAGAGCTGAGGATTTAAATTTCAATGATGCGCAAGGCCCTGGACCGGGTCCAATCGGCCCTGGTCCGGGTTGTGATGTGTTCCCTGCCCCAGCCAATATCGGAACGAAGGTCAGCCTGTCGTATTTTGGTCCGCCTCCCTCCACTGACAATCCAAGTTTGGTGGGACCCGAGCAGCTCCTGAAATCAGGAACCGTCAGCGCGCCAGATGGGACGATCACGCTGCCGCTCTATTTGGGCTATATGGCGGGAACAGGGAAGAATGTTTGGTATATCCTTACCGACGTTGACGATCAAGGCGTGGCTGCTGAGCTTGGTCTGAATTACTCCGCGAAACTTACCTTCGCTGCTGTCGGTGCGCGAAAAGCAAATTTTGACGAAAACAACAATTTGATCTTCGAGAAAGGCACTGTTGATTTCAGCCCAGTACGCAAGATTGTTCCGGGTCCATCGGGTGCCGAGTTTCCGCCTGTGTCGGCGCAGCCAGGCTCTGTCGGCGATAAGAACTACAGCCCTTTGGTCCGTGTCTTAAATGACGGTGGAACGATTTATAACGCGCCCATCGTGGCCTTTGGGGTAGACGCAAGTCAGATTGACTTTCCGAATGGGAATGTCGATTACAGCAAAGTGCACGACCAAGTCGTAGCCATCGACCCGATTAACATGACCGTCACGCTGAATCTGATCAACGGATTTAGCTTCGGCCGCCCCGTCTGGTATTTGTCGATGGACGCGAGTATACCCCTAGCTGCTGCAATCGAACACAATACCTACGCCCCTTTACAAGCGAGCCTTCCGCTTGGAAACGACGACAGTTTTTCGAGCCCTATCGAGCGAATCTTTATCGCGACGAACGGTCCTGAAAAGGAAGCCTGCGAGAACCCCAAAAGACAAGGTTTATCAGCAGACCTCGCTGATGGACATCGTCCCAACAATACCTTGGGTGGAATTCCGACACTCGCGTTGGATTACAGCCCAATTTGGGATGCGAACCTTTACGAGTGGAAGCCAGATGCGATCAGTAAGGCCTATCGCGAACAGTTGCGAGAGGAGTTCCAGATCCTCACCTTTGTCCAGGACGGCCTGTTGACAGGCCCCGGGGGCAAGGCCTTCGGAAGCGCTGGGTTTTCCATCGACTGCCCCATTGTCATTCGTCTGGACTGAGAGTTCTTTGCAGGGGCACTCGTAGGCCCCGGGTCCTGCGAGCGTCCCTGCCGACCCCGCGCGTGGCTCGCATCATCCGAACCACGACGAAAGTCGCGACAAATCCCGGTCACTGTTAGCGATCCGTCGCGAATTCGTCAGCTAAAGGCGAGATTCGTTCGCGGCTAGGCCAAGCGATCTTGCCAAATTGAAAGTACTTATCGCCTTCCACCAATTCCGGATTGGATCCGTTTGTTTTGGCTCGCCGGGTGCATGCCTGTGAGTGAGGAAATTTTCAATGAGTCAAGCTCCTTCAGCCCAAGCCACGAAGAAAAAAGTGGCAGCGCCTTCCGAGTTCTCTGTTCCTGTTACATCCATCCACAAGATCGAAGCGGATGGAGTTCGCATCTTCTATCGTGCGGCCGGCGACCCAAATTCTCCGGTAGTGCTGTTGCTACACGGATTCCCGACATCATCCTTAATGTTCCGCGAACTCATTCCACGTCTCGCAAACGAGTACCGGGTGATCGCGCCAGATCTGCCGGGCTTTGGATTCACAGAAGTTCCAGCAGAACGAAAATATGTCTATTCGTTCGACAGATTGGCCGCGACGCTTAACGCGTTCACGCAAGCGCTCAGAATCAGGCGCTTCGCATTGTATGTGTTCGATTATGGCGCGCCAACTGGATTCCGCCTGGCGCTGGCGCATCCTGATCGAGTCTCAGCAATCATTTCGCAGAACGGAAACGCCTATGAAGAAGGGCTCGGCGACGCCTGGGGGCCGATACGGAAATATTGGGCTGAGCCAACAGCAGCAAATCGAGAGGCGCTTCGCAACAGCATTCTGACACTCGAAGGAACGAGATGGCAGTACACGCACGGCGTGGGCGATCCGGAGAGTGTTCCGCCTGAATCGTACACGTTGGATGCGGCTCTGCTGGAGCGTCCGGGAAACAAGGACATTCAACTGGATCTGTTTCTCGATTACGCATCGAACGTGAAGCTCTATCCCGCGTTTCAGGATTATTTTCGGAAGGCGAAGCCACCGTTGCTCGCGATTTGGGGCAGGAACGACCCGTTCTTTGTGCCCGCGGGGGCCGAAGCGTTTCGAAGGGACATACCGAATGCGCGAATCGAGTTCCTGGATACCGGGCATTTTGCGATAGAGACGCACTTCGTTGAAATTGCCACGGCGATGACAGAGTTCCTCGCGGCGAACTGCGTATCGCGCCGGACCGAAAGCGGGACATCGCAATGAGTTCCTTCGCACCGAAGGCCACGGTTGTTTTGGTCCACGGCGCATGGGCTGACGGCTCTTGCTGGCAGAACCTCATTCTTCCATTGCGAAAGGAAGGCCTGAAGGTAACCTGTGCACCGATTCCACTGACCTCGTTTACCGAGGACATAGCGGCTCTCGAACGCGTACTTGAGAGAACGAGTGGGCCTGCAGTCCTTGTGGGGCATGCGTATGGAGGCGCCGTAATCGCTGGACCAAATGATGACCGCGTAAAGTCGCTGGTGTATATCGCGGCGTTGGCGCCCGCGGAGGGTGAAACGGTCGCGGACGTTTTCTATCGCGCCGAGCCGCATCCGGAGGCGCCGCATTTGGAACCGGATGCTTATGGCTTCATCTGGATGCCCGAGGGTGGTTTTGTCCAGGCGGTTGCGCACAGGGCCTCACCGGACCAGACCACGATTCTTGACGCCGTGCAGAGGCCGATTGCGGTGAAGTGCATTCAAGAGAAGGCTTCCGTGCCGGCGTGGAAAACCAAACCATCATGGTTCCTGTTAGCGGAAGAGGATCGCATGATTGCGCCGGAGACGCAGCGCTATATGGCGGAGCGGATGGGAGCGACGATTCGCACGCACCAGGTAGATCACAGCCCGATGTATACAGCGCCGGATGCAGTCGTCGCCATCATTCTGGAAGCGGCACACGCGACACTCGCATCCGAGGGCCGGGCAGCGGCGCATTAGAGAGGAGTCATGCCAGGCAGATCCGTTGCTATCGTCACCGGCGCGAGCCAGGGCATCGGTCGTGCTACCGCGGTCCGCCTGGCACGGGATTTCGAAGCCGTTGTGCTGGCCGCGAGGCAAGAGGAGGAACTCAAGAAGACCGCAGCGGCGGTGCAATCCGCAGGCGCCGAGGCGCTGATTTATGCGCTCGATTTGCGAGAGGCTCGATCGGTGGAAATTCTAGTCCAAGGCACGCTTGATCGCTTTGGCAGAATCGATGCTCTTTTGAATATTGCGGGCGCCGTGCCGCAGGTCGATTTGTTCGAGATGACGGACGCGCAGTGGGAAGACGGCATAGCGCTCAAGCTGCACGGCGCTCGACGGCTAACGATACGGGCCTGGGAGGCTTTGAAGGCTTCGAACGGCGCGGTAGTGCTGATCTCCGGAAGCGCGGCTCTCGATCCGAAGCCGGCCTTCGCGGGGGTAGCGACGATCAACGCCGCCATCATTGCGCTCGCGAAGGCCTTTGCCGAGCAAGGCATTCAGGATGGAGTCCAGGTCAACAGCGTGGTGCCGGGTCCGGTTATGACGGGGCGACGCCGATCTTTCCTCAATCGATGGGCGCCCGACCACGGACTGAGCGTCGAAGACGCCATGAAGCAGTTTCCGGAAAAGGTTGGTATCGCCCGCTATGGCGAGCCGGAGGAGATTGCCGGCCTAATGGCATACCTGGTTTCCAAGGAAGCCCGATGGCTCACGGGCGCTTCCGTTCGCATGGATGGCGGCGAAATCAAAGGGATCTAGGGTGCAATCACCACGAAATTGACTTCATCCCAAGAGGCTGGAGGTCAGTGAAGAGCGCGGGGTGCGCTCTTCGATAGCTACAAACAAAGGAGAACGATAATGTTTTTAAAAATTCAAGGACTTGCAATCGCGATGCTTGTATCCGTAATGGGCTTCGGGCACGCGAGCGCGCAGGAGAAGGCGCAAGCTCTGGAGACTGGCACGTTCCACGGGAAAGTGCACAACACATCTGGCCGGGCCACGATTTACAAGGAGGCCAATGGAAATTTGCTCCTTCGCCTGACGAACTTCAAGACGTCCAACGGGCCGGATGTGCACGTCGTGTTGATTGCGGCAAGGGACGCGGACGACAATGCGAACTTTCTGAAGAGCAGCACCGACAAAATCGAGCTCGGTCAGCTCAAAGGAAATGAAGGAGACCAAAATTACGACATACCCGCGGGAACGGACCTGAAGAAGTTTCAAACCGTCTCTATTTACTGCGAGCGGTTCAATGCGAACTTTGGCGCGGCTCCGCTCGAGAAGTTCTGAGCACTTTACAAAACGGAATCGGGCTGCCCGGAGTTTGTTGAAAAAACTGGCGGCCCGAATCAATAAGGCAGCGGACATCTATGACCAATAACACAAGCGCATGGCTCTTACGGCGGAAATGGATATTGGCCGCGGCCGGTCTCGCGGTTCTTGTCGCACTCTGGTGGGCTTTCCGGCCGGAGAAACTCTGGATCACTGAGAAAGTAAATGAGGCCGCGCCCTTCGATACGAGCGGGAGTCCTCAGCCGCTCCTTACGGGACGATTCGAGGACAAAGCGCATCAAACAAGTGGGCGTGCCACCATCTACAAGGGTCCCGGCGGCAACGAGTATCTTCGCCTGACCGACTTTATAACCCAGAACGCCGCTGATCTTCACATTGTGCTTGCGCGAAGTGACAATCAGAACCTGACAGAAGACATGGTGAAGGGCGATCTCGACAGCGTCGATTGTGGGCCGTTGAAGCACAATCAAGGCGATCAGAATTATAATTTGCCGGCTGCCACGGATCTAAACAAGTACGACGCCGTGGTTATTTACGATGAGCGGCTCCACCGGGTGTTCGGCTCGGCGAAGCTAGCACCGTTCTGAGGGAAAGAATTTGCGGCGCGTGATACACGCTTTTCCAACCCCTATGAATCGCCCGCGGAACGCCGTAACGAGCCCTGGGGCAAGGCTCAAGACGCGCCGCGAGCGATGAGCAAATGTTCAGTTATCGCGGACAACTTGGATAACCGTATGCGGTGTAGCCGTACTGATACCCGTACGCAGGTGCGGGCGCGTTGTTGAAATAGACGTAACCGCCGTCGCGGCGGCCGCCGTACCAGACGTGGCGATCACGGATGTCGCGGTCTCGTTCGGCGACGCGACCTCGACTGCCATCGCGCTCGATGCGCGCTTGGGCTTGATGGCCGTCGCGGCCGTGAAAATCTGCCGCCTGCGCGCTGACTGGCTGCAGCACTGCCATCCCGGCTGCCAGCACCAAGGCCAAAATGCCGCCGTTGTTAACTAAACGCGCACAACGGGCACCGAACGCCCTGTGCGCTTCGATTAAACGCGCACAACGGGCACCGAACGCCCTGTGCGCTTCCAATTTCTTAAGCATGAGACCCTCCTTATCGAGTTCCTTAGAAGCTTTTCGCTTCTGGCATTTCGATGTGGCGCGACGGCACCGCTGTTCCAGCGAAAGACAGTGATACAAGATGAACGTTGGATGAAGGCGCGGAGCCCCTACAGCGCCTTGCCCGCTGCAACCAGCTCGGGCAGAATCTCGCCAGCGCGACCCGTGAGGGCGCAATCCACCAGGCCCGACATGGGTGTGGGCTCGATGTTCACTTCTACCACTTTCGCGCCCGCCGAGCGTGCCAACGGCGCCAAACCCGCGGCCGGATAGACCACTGCCGAAGTGCCCACCACCAGAAATAGATCGCTTGAGGAAGCCGCTTGCTCGGCCGCCGCCCAAGTCTGCAGATTCAAACTTTCGCCGAACCAGACTACGCCCGGACGCGCGAGACCGTTGCAGGTTGCACATCGCGGCAGGCGTTCCAATGGAACCCTCCGGTCTATCCATTCGCGTTTACATTCTGTGCAACGCAGGCTCCAGATGCTGCCGTGAATTTCGAGGACTCTCTCGCTTCCAGCCTCGAGATGCAGACCGTCCACATTTTGCGTGATCAATGTGAATTCGGGGCTGCGGCGTTCCAGTTCGGCGAGGGCGTAATGGCCCAGATTCGGGCGAACGGTTGAGAGCACAGTGCGGCGCCAGTTATACCATTCCCAGCACAACAACGGATCACGCCGAAAAGCTTCCGGCGTTGCCAGGTCCTCTGCTCGAAACTGCTTCCATAGTCCGGCGGCGCCGCGAAATGTAGGAACGCCGCTTTCGGCCGAAATGCCCGCGCCACTCAGCACAGTCACGTTCTTGGCCTCGCGAAGCAATGCGCGCGCGTGCTCGATCCGCTCGAGCAGTTCCTCTCTCATTTGCCTAAGTCAGTCTCGCATGGGGCATTCTAAATAAGAATGCCTTCACTTGTCCGATCTTCCATCCTGCTCGCCGCTTTTCTTCCTATGCACGCGCCAGCCGAAAACTCTCCCGCACAGCTCCGCGATTGGGCTCACGCTTATTACGAATGGAAGGCGCAAAATGACCCTGTCTCAGCCAGCGATGAAGGGCTGCACACCTGGGACAATCGCTTGAGCGATTATTCGCACGACGCCATAGTGGAGCGGCGCCATTATGTGCACAATTTGCTAGAACACATACGCTCACTCGACACGAGCGTCTGGGCGAAGGACGACCAGATCGATGCCATCCTGTTTCGCGCCGAACTCGAGCGCCCCGACTTCGAGGCCCGCGTGCTTCATCCGGAAGAGGCGAACCCGCTGGTTTACGTGAACGAATGCAGCAACGCCATCTTCTCGCTCCTCAAGAAAGATTACGCACCACCTCGCGATCGCGCTATTGCAGCCACTGCACGTCTGCGCGCCATGCCCGCGCTGCTCGCCGAAGCAAACAAGAATCTCACGCAACCGGTTCGCTTGTATGCGCAGCTCGCCATCGAATCCGCACGCTCCACCGATCCGTTGTTCAATACGAGCCTGGCCACGCTTGCCGCGAGTCTCGATGCGAATGAAAGCCGCGCGTTCAACCAGGCGCGCGATGCCGCCCTGCGCGCGATTCACTCCTTCGCCGACCAGCTTGAATCGCACCTTGCCGCGATGCCGCCCTTTCAACCCATGGGCGTTGACAATTACGAGTACTTTCTCCGCCACGTCTATCTTCTGCCTATCACGGCGACACAACTCGATATGTTGGGTCAAGCCGAGCTCGCACGTTACCGCGGGCTCGAAGCGCTGCTTCCGAATCCCGACATGGCGAATCCGAATCCGGCGCGCAGCGCCTCCATCCCACGCAACCAGCAAGAGTTTCTAAATGCCTATGAAAGCCGTCTTCGCGACATCCTGCACTTCCTGAAAGAGCAAAACCTCATCACGATTCCGGCTTACATCGGAGCCTTCCAGATCCGCCAGCTTCCCGAAGCATTCAAGCCCACCAGCCCCGGCGGTTTCATGAATCCGCCAGGTGTTTACGATCACGACAGCACCGGCTTTTACTTCATTCCTACTTACTCACCAGATAGCCAGAACTTCTACATCCGCGCCGCCATTGAGGAGCCGCGGCCGATCCTGGGCCACGAGGGTATACCGGGCCACTTCCTGCAGATCTCCATCGCCAATCACCTGCAGGATGAGATTCGACGCCACCACGACGACGGCGTCTTCGTCGAAGGCTGGGCGCTCTATACCGAAGAGATGCTGCTGCGCCGGGGGTTCTACGCGCCGGGCTCCGCCGCGGAGGGTCAGATTCTGCGGCTCTCGCGATATCGTGCAGCGCGCGTCGGCGTCGACGTGAACCTTCATACCGGCCGCTGGACCTTCGACCAGGCGGTCGACTACTTCATGCACGCCGGCGGCCTCGATCGCGAATCGGCAACCGGCGAAGCGGCGGGCGCGGCCAGCGAACCCACGCAGAAGATGACCTATATCACAGGTAAGTTCGAAATTATGCGCCTGCTGGGTCAGTACCGGGATCGCAAAGGCAGCCAGTTTAGCTTGAAACAATTCCACGACGATCTGCTTCGAAACGGTAGCTTGCCATTGTCGATCGAGGCTTGGATCTTACTCGACGACCGATCCGATCTGGACCGCGCGTTACGAAATTGAAACATATTTGAGATACAACTGCTACGTATGCAGACAACGAACCGTTGGGGAATTGCGTTAGCCGGCGTTTTCATGCAAATCGCGCTGGGCGCGGTCTATGCCTGGAGCGTGTTCCGGGATCCATTAATGGCGCAATTCCACTGGACGATCTCGGAAGTCACCCTCACCTTCACGATTGCAATTTTCGTACTGGGGTTCGCCTCGTTCTTTGGCGGCCTTTGGCTGAACAAGCGTGGGCCGCGTATTGTGGCCATCACGGGAGGGGCGCTGTACGGCCTCGGAGTCTTTCTAGCCAGCTTCTCTGCAAATAAACTGTGGTGGCTCTATCTCAGCTATGGCGTCATCGGCGGCGTCGGCCTTGGCTTCGGTTACATTGTTCCGGTTGCCGTGCTCGTCAAGTGGTTCCCAGATAAGCGCGGCCTTCTTACTGGCATCGCGGTCGGAGGATTCGGCGCTGGCGCATTAGTTACGGCACCCGTCGCGGCGTACTTAATCAAGAACGTGGGCGTCCTCTCCACGTTCGCTTACCTCGGTATCGGGTATCTCGTCGTAACAGTAATTGCGGGTTACTTCCTGGTCAACCCGCCGCCCGATTACCGGCCCGCCGGCTGGACGCCCAGCGCACTGCAAACCTCACAGCGCGCCACGCGCGATTACACCCTCGGCGAGGCCTTGCGGGCTTGGCAATGGTGGGTTCTTTGGCTGCTGTTATTCCTGAACACTTCCGCGGGCATTTCGATCATCTCTCAAGAGTCGCCCTTGTTCCGGACCCTCGCCGCTGTCACGGTCACGGTCGCCGCGGGTATGGTCGGCATCGCTTCCATGGGGAACGCGCTTGGCCGGGTGTTTTGGGCCTGGGTCTCCGACTTGGCCACGCGCAGAATGACGTTCCTGATCATGTTCCTCATCCAAGCCGTCTTGTTCTGGCTTTATCCAGGGATTCATTCCGCTGCCATCCTGCTCACCGTTACCTTCATCATTCTCATGTGCTATGGCGGAGGGTTCGGCACCATGCCAGCCTTCACCGCCGATTACTTCGGTCCCCGCAATGTCGGCCCTATTTACGGCCTCATGCTCACAGCCTGGGGATTCGCGAGCGTCTTCGGCCCGCTGCTCATCGCTCACTGGAAGCAAGCCACCAACGAGTACGGCGGAGCGCTACACATTATCTCGATCGTGCTGCTGGTTTCCGCCGTTCTGCCCTTCATCGTCAGACCGCCCAGAGCGGCATAGGCGAGCACACTCGCTCACAGCGTGCAGTAGACTTCTCATAGAGCCGCGGCGCGCAGCCTTGTTGAGTGGGTAGCGCCGTCGAAAGGAATTCACATGTCTCAGGACCAATTTGATCGCCGCGATTTCTTGAAGCGTACCGCGACCGTAGGCGCCGGCGTTGCCCTCGCCAATAAGGCGTTTGCGAAGGCCAACAATAAACTGAACCCTTCGCGGGTTTTGGGCGCGAATGACCGCATCAATATCGGCCTGATTGGCTGCGGTGGCCGCGGAACCGATGATGCGAGATCCTTCACCAAGTACGCCGCGGACAACAACAACGCCTGCCAGATCGTCGCCGTCTGCGATGTATATGAAAAACGAAAGCGCGCCCAGGGCGAGCTCTACAAGGCCAAGCAGTTTCTGGATTATCGCGAGCTGCTCGCGCTGCCTGACGTAGACGCGGTCATTGTCGCCACTCCCGACCATTGGCACGCCCGCATCGCGCTCGACGCCATGGACCAAGGCAAAGACGTATACCTCGAAAAGCCGATGTGCCACACCATTAAGGAAGCGAAGGAGTTGATGGACACTGTGCGCGAGAGCAAGCGCGTGCTGCAGGTCGGCTCGCAAACGACATCAGCCGACCAATGGTGGAAAGCGAAAAAGGCCATTGCCGATGGCATGATCGGCAAAATGATCATGAGCCAGGGTTCCTATCATCGCAACTCGATCGAAGGCGAATGGAACTGGCCCATCGATCGGGATGCCAGTCCCGACGGCAAGGGCGAGAATTACGTCGATTGGAAAACCTGGCTCGGCCCCGCGCCTTCGCGCCCTTGGGATGCCGACCGCTTCTTCCGCTTCCGCAAATATTGGGATTACTCAGGCGGTATCGCGACCGACCTGTTCTTCCATGTCGTCGCGCCCTTGAACATCTGTTGGGACAAGCCGCAATATCCGGCGAAGGTTACGGCCTCGGGCGGCAAATATATCTTTCAGAACGATCGCGAAGTCCCCGACACGTTCCACATTCTGGCGGAATATCCGGAAGGCCATTCGCTGGTCCTGAGTTCTTCCATGGCGAACTCCCAGCACATTCCTGGCCTGATTCGCGGCCATGAAGGCACCATCATCATGGTTGAGCACGGGAAGTTCGAAGAACCGACTCCCGACATCGTGGTGCGCCCCGAGTTGGTGCGCGCGCAAGGCGAAGGTGGCCGCCATCCCTTCCCCGATTACAAATTCGGCGCCGAGGAGATTCGAATCCCGGTCGAGCAGTACAGCATGATGCAGGCCCATATCGGCAATTTCCTGCAATCTATGCGCACCCGCGAGAAACCGCATCTGGATGTGGAAACCGCCGCGCATGCGCAGATCTTGATCAGCCTGGCTGTCGATTCTTACCGCGAAGGCCGCGTCAAGTATTGGGATGAGAAGAGCTGGAAAGGACTCGATAAGCCGCTTAAGGCTTAGCCAGATCAGCCGCCCTATGCGCTTGGTGGTGCCTCCCAGAGCTCGATGCGGTTCCCGTCGGGGTCGGTGACCCAGCCGAACTTGCCGTAGTCGGATCGCGCCACTCGTTCATCTACCGTCACGCCTTGCGCGCGCAACTGTGCGAGCATTGCATCCAAATCATCGACGATGTAGTTAAGCATGAACGGAGCCTTGCTCGGTTCGAAATACTTAGTCGAAGCTGGGAAGACCGACCATACGGTGACCTCCTCCTTCAAGGTATCGTCTGCCCGCCGCCACGCGAACATTGCGCCCACATTCGGTTGCACCGCAATGCCAAGGTGCTTTTCATACCAGGCGTACAGCGCATCCGGATTTTCAGATTTGAAGAAAATTCCGCCGATTCCGCGTACCTGTGCCATAGGAGTTAGTCGAAAATCTCTGAGAAAGGAACTTCAATGGAGGTGCCGTCGAGTTTGACAGATCCAGTTACTTCCTCGAAGGGAACGCCAGGCCGATAAATCCACAACCGCCGCTCTTCGGGATCAACTAGCCAGACAACAGGCACCCCGAATTCGAGATAATCCTGAATGCGCGTATTTATCCGCGCGATTCGATCTTCCGATGACAGGATCTCGATGCATAGCACGGGAGGCCTGGTAACAACCCGTTCGTCGGGTTTACCGCGGGTGACCATCACGTCGGGAATTCGATACTTGTTTTCCCGCACTCGCATCCGGACCTCAGTGATTGGAAGCAGGCCTGTTTCCTTGAAGCGACTCATGAAAAAATAAGCGAGTCTTGTTTGCAAGTATCCGTGATCGACTTCTCCCACATTCCGCTCCTCCACTACTCCGTCGACGTAATCGCAATCCGGGCGATACACGGTTTTCAGATATTGCTCGACTGAAATATGGGCAGCAGTTGTGGTGGCCATATACTCTACGAATCTAACACCGCGTCCGCAAACGCGCGAAACAGCTTCAACTGTTCCGGGTCGCGCCGCACTTGGTCTTCGGGATGCCACTGCACAGCCACTACGAAGCGCCTGTCGGGGCGCTCGAGCGCTTCGATGGTCCCGTCATCTACAGCTCGCGCCGAAACTCGCAGGTGTGCGCCAATCTTGTCTGCCGCCTGGTGATGCCGCGAATTGACGCGCCACCGCTCCGTCTCTGCAATGTGCGCCAACCGCGTGTTTGCCTTGATGGCGACCTCGTGCGCCTGTGCGCCCTTGTCCTCAGCCTCGACATCGTGCGTCTTGACGGCAGAAAGATGCTGAATCAAGCTTCCGCCGTGGTACACATTCAGAATTTGCAAGCCGCGGCAAATCGCGAGAATCGGCAGATCACGCTCCAGCGCCTCTTCAATCAGCCGCAGCTCCACCTCATCGCGCTGATCATCGGGCTCGTCCGTCTCCGGGCGCGCCGTTTCGCCATACCGTTTCGGGTTCACATCCGTGCCGCCTAACAGCAACATGCCCACAGCGCCGTTCAGAGCAACCGTACCACCGACGAAAGCCGGAACCGGCTCCATACCAGCGGCGCGAATGGCATCTTGGTAAGCTGTCAACTTCTTTTCATGCCGGAACGGCACCAGCACGCGTGCATTCCGATTCGCTTTCGCCATACTTTATTATCCGTTTACACCTCGCGACTAGATACCATAAATCTTGCGCTTTCTCGTACTCCTTCTCGGCCTTTCAGCCGCCGTCAACGCATTCAGCGCCACTCATCGCGACTGGCAGGGACTGCGGCAACAGATCAGAACCACACTTCACATTCCGGAGCCGCTGCCCAGTCTCGAATCGAAATCATACGACCATTTCACGCCCGCTTCGGGCGTTACGGCCGATCGGATCTCCTATGCAACCGATTATGGTCTCCGCGTGCCTGCCATCGTCTATCATCCGGCGGGCGCCACCATTGCGCAGCATCCTGCGCTGGTCGTGGTAAATGGCCACGGTGGCGATAAATCTTCGTGGTACGCGTATTGGGCCGGTATTTTATATGCGCGCGCGGGCGCAGTGGTCCTCACTTATGACCCTATCGGCGAATATGAGCGCAACGCGCTCCGCGAATCGAACACTCTGCAGCATGACGAGATCATCCCGCCGGAAGACATGGCGCGGCGCATGGGCGGATTGATGATCACCGACGTGATGCAAGCGGTCAATTACCTGGCTGAGCGGCGCGACGTCGACCCCAAGCGCATTGGCGTAATGGGTTATTCCATGGGATCGTTCATCAGCTCGATAGCCTGTGCTATCGATACGCGCGTTCATGTCTGTGTACTGGTGGGCGGCGGCGACCTGGATGGCCCCGGCGGCTACTGGGACGGCAGCAGAAAAATGTGCCAGGCCATTCCTTATCAGTCGCTCAAATTTCTGGGTGACCGCGGCGCCATACTCTACGCTTTGAACGCTAAGCGCGGCCCCACGCTGGTCTTCAACGGCTCAGCCGACGGGGTGGTGGATATTCCGCATCACGGAGAAGATTTCTTCGCAGACTTGCGCAAACGAACCATCGCGGAGGTTGGTACGTCAAAAGATGTTTTCGGTTACGAATTCGCGCCGGGAGGCGGTCACCGCCCGTATTTCGTCACCAAACCTGTTGCGCTGTGGCTGGAAGACAAGTTGAAGTTTCGGGATTGGACTCGCAAGCAGATTCAAGCCATGCCGGAAACAAACGTCCTCGATTGGGCGGTCGCTCATAATCTGAACCCGCCCGGTAGCAGTGTGACGAACCCTGACGGCGAGGGCGGCACGCTTGCTCTGAGCACGGACATTCCCGCAGTGCCGCGCGCCGATCTGCACGCCATCCCCGAAGCCGTGTGGGATTCGCAGCGCGACCGCTACGTGTACGAAACCTGGGTCGATCACGCTAAAGTGGCCATCAGCTCAGGCGCGCCGTAATGTTACCCTTTAGCATCTTCGCTGAAAGACAAAGCGATAACCATGCCTGATCGACATCTGCAAGTAATTCCCATCGGCGGCCTCGGCGAGTTCGGCATGAACTCCATGGCCCTGCGCTACGGAGACGACATCATCGTCGTTGACGCGGGCATGATGTTCCCCGAATCCGAACTGCTCGGCGTCGATATTGTCACTCCCGATTTCACCTATCTTGAGCAGCACTCGCACATGGTTCGCGGCCTCATTCTCACCCATGGCCATGAGGATCACATTGGAGGCGTTCCGTTTCTCCTCGCGCAGTTAAATCTCCCTATCTATGGAACCGAATTCAC
Source organism: Bryobacteraceae bacterium (assembly GCA_035502635.1). Classification (GTDB taxonomy): domain Bacteria; phylum Acidobacteriota; class Terriglobia; order Bryobacterales; family Bryobacteraceae; genus Bog-105. The sequence continues at coordinate 50,828 of DATJUG010000126.1, forward strand.
CCTGGCATTGGTGGAGCGCCGGCTCGACGAGCATGAGCTGCTCGAAGAAGCGAATCTCAACACCGTCAAACCGGGCGACCGAATCACGCTGGGGCCGTTCCAGATCGAATTGATTCGAGTTACTCACTCGATTGTGAGTTCCGTCGCGCTTGCCATCACAACTCCTCTGGGCGTCATTATTCATACCGGCGATTTCAAGGTCGATCCGACCCCCACCGACAATGAGCTGTTCGATCTGCATACCTTGGCCGACTACGGGAAGCGCGGCGTTCTACTCCTCTTGTCCGATTCGACTAACGTCGATCGCCCCGGCTATACGGAGAGCGAGCGAGCGGTGCGCCCGCGGCTCGAAGAACTTTTTACCCGCTCCGAGCGCCGGCTGATCATCTCCTGCTTCAGCAGCTCGATTCACCGGCTTCAGCAAATTCTCGATCTCGCCGACGAATACGGCCGCAAGGTGGCTTTCCTCGGCCGCAGCATGCTGAACGTGACTGAAATCGCGCACAGTCTCGGGCTGCTATCCATTCCCGATTCCACACTGCTGCGTCCGCAGGACATCATGCAAATGCCGCCCGATAAGGTCGCGGTGATTGTTTCGGGCACGCAAGGCGAGCCGATGTCGGCGTTATCCAGGGTCGCCGTAGACAACCACAAACATCTCTATCTTCAGCCGGGCGATACGGTAGCCCTGAGCTCGCGAATCATTCCTGGAAATGAAAAAGCCATTTACCGCATGATGAACCACATCGCGCATCGCGGCGCCGATCTGGTTTATGGCAGCATGAGCCCGCCCGTGCACGTTTCCGGCCATGCGAGCGAAGAGGAGCTCAAACTGGTTCTGAACCTGGTTCGCCCACGGTTCTTTGTTCCGATTCACGGCGAATACCGGCAGCTCTCGCGTCACGCTTCGCTCGCTCAGCATCTGCGGTTCGCAGGGCTCGAGGATACATTTGTGCTTGAAACCGGCGACACGCTCGAAATAGACGACGCCGGCGCGCGGCGCGGCGAAAAAATCACAGTAGGGCGAGTGTGCATCGATTCGGGATCTCTCGACGACGTGGTCGAGGACCTTGTCATCCGGGATCGCCGCCACCTTTCCGAAGATGGTTTCGTGTTGCCAATCATAGCCATCAACAAGCACACCGGGAAGAGCGAGGGTCTTCCTGAGATCGTCAGCCGCGGCTTTGTCGGTGAAGGCGCTGGCGTTCTGCAAGAGGCTCGCGCCGTGGTCGCGCGAACACTCGAAACTTCAACCCCTGAGGAGCGCGGAGACTGGGGTGTGATGCAGGAGAAGATTCGGATGGATCTCAAACGCTTCCTCAATAAGCAGACACAGCGGCGGCCGCTGATCATGCCGGTCATTCTCGAAATATAGTGAGGCGAACAAGTGGATGCCGGACGCCCGCTCATCCGATATAGAATAGTTCTCGTATTTATAAAAGGAAGGGAGTTTCGAATGAAGAAGCTGGTTTTTGCATCCATTCTGGCCGCGTCGCTGTGTTCGTTCGGCGCTTTTGCGGAGGAGATGACAGGATACATCTCTGAGTCGCATTGCGGAACCGCGCACAGCAGCCCCAGCGCCGCCAACACCGCATGTATCAAGAAATGCCTGAAGGGCGGTTCCGATCCTGTGCTGGTCAGCAACGGGAAGGTCATCAAGATCGACGCTGCTTCAAAGGACAAAGCGGTCGCTCTTGCCGGCGAGAACGTGACCATTAACGGAACCATGGATGGAGACAGTCTGAAGATCGACTCCATCGAAAAGGCGAAGTAGACGCCAGCGCGCAGGCCGCTGTGCGCGATTCCAACGAACGCGTTAGTGCTGAAATTCGAGGTCCAGCTTCCCGGCCGGGCCTCGATAGAGCACTTCGAGATTTTTCAGCTTGTGCTTGCCGTCGAGCCGGAAGTACAGGTATCCTTCCACTGGCTCAATCGATTCAGTGGTAGGAAACTGTTTCGCCTTCAGGGCTTTCAGAAGGTTGGGATTGCCCTCGCTCTTGGTATCCATTTTGGAGCTTACCGCGGTCGGCCGGGGATTACCCGGCGAAGCGCCGCTGCCTCCGCCGATCATTCCTCCGAATCCGATCATTCCCGACGTCTTCTTCCCCGCACCGCCAGTTTTCACCGACTCCACCAGCGCGCCCTCGCCGGCTATTTCGGAAGGATCGAATGGCTGCGAGCGCTCTCCATCATCGTGCGCCAGCAGGGTGAAATCGTCCGGACTTATTCGAATCGGCTTGTCCGTCTTCGGCGTGACGCGAACATCCAGAAGGACGATTCCGGGACCGGCATCTTCGCCGCCCAGCTTTTGACTGACCTCGTCTTCGGTCAGTGAGATGGTTGCCACGATGTCAACCTGCTCGTTGCTGGCGCTGGTGCTGGGCGAAACCACTTTCTTGGATGCCAACACGCTAGCCGCGCTTAACGCCAGTAGGCACAAAAGGACCGGGAGCCGCATGGATCGCTTCTTCGACCATATCATCTCTAGTTTTGTAACGCGCTATCGCATCTGTGGGCGGAAATGAGATGATGACACTTTCGATGCCTGCCGATTCGAACGCCCAAAAGGTGAGTGCCAGAGAGGCCTTTGCCGGCGATCCGCGAATCGAGGTGCGGTCTTCCGACCCGGCTTGGATCTCGCTGACGATTACGCCCGAATTGGAGCTGAAGCAGCGCGTCGCCGATTTCTTTCGCTCGCAGTTAACCGACATGCACGAGGACTTATGCGACAAGCTCGCGATGGCGTTCGAGGAGTTACTGGGAAACTCGATCGAGCACGGCTCGAGAGTGGAGCCCACGCGCGGAATAGAAATTGGCTATATACGAACTCCTCGTATGCTGCTGTTTCATGTCCGGGATGCGGGCCCTGGTTTCTCACTGAGCAGCGTTCCACACGCGGCCGTCAATAATCCGCCGGAAGATCCACTGAAGCATACAGCGTATCGTTCGGCATTGGGTTTGCGCCCCGGGGGTTTCGGGATCCTGCTTGTGAAGCAGATCGCCGACGAATTAATTTACAACGAGCACGGTAACGCGGTGCTGATGATCAAATATCTGGACCAGAAGCCGTGAGTGTTGGCTTACGGCTTGGCCAAACGAATACCCAACTCCCGTAATTGCCGCTCCGGCACCGGGGACGGCGCTTCGCACATCAGATCCGCGGCCTTGGCAGTCTTTGGAAACGGAATCACTTCGCGAATCGATTGCTCGCCCGCCAGCAGCATCACCAGCCGGTCCAGTCCCAGCGCGATTCCCCCATGCGGCGGGGCCCCATACTCCAGCGCCTCCAGCAAGAAGCCGAATCGCCGCTTCGCCTCTTCCTCGCTGAAGCCAAGCGCGGCAAACACCTTCGACTGCACATCGCGCCGGTGAATACGAATCGATCCGGAACCCAGTTCGACGCCGTTCAACACCAGATCGTATGACTTCGCCCGGCAATGCGCCGGATCACTGGTCAGTTTGTCTAAGTCCTCATCGTGTACGGAGGTAAACGGGTGATGCGCCGCGTTCCATCGCTGTTCTTCTTCGTCCCACTCGAACATCGGGAAATCGACAACCCATAGAAACTTGAAAGTCTCCGGATCCAGCAGCTTGTGGCGGTCGTTATACTTCTGCGCAATAAAGAGGCGAAGCTGTCCGCACGCGAGCAACATCGTTCGCTCGGGGAGCGCGCCTTTTTTCTCACCGGCCCACGACGCCAGCATTACCAAATCGTCGTCGGCCGGCCCGACACGCTCCCGCACCTTCGCCATTGGCTCTGCGAAATCGCGCTCCAACCGCTTCACGTCGTCATAGACGCGCAACCCGCGCTCCTGCCCGAATGCTTTAATTTCATCGCGCTCTTTCCGGCTCAGCGCGCTGATCTTCGGAATATGAATGGCCACTAGCGGCAGGCCGTCCCGCACCAACTCGGCGCCCGCAAACAAATATTCTACGCAATGAAACGGCGGAATGCGCACATCCGGCTTGTCGGTTCCATAGCGCCGCATCGCCTGTTCATAGCTGATGCGCGGAATTTCCCGTGGCGCAGTTTTTGCCGCCGCTTCGCATACGCTCGCGATGAGCGGCTCTATCACCCCAAAGACCTGCTCCTCCTGGGGAAACGACATCTCCAGATCGAGTTGCGTAAACTCCGGCTGCCTGTCGGCCCGCAAATCCTCGTCGCGAAAGCAGCGCACGATCTGGAAATAGCGATCGTACCCGCTCACCATCAGCAGTTGCTTGAAAATCTGCGGCGATTGCGGCAGCGCATAGAAAGTGCCCGGCTGCACGCGGCTGGGCACCAGGTAATCGCGCGCGCCCTCCGGAGTGGAACGCGTCATGAAAGGCGTTTCGATCTCGAGAAACCCTTGCAAGGACAGCGCCTGGCGTATCGCAAATGCAATCTTCGAGCGCATGATGATGTTGCGCTGCATGCGCGGCCGCCGCAGATCCACATACCGGTACTTCAGCCGCGTCTCTTCTTTCACGTCCACGTTGTCTTCCAACGGAAACGGCGGCGTGCGGGATTCATTCAGAATCCAGATCTTCGAAACCGCAATCTCAATATCGCCCGTCGCAATGTTCGGATTCACTGTGTCGGCGCTGCGCAGCTTCACCTCGCCCTCCACCGCAATCACGAATTCCGGGCTCAGCTCTTGCGCGCGCTTATGCGCCTCGGCGTTCTTGCTTTCATCGAAAACCAGTTGCGTAATGCCGTCGCGGTCTCGCAGATGAATAAATATGACGCCGCCTAAATCGCGCCGCCGGTGAACCCAGCCCATCAATATCGCTGTCTGTCCCGCAGCATCCGCGCGCAATTCGCCACACATGTGCGTCCGGCGCAAAGCCCCAAGAAAATCCAATTTCACTTCCGCCATATCTATCTTTTCGCCACCGCCAAATAGCTCACTAGTTCCCGGCGTGTGAGGGTCTGCTGGTCTCCGGTCGCCATATTCTTCAGCGTGTACGCCTGGCTGACGATCTCGTTATCGCCCACGATCAGCGTGTGCCTCGCCCCTAACTTATTCGCCAGCTCCAGCATTCTTTTCAGCTTGCGCTCGGTTCCAACCTCCACCGCCAGATCCAGCTTCCTGATCTCCGCCGCCAATCCGAAGCAGTGGCGTAGCGCGGCATCGCCCATCGGCGCAATATATATGTCGAGCATCTGCTCCTTCAGCGCGCCGGCCTCTTCCACTGTCATCACCAGCCTGTCTTCTCCGATCGAAAATCCGATACCTGGCGCTGGTACATTCGACCCGAGGCTCTCCGCCAATCCGTCATAGCGGCCGCCGCCTAGGATCGCGTTCTGCGCCCCCAACGTGCCGTGTGTAATCTCGAAGGTGGTTCGCGCGTAATAATCGAGACCGCGCACCAGCCGCGGCGTCACAGTATACTCAATCCCACGGTCGTCCAGAAACTCACGCACCAGCTTGAAATGCCCGCGGTCTTCTTCGTCCAGGTAATCGAGTATTGACGGCAACTGATCAATAATCGGTTGGTCCTGCGGCACCTTGCAGTCAAGTACGCGAAGCGGATTTGTTTCCGCTCTCCGGCGGCAGTCCTCACACATCCGCGGCGCAACATCTCTTAGCGCTTCCCGCAGCGCATCGTTGTATCGTCCCCGCGATTCCTTCGACCCCACGGAATTGATCAGCAGGTGAAATCCAGCGATTCCAACTTCCTGCAGAATCGCCACCACTAGTTCAATCACTTCCGCATCAATGGCTGGCGAATCCGACCCGATCGCCTCCGCGCCAATCTGATAAAACTGCCGGAACCGCCCTTTCTGCGGCCGCTCTCGCCGGAACATCGGGCCTATGTAGTACAGCTTTTGCAATCCCGCCTGCTGATCCAACCGATGCTCGATATAGGCGCGTAAAACGGACGCTGTGTTCTCCGGCCGCAGCGTGAGCGAATTTCCGTCCCGGTCTTCGAACGTATACATTTCCTTACTGACGATGTCGGTTTCCTCGCCCACGCTGCGCGCAAACAGCGCCGTCTCTTCTAAAATGGGCGTGCGAATTTCGCTGTAATTGAAGCGATGTAAAACGCGCCGCGCCGCCGCCTCCACCTGGTTCCACACCTCGCTCCCAGGCGGCAGGATGTCGCGCATCCCTTTTACACTGTGGATCAACGCTGCTCTTCCTTGTAGATTGCGCTGAGTTGGACGTAGCTGTTGCAGTTCTTGTGAAAACGGTCTCGTTCTTCCGCCGTCACTTCGCGCCGTACGCGCGCCGGCATTCCCATCACCACCATCCCCGGCGGAACCTCCATGCTCTCCGGGACCAGCGCGCCGGCTGCCACTACCGCGCCCGCGCCGATCTTTGCTCCGTTCAGAACCACTGCTCCGATGCCGATCAACACGTCGTCGGCGATCTCGCAACCATGCAGCACCACTCTGTGCCCCACCGTCACCCGATTACCAACTATGCACGGATACAGCTCGCGATCCACGTGCAGAACGGTATTGTCCTGAATGCTTGTCTCGTCACCCACGCGAATGTAGTTCACGTCTCCCCGAATAGAGACGTTCAGCCAGATGCTCGAGCGCTCGCCGATAGCGACATCGCCGATCACCTGCGCACTCACATCGATATAGGCGGATTCTGCGATGCGCGGCATCACTCCGCGGAAAGGTCGAAGCATGGAAATGAGGCGGAATGCTGTGCGACAGCAGATCGCTTATCACGATCCTAGCAACCAACTGCGTTTACAACTGCTCTTCCACCAGGAACTGCTCGAACTTCCCGTCCGGCGTCAGATAGATGCTGAGCACGATGGTGTTCTTTTCGAAATGCGCGCGGTAGGCCAAGAAGGTCATACCGCCGCGATGGTTTTCGGCCTGGCGCGTCAACAATTGCAATCTGCCGAGGGGAGCGAGCGAATTTCGATAGTCGTTCAAAGCCATGGTGCTGAAGTAGAAATCGGCATTCGCGGTGAATAACGAGCGATCAATCTGCCCTTGTTGCAATCCTTGCAGGATCGACCGTACCTGCGCGTCCTGCTTCTCCGCAGTGGCGTTTGGCGGATCGACCAGCATCGCTCGAATCATTTGCGAGACCGGCCCGATTAGATTCACGCCGTCTTCGTTCGACAACACCACTACACCCGCATTCTTTGCCGGAAGGACGCTGTTCGCCGCCAGGAATCCCGACACCTCGCCGCTGTGCGAAATCAGCGGCGTGCCGTGGAACTCGCCAACGCTTAGCCCCAGCGCATAGTGAGTCGGCTTGCCGTCCTTCAGCTTTACCTCGCGCGTTAATTCTTCGTAGGATTTGGCTGACAAAATCTTCTTCTGAAGAAAATTCACGTCCCACTTGGCGAGGTCTTGCGCCGTCATACACAACTCACCGGCCGCAAAATACCAGCCAGTGGCTTCGCGGCCCACTTGTCGCGGCGGCCCCAATGCATAACGTGTATAGGATGTGGCGTCCTCCGGATTGCGCACTTCGCAATCGCCCGCCGAGGTCATCCCCAGCGGCTCGAAAAAGTGTTGCTGCAGAAACGGCAATAGCTCCTGGCCCGAAATCTTCTCGAGAATCTTACCGGCCAGCACAAAATTAGTATTGCTGTACTGCCATTGCGTTCCCGGATCGAAGTTCAGCGGCTTTTTCGCCCATCGGTTCAGAATCTCATCGGGCGTAATTGGATGCGTCCACTCCGGAATCAAGTAATCCTGCGGCGCATAGTCTTCATACCCGGAAGTGTGCGACAGCAGCTCTCGGATAGTAACCTCGCCCGCCCTTGTCAGATCCGGATAATACTTCGATACCTTGTCATCGAGAGAAAGCTTTCCCTGCTCCTGTTCCAACAACAAGCCCGCCGCGGTAAATTGTTTGCTGATCGAACCCACCGCGTATCGCGTGGCCACGGTTGCTAGCCGGTCTTTCGCGATATCTGCTTTCCCAAAGGCGTGCGCGAAGATCACATGCCCGTCACGAACCACCGCAACCGAGACGCTGGGCGCGCCAGCGGCTGCGAGCGCTGCGGGAATTTTTTGGTCTAGCTCCGGCCCCAAAGTTGGCGCCGTTTGCGCCCATGCTCCGGATAAGGCTGACATCAGCAGGACTACCAGACCGTTCGCCGATCGGCTTCTCATAACTGGATAGCGTATCGCAAAGGCGGATCGCGATCAGCACCTGAAGCCGGTGAATTCGTACGTAATACGTCTAGGTAATCTGCGCTATCTGGCTGAGTCCTATCTTACGGAACTGCTCCTGCCTCGTACTTTCAGTCGATGCGGAGCGAAGTTACCTAGTAGAGTGCACAGTGCGTCTTCGCTTTAGCGCGTTGGTGTCCGTTGTGCGCGGCAAATTGATAACCGAGCTAAAGGAGTTGAAAGTATGAAGAAGACATTTTACTCGCTCATTCTCGCCGCAGTTTCCCTTCCGCTTGTTGCATTCGGTTTACCTATGCAATCGTCAGGCGGCGGATCGGGAAGCGCCGGAAGTGCCGGCCAGGCGGGAAGCGCCGGCAGCGCTGGCCAGGCTGGGAGCGCAGGTCAAGCCGGAAGCGCCGGACAAAGCGGCACAGGTGGTTCCATGCAGAACGGCCAGACCGGCAGTTCCGGAACCTCGGGCTCGACCAGCAGCCGGAGACATAGCAGACGTCATGGCACCGGTGGTACAGGAGGCACAGGTAACACCAGCGGCACTGCTAATTCCAGCACCGGAGCCGGTTCCACCAGTACTTCTCCGCAGTAATTTCCTCCTCAATCTATGGGGCCGGTGCTTTATCGCAACGGCCCTACGCATTGCTCAATCTGACACAACTCGTCAGACCGTGCGTCGTCCCCGCACAAAATGGATGATCAGGAAAATGATCGCGATCACGATCAGGATGTGAACTAATCCCACCGTAACGTGAAACGCCAGCCATGCCACAAGCCATCCAAACAGAAACACGAAAAACAGCACCAAAAAAATGAAATCTGTTATCAAACGCATCGGGTTGTCTCCTCCTTGGTTCTATTGACCTAACTGTCTCGGCGGTTGGATGCTGTCTATTGCTTTCTGATTACGTTTCAAGCCTCCTGAGCAGTACCACGGTGAAGTCATCGTGGAAAGATGGTTGGCCGCACCATTCGCGCACGTGCTGTGCCAGTGAATTCACTACCTCGGAACATGGCGCTGTTCGTCGCGCCGTCAGAAATTCCGTCAATCCACTTTCCCCAAACTCTTCTCCGCTCGCCCTCCGAGCCTCCGTGACCCCATCACTGTACAGCGCCAGCAGGTCGCCGGGCGCGAGCGACGTTTCACTGAGCTCATACTCGATCCAAGGCTGAATTCCCATGACTAGGGCTCCGCGCCGTAACTGCTCCACTTCTCCGCTTGCCCGAATCAAAATCGGATAATTGTGCCCCGCATTGCTGTACCCTACTTGGCCCGTCCGCGGCTCCAATAATGCGTAGACGAGCGTAATGAAGCGGCCGGGCGGGCAGCGTTCCGCAACCGCACGGTTGAGAATCGTCACCGCTTGTGCGGGATCCGGCCGGGTCTCGCATAGCATCTGCACGCGGGCCTGCAGGCTCGACATCATGATGGCTGCCGGCAAACCTTTTCCGGCTACATCTCCCACCACCAATCCCAGCCGGTCGTCCTTATAACTCAGGAAATCGTAATAGTCGCCCCCCACCGCCTGACAGGGCAAGTTGTACCCCGCCACGTCGTAACCGGGGCACGCGGGCGCCTCCGCCGGCAACAGGCTTTGTTGGATCTCGCTGGCTTGTGCGAGTTCCAGTTGCATCAACTTCTCCGCCTGTTCAATCTCGGCAAGCCGCGCATGTTCAATCCGAATCGCCGCCACATTCGCCATCACGGTCAGCAGGTCCAGATCTTCTTTAGAGAACGGCCGGATCACCGCGCCCTTGTCGACGTAGATCAGGCCAATCACCTGCTCGCGTGTCTGCAGCGGCACCGCCATCATGCTGCGCACCCGATGCAGCACGATGCTCTTCTGCTCCCGCAACGCCGAATCCATTTGCGCGTCCGTCACCATCAACGAACACTTCTCCCGCAACACCCGGTCCCGCACCGCCGTGCTCACCGCGAACCCTTCGCCTTTACTGCTGCGCAGAATCAGCTCGCCTTTTTCGAGTGTCAGGATCACGCCTCGTTCGGCTTGTACGGCCGACAGCGCCAAAGTCAAGATCATCGAGAATACTTCTTCAAGCGGCCGATGGCTGGCAAGCTCCTGCCCTGCGTGAATCAGCGCCTGAACTACTCGCCCCGTGTTGAGCGTACTGTCTTTGGCTTGCTGTCCGGAAGCGCTCGTGGTTCGAAGTACGTTATCCAGGCTCGTCACCACGGTCGCCTCGCGCGTCGATCTATCGCGCTCGTCCGGCACAAACGTGATGACCTGTTTCTGAGCAGGCCTCTCGCGGACTTCGATGGTCAAGTTTCCCGCGTACAGCCGGTCTCCGGGCCGCAACCGCTTGGGCTCTCGCAACGTCCTGGCGTTCAGGACGGTTCCATTCCGGCTCTCGCAATCTCTTACGAACCAGCCATTCGCCTTGCGTTCAAAGCACAGGTGGTAGCGCGAAAGCCACGGATCGTCGGGGTACGCCAGATCGTTATCCGAGGAACGCCCCAGCGAGAGCATGTCCTGCTTTAATTCAATGGTTTTTGAAGCGCCTTCCGGGTGCGAAATGAGTAGCTCCATCGCATCTTAAGCTATCACTGATTCGCGCTATGCTTCAGCGCGGTTTGTCAGCGGCTCCGCGCGCGCAACTGCATCGGTCGCCGCCGTCCCGGTAATCAGCCGCGCACCGCGATTGAAGGTGAGGTACAAGAATGCCCATTGCACAAACACCACGATGCGGCTCTGGAATTCCACGATGTACATCAAGTGAATGAACACCCAAACCAGCCAGGCAATGAACCCCGATAGGTGAAGGCCGAAAATATCCGCTACTGCCGCCGCGCGTCCAATGACCGCCATGTCGCCCTTATTGAAATAATGGAACGGCTTCACATTGTGCTCGCCTTTTATGCGCTTCACAATGGTCTTAGCCGCGTAGGCTCCGCCTTGCATCGCCACCTGCGCCACACCGGGAAGCGCCTTGCCATGCTCATCCGTTCTTAACGCGAGATCCCCTACAACGAAAATGTCAGGGTAATTTGGAATCGTCAGGTCCGCGTCCACTTTGATCCGTCCCGGCTTATCGGTTTCCGCGCCCGTGCGCTTTGCCAACTGCTTTCCGAAATCGGAAGCCGCTACGCCCGCCGCCCAAATCACGGTGTGGGAGGCAATGTGCTCAGATCCGGATTTCGTCTTCAGCATCACCCCATCGCCATCAACATCGGTCACCATCACTCCGGTCCGCACTTGAGCGCCCAACTTCAGCAAGGAGCGTTCCGCCTTCTCTGACAAGTCTTCCGGATAACTCGCCAATGGACGGTGCCCGCCATCCACCACGATGATCCTGGCATCCTGCGGCCGAATCGATCGAAAGTCGTGCTTTAGCGTCTCGTTCGCAATCTCGCCCAGGGCGCCCGCAAGCTCCACGCCGGTTGCGCCGGCCCCTACGATCACGAACGTAAGCCAGGCGGTCCGCTCGGCTGGATCAGTGATTCGCTCCGCCACTTCGAACGCCAGCAGAATCTTGTGCCGGATCTGCGTCGCCTCTTCTACGCTCTTCAAGCTCGGCGCCCATTTGCGCCACTCGTCGTGGCCGAAATACGCGCTTTGCGACCCAGTCGCCACAATCAGCGAATCGTACCCGATCTCACCGCCGTCTCTCACCAGCACGAGCTTGGCCGCCGGATCGATATCCACCGCGTCTTCCAACAGCACGCGCGTGTTCTTCTGCTTCCGCAGCACGGCGCGCAGTGGCGCCGCCACGTCGCCTGGCGACAAAGATCCCGTCGCCACTTGATATAGCAACGGCTGAAACATATGGAAGTTTCGCCGGTCCAGAACTGTCACGTCCACGGGAGCATGCCGCAGCGCCTGCGCCGCGTACAATCCTCCGAAGCCGCCGCCCAATATCAAAACTCTGTGCTTTTCCGCCATCCAGTATTGGATGCGGCCAGCGCCTGCGTCTACGCGTAGAAATTCACCGTGGCCGCAAGTTCGGGCTTTCGCCGCGCCATGCGCGCGTGTTCGAAGGCGTACGCGAATTTGATCAAGTTGGGTTCGCTCCACGCCGCCCCGAAGAACGAAATGCCCAGCGGCAACCCGAATTTGAAACCCGCCGGCACCGTGATATGCGGATAACCAGCCACTGCGGGCGGCGATGCACAGCCGCTGTCCGCGCGATCCCCCGCCACCCAGTCCGTCAGCCACGTCGGACCCGCGGTTGGCGCCACAATCGCATCCACTTTATACTTTGCAATCACCGCGTCGATGCCGTCCTTGCGCGCCAGGCGATGATTCACCGCCAGTGCGTCCTTGTAAGCCTTGTCTGTCAGCGGTCCCTTTTGCTGCGCCTGCTCGAACAACTCCTGCTCGAAATACGGCATTTCTTCGGCCCTGTGCGCCCGATTGAAGGCGATGCAGTCTGCCAAGGACCGAACGGCCGCCCCGCGCGCCGCGAGGTAAGCGTTCAGGTCTGCCTTGAATTCATAGAGCAGGACCTGCGTCTCCGTATCGCGCCACGCTTCGAACGTTGAGAGGTCCGCCGGATCGACAATTTCGGCCCCAGCCGACCGCATCAACGCGATGCATTCCTCCATCACAGCCGTCACGGCCGGGCCGATATTAAAATACTGCCGCGCAATTCCTAAGCGCGCTCCTCGCAGGCCGTTTGCGTCCAGAAACTGCGTGTAATCTGTTTTGGATTTACCTGCGCTCGCGTGCGTCGAGTTGTCTCGCGCATCCACGCCCGTCATTGCTCCCAGCAGCAGCGCGGCATCGCGCACCGTTCTCGCCATCGGCCCCGCTGTATCTTGGCTGTGCGCAATCGGAATGATTCCAGCCCGGCTGATCAGGCCGAGCGTCGGCTTAATGCCTACAATCCCGCACATAGACGACGGACAAACCACTGAGCCATCCGTCTCCGAACCCACTGCCAGCGCGCATAAATTCGCTGAAATCGCCACTCCCGATCCTGAGCTTGACCCACACGGATTTCGATCCAGAGCATAGGGATTCTTCGTCTGTCCACCGCGCCCGCTCCACCCGCTGGTCGAATGCGTCGAGCGGAAATTCGCCCATTCGCTCAAATTCGTCTTGCCCAGGATCACCGCGCCTGCCGCACGCAGACGTTCCGCGACCCAAGTATCCTTTGCCGCCGGCGTTCCCACCAGCGCCAGCGATCCCGCTGTGGTCTGCATCTTGTCACCGGTCTCGATATTGTCTTTGAGCAGCACCGGAATCCCATGCAGCGGCCCGCGCGGCCCCTTGGCCTTGTACTCTTCATCCAAGGCTCGCGCGATTGCCAACGCATCCGGATTGGCCTCAATCACCGACCGCAGCATCGGCCCGCGGCGGTCTATTTCATCGATGCGTT